>NZ_PREY01000030.1:0-98382 GCF_002959955.1 Burkholderia sp. BE12 | reverse complement strand
GACAACATCCGCGATCTCGTCTACGCGTTCTACGACCGCGTGCGCGCCGATCCGCTGCTCGGGCCCGTGTTCGATGCGAAACTGGCCGGTCGCTGGGACGATCATCTGCCGAAGATGGTGACGTTCTGGTCGAGCCTCGTGCTCGGCATCAAGGGCTATCGCGGCAACGTGCAGCAGGCGCACCAGCCGCTCGACGGAATCGAGCCGGCCCATTTCAGCCGCTGGCTGTCGCTGTTCCTGAAAACCGTCGAGGCGCGCTACGCGCCGCCCGCGGCGATCCGCTTCATGGAGCCCGCGCTGCGGATCGCGCAGAGCCTGCAGTTGAGCCGGTTCGGGTGGGACTACAGGATTCCGCCCGAGCAGCAGGCGCTGCTCGACGCGATCGCGCCGCGCCGCCCCGACGCGGGCGACGATCCGCATGCGTTGCCGTCGCGCGCCCGCGGCGAGCCGTTTCCGACGAAGATCATCGGGCGCGGCGTCGAGCCGGACGCGTAACGCCCCTCGCCCGTCGCCCCTCCCGCACGACGACGACGCGCATGCGGCACATCGCCGCATCGCTCCGTGCGCCGCGCTCAGCGCGGCGTGTTGCCCGACTCGACGCCCCAGCGCGCGAGCGCGGCATCGTCGGTACTGCGCGCATCGACCCAGCGCTCGCCGTCCGGCGTCGTTTCCTTCTTCCAGAACGGCGCTTCGGTCTTCAGATAGTCCATCACGAACTCGCACGACGCGAACGCATCGCCGCGGTGCGACGCGACCGTCGCGACCATCACGATCTGGTCGAGCGGCAGCAGCCTGCCGACGCGATGCACGATCGCGACGTCGATGCCCGGCCAGCGCCGGCCGGCCTCGGCCGCGATCTTCTCGAGCGCCTTCTCGGTCATTCCCGGATAGTGCTCGAGCTCCATTGCGGCGACCGCATCGCCTTCGTTCAGGTCGCGCACCGTGCCGACGAAGCACGCGAGCGCGCCGATCTTCGGGTTGCGCGCGCGCAATGCCGCCACTTCGGCATTCAGATCGAAATCGTCGGTCTGGACTCGTACCATAGCCATCGTCTGCTCCTGTCGACCCGAGTTAGCGCTTTAGCGCTTACTCGGGTCCCATGCATCGCGGTCGACCCGAGTTGGCGCTTCAGCGCTTACTTGGGTCCCATGCATCGCGGTCGACCCGAGTTGGCGCTTTAGCGCTTACTCTGGTCCCATGCATCGCGGTCGACCCGAGTTGGCCCTTTAGCGCTTACTCGAGCCCCATGCAAGCTCAACCGCCCGTCACCGGCGGGAAGAACGCGACCTCGCAACCTTCGGTGATCCGCGTGTCCGGGTCGGTCATCTCGTGGTTGCATGCCATGCGCAATGCGCGCCCTTCGGCGAGCGTGTCGGCCCACGCGCCGCCGCGCACGCGCAGCCACGCGCGCACGTCGCCGACGGTCGTCACGCTGTCCGGCACGTCGGCTTCTTCGTCGGCCACGCCCAGTGCTTCGCGCACGCTTGCAAAAAATTTCAGCTGAATCTTCATGGTTCGGGGAGCCGCCGCGTTACGACAGCAATTCGGAAAACGGAATGAAACGCACGGTCTCGCCCGCGCTGATCGCGTGCTGCGGCGGATTGTCGATCAGGCCGTCGCCCCAGACCGTCGACGTGAGCACGGCCGAGCTCTGGTTCGGGAACAGGTCGAGACCGCCGGCTGCATTGACGCGCGCACGCAGGAATTCGTTGCGCCGGTCGCCCTTGCTCTGCGAAAAATCGGCACGCAGCGACAACGCGCGCGGCGCGACGTCGCGCACGCCGGACAGGCGCAGCAGGAACGGCCGCACGAACAGCAGGAACGTGACGAAGCTCGAGACGGGGTTGCCGGGCAGGCCGATGAAATGCGCGTCGGCGCGCTCGTCGTCGCGGCGCACCGCGCCGTACGCGAGCGGCTTGCCGGGCTTCATCGCGATCTGCCACAGCGCGAGCCGCCCTTCGGCCTCGACGGCCGGCTTCACGTGATCCTCGTCGCCGACCGACACGCCGCCGCTCGTCAGGATCACGTCGTGATCGCGGGCGGCCGCGCGCAGCGTATCGCGCGTCGCGGCCAGCGAGTCGGGCACGATCCCGTAGTCGGTCACGTGGCAGCCGAGCCGCTCGAGCAGCCCGCGCAGCGTGAAGCGGTTCGAGTTGTAGATCGCGCCGGGCTTCAGCGGCTCGCCGGGCATCGTCAGTTCGTCGCCGGTGAAGAACACCGCCACGCGAATCCGCCGCACGACCGACAGTTGCGCGCAGCCGACCGATGCGGCCAGGCCGAGCGCCTGCGGCGTGAGCCGCGTGCCGGCCGGCAGGATCACCGCACCCTGACGGATGTCCGCGCCCTGCGCGGTGATCCATTCGCCTGCCTTCGGCGTATGCAGGATCTCGACCGCGTCGCCGTCGGCCGACGTCTGCTCCTGCATCACGACGGCATCGGCGCCGGGCGGCACCGTCGCGCCGGTGAAGATCCGCGCGGCCGTACCGGCCGCGAGCGGCGCGGCGGGATGACCGGCCGGAATGCGCTGCGACACCGGCAAGCGTCGATCGCCGTGCAGCAGGTCGGCGACGCGCACCGCATAACCGTCCATCGCGCTCGTGTGCATCGGCGGCACGTCGAGCGGCGAGCTCACGTCGGCCGCCAGCACGCGGCCGAGGGCGTCGAGGGTGGCGACGGTTTCGGCGCCGGGCAGCGGCTTCGCGGCATCGAGCAGCGCGGCGAGCGCCTCGGCGGTCGACAGCATCGGCGTGCGCGGCGCCGCGGGATTCGGGTTCGACATCGATGGAATCGGGGATCGTTGAAGTCAATACGTCATTGTAGCGACGCCGCCACGCGGACGCGCGATATGGCGGGCATGCGAACACCGTGATCGGCGCGAATTCGCGGGTCCGGCACTTCTTTCGCGCCACATGCGATGCCACGGGCCAAACACGGGCCAAACGAAACGGCCGGAACCCCGATCCGTTCGACGAATCGGCATTCCGGCCGTTCTGCACGACCGGGCACGCAGGCCCGGCCGCGCGTCATGCGCCCGTATGGGCGGCGATGAAGTCCTTCACCTGCTGCGCGTCGGCCTTCACGACCTCGAAACGTTGCGGCAGCGCCTCGAGCCCGTCGAATGCGGCCGGCCGCTCGGCTTCGCGATCGAGCGCTTCGCGGATCGTCTCGCCGAACTTGATCGGCTGCGCCGTCTCGAGCACGACCATCGGCACGCCGGCCTCCAGATGCTCGCGCGCGACCTTCACGCCGTCGGCCGTATGCGTATCGATCATCGTGTCGTAGCGCGAGAACACATCGCGGATCGTCGCGATGCGGTCGGCGTGGCTGCTGCGGCCGGACACGAAACCGAATTCGGCGACGCGCGCGAAATCGCCGCTCGCCGCGAGATCGAAGCCGCCCTTCTCCTCGACGTCGCGGAACAGTTGCATCACGCGGGCCGGATCGCGGCCGAGCAGGTCGAACACGAAACGCTCGAAGTTCGATGCCTTCGAGATGTCCATGCTCGGGCTGCTCGTGTGATAGGTGTTCTCGGCGCTGCGCACGCGATACGCGCCGGTGCGGAAGAACTCGTCGAGCACGTCGTTCTCGTTGGTCGCGACCACCAGCTTCGCGATCGGCAGCCCCATCATCCGCGCGATGTGGCCCGCGCAGACGTTGCCGAAGTTGCCCGACGGCACTGTGAACGACACGCGCTCGTCGTTGGACCGCGTCGCCGCGAAGTAGCCCTTGAAGTAGTACACGACCTGCGCGACGACGCGCGCCCAGTTGATCGAATTGACCGTGCCGATCTTCTGCCGCGCCTTGAACGCGTGATCGTTCGACACGGCCTTCACGATGTCCTGGCAGTCGTCGAACACGCCTTCGACCGCGAGATTGAAGATGTTCGGATCCTGCAGGCTGAACATCTGCGCCGTCTGGAACGCGCTCATCTTCTTGTGCGGCGACAACATGAACACGCGCACGCCGGCCTTGCCGCGCATCGCGTATTCGGCCGCGCTGCCGGTGTCGCCCGACGTCGCGCCGAGGATGTTCAGCGCTTCGCCGTGCTTCGCGAGCGTGTACTCGAACAGGTTGCCGAGCAACTGCATCGCCATGTCCTTGAACGCGAGCGTCGGGCCGTTCGACAGTTCGAGCAGCGACAGCGCCGTACCGTTCTCGGTGCCGAGCGTCTTCAGCGGCGTGATGTCGGACGCGTTCTCGCCGTGGCGCGTGTTGCTGTACACGGCCGCCGTATACGTGCGGCGCGTGATCGCGCGCAGGTCGTCGGCCGGCACGTCGTCGCAGAACTTCGACAGGATCTCGAACGCGAGATCCGCGTACGACAGCGTGCGCCAGCGCGCGAGCTCGTCGGCGGACACCGTCGGATACTCGGCCGGCAGGTAGAGCCCGCCGTCCTTCGCGAGACCGCCGAGCAGGATGTCGGAGAACGTATGGCGCTCGCCGATGCCGGCGCCGCGCGTGGAGATGTAGTTCATGTCGTCAGCCTCAGTTCAGCGCTTCCATGCGCAGCTTCGTCACCTTCGACACGACGGTCGCGAGGCTTTCGATTTGCGCGATCGCCGCATTGACGTTCTTCTCGACCGTCTCGTGCGTGATCAGGATGATGTCGGTTTCGCCGTTCGCGCCGTCGATCTGCTCCGATTCCTTCTGCAGCAGCGCGTCGATCGAGATGCCCGATTCGGCGAGGATGCGCGTGATCGCGGCGAGCACGCCGGTCTGGTCGGCGACGCGCAGGCGCAGGTAGTAGCCGCTCGTCACTTCCTCGATCGGCAGGATCGGCGTGTTCGACAGGCTGTCCGGCTGGAACGCGAGGTGCGGCACGCGATGCTCGGGATCGGCCGTATGCAGGCGCGTGACGTCGACGAGATCCGCGACCACGGCCGATGCCGTCGGCTCCGCGCCCGCGCCCTTGCCGTAGTACAGCGTCGTGCCGACCGCATCGCCGTGCACGACGACCGCGTTCATCGCGCCCTCGACGTTCGCGAGCAGGCGCTTTTCCGGAATCAGCGTCGGGTGCACGCGCAGCTCGATGCCGTTTGCGGCGCGGCGCGCGATGCCGAGCAGCTTGATCCGGTAACCGAGCTCTTCCGCGTAGCGGATGTCGGTCGCGTCGAGCTTGCTGATGCCTTCGACGTACGCACGGTCGAACTGCACCGGCACGCCGAACGCGATCGCGCTCATGATCGTCGCCTTGTGCGCGGCGTCGACGCCTTCGATGTCGAAGGTCGGATCGGCTTCCGCGTAGCCGAGTTCTTGCGCCGCCTTCAGCGCGGTCGCGAAGTCGAGCCCGCGGTCGCGCATTTCCGACAGGATGTAGTTGGTCGTGCCGTTGATGATGCCGGCGATGTACTGGATGCGGTTCGCGGTCAGGCCTTCGCGCAGCGCCTTGATGATCGGGATGCCGCCGGCGACGGCCGCCTCGAACGCAACCATCACGCCTTGCTCGCGCGCGGCCTCGAAGATCTCGGTGCCGTGCACCGCGAGCAGCGCCTTGTTCGCCGTCACGACGTGCTTGCCGTTCGCGATCGCGCGCAGCACGAGCTCGCGCGCGACGCCCGTGCCGCCGATCATCTCGGCGATGATCGCGATCGACGGATCGTCGACGACCGCGTTGAAATCGTCGGTGATCTGCGCGGTGCCGGCGTGAGCGCCGAGCGCAGCCTGCGCCTTGGCCGGGTTGCGCACGGCAATGCGCGCGACCTCGATGCCGCGCCCCGCGCGTCGTTTGATTTCTTCCTGGTTGCGGTGCAACACCGTGAAGGTGCCGCTGCCGACGGTGCCGAAGCCCAACAGGCCAACTTTGATCGGTTCCATGCTGCGTGTGATCGATGAGTAAGAAGTAGTGAGTTCCGTGTGGCTCTGCCCGCTCAGACCGAATGGCGCTTGCGGTAGCCGTCGAGGAAGCGTGCGATCCGGTTGATCGAATCGGTCAGGTCGTCGAGGTTCGGCAGGAAGACCACGCGGAAGTGGTCCGGCGTCGCCCAGTTGAAACCCGTGCCCTGCACGAGCAGCACGCGCTCCTCGAGCAACAGGTCGAGAATGAACTGCTGGTCGTTCTGGATCGGGTAGAGCTTCGGGTCGAGGCGCGGAAACATGTACAGCGCGGCCTGCGGTTTCACGCAGGTCACGCCCGGGATCGACGTCAGCATGTCATACGCGAGTTCGCGCTGCTTGTACAGGCGCCCGCTCGGCACGATCAGCTCGTTGATGCTCTGGTAGCCGCCGAGCGCCGTCTGGATCGCGAACTGGCCGGGCACGTTCGCGCACAGGCGCATCGACGACAGGATGCCGAGCCCCTCGAGGTAATCCTTCGCGTGCCGGCGGTTGTCGCCGCCGAGGCCCGACACGGCCATCCAGCCCGCGCGATAGCCGCACGACCGATAGCTCTTCGACAGGCTGTTGAACGTGACGGTGATTACGTCCTCCGACAGCGCGCCCATCGCCGTGTGCTCGAGGCCGTCGTAGACGATCTTGTCGTAGACCTCGTCGGCGAACACGATCAGCCCGTGCTGGCGCGCGATCGCGAGCAGCTCGAGCAGCAATTCGTCGGAATAAAGCGCGCCGGTCGGATTGTTCGGGTTGATCACGACGATCGCCTTCGTGTTCGGCGTGATCTTGCTGCGGATGTCGTCGAGATCGGGCATCCAGGCGTTCTGCTCGTCGCACACGTAGTGCACGGGCGTGCCGCCCGACAGGCTCACGGCCGCCGTCCACAGCGGGTAGTCGGGCGCGGGCAGCAGCACTTCGTCGCCGTCGTTCAGCAGCGCCTGGGTCGCCATCACGATCAGCTCGGACGCGCCGTTGCCGATGTAGATGTCGTCGAGGCCGACGCCGACGACGCCCTTTTCCTGCGTGTAGTGCATCACGGCCTTGCGCGCCGAGAACACGCCCTTCGAATCCGAATAGCCGGACGACGCCGGCAGGTTGCGGATCATGTCCTGGATGATTTCGTCCGGCGCGTCGAAACCGAACGGCGCGAGGTTGCCGATGTTCAGCTTGATGATGCGGTGGCCTTCTTCCTCGAGGCGCTTCGCGTGCTCGAGCACCGGGCCACGGATGTCGTAGCAGACGTTGAGCAGCTTGTTCGACTTCTGAATCGGTTTCACGACGACACGGTTCCTGGGTTGGCCTTGCGGCCGGGGGGACGGGATCAAAACTGGAAAGCGGCCGGTCTGTGCGCGCTGTCTAGACTGGGAAAAAGCGGCGGTCGGACGCGGCTTGTGACGGCGCACGACGCAAGTGGCGCCCGCAGGCGACCAAAAAGTTATAATTTAGCGGATTTTGGCCGACTTTCGCAATGCACCATAGCCGCGCCGGGCCCGCGCCGTCGGGCGTGGGCGCGTGCCCGAGGGTGCGAAACCGGCCGGGCGGGCCCGTACGGCCCTGCCAATCCATTCCCCTACGGAACCGCGGAATACCGATTTGAAACTGCACCAGGACACGAGCGGCGCGCTCAACACCGTCACCGGCTACGGCCCCGATTATGTCGACGTCAATCTCGAACGCCATGAAACGAGCGTCATCGTGCTGCCCGGCGCGCCGGTCCAGGCCTGGCCGGTGTCGTCGTTCGACGCGCTCGCGCCCGAGCATTTCGCGATGCTGCTCGACCCGACGCCCGAACTCGTGATCTTCGGCAGCGGCGCGCGGCTGCGCTTCCCGCACCCGCGGCTCGTCGCGGCGCTCACCGCGAAGCGGATCGGCGTCGAGACGATGGATTTCCAGGCCGCCTGCCGCACCTACAACATCCTGATGGCCGAGGGCCGCAAAGTCGCCGCCGCGCTCTTAATTGAACGTTAATCCCCGATGCGGTAAAACTCGGGCCGGCGCAGCGGGTCGATCCCCGGATCGCCCCGGCCAGGCCGCCCGCCCCCGGCGCACCCCGCCGGCGGCCCGTCACAACAACCAAACAGGCTGAAAACCCATGAACGATACGCCGTCGAGGCTACCGCTCAATCGCATCACGCTCGTCCTCCTGCTCGTCGCGCTCGCGATCGTCTGGTTCGCGCCGCTCGGACTGCGCCACCTGATCCCGAGCGACGAAGGCCGCTACGCGGAAATGGCGCGCGAGATGTTCGTCACCGGCGACTGGATCACGCCGCGCTACAACGGCTACAAGTACTTCGAGAAGCCGCCGCTGCAGACCTGGCTGAACGCGCTGACGTTCGCGTGGTTCGGCATCGGCGAATGGCAGGCGCGCCTCTATACCGCGGTGGCGAGCTTCGCCGGCGTGCTGCTCGTCGGCTACACCGGCGCGCGCCTGTTCAACCCGCTGTCGGGCTTCCTCGCGGCCGTCGTGCTCGCCAGCTCGCCGTACTGGAACCTGATGGGCCACTTCAACGCGCTCGACATGGGGCTCGCGTTCTGGATGGCGCTGTCGCTCTGCTCGCTGCTGCTCGCGCAACGGCCCGGGCTGCGCCCGGCCGCGGTGCGCGGCTGGATGTGGGCGTGCTGGGCCGCGATGGCGTTCGCGGTGCTGTCCAAGGGCCTCGTCGGCCTGATCCTGCCCGGCGCCGTGCTCGTGCTGTATACGCTGGTCGCGCGCGACTGGGCGCTATGGAAGCGCCTGTACCTGGTGAGCGGCCTCGTGATCTTCTTCGCGATCGTCACGCCGTGGTTCGTGCTGGTCCAGCAGCGCAACCCCGAATTCTTCAATTTCTTCTTCGTCGTCCAGCAATTCCGCCGGTATCTGACCCCGGAACAGAACCGTCCGGGCCCGCTGTACTACTTCGTGCCGGTGCTGCTGGTCGGCTTCCTGCCGTGGCTGTCGGTCGCGTGGCAGAGCCTCCGCCATGCGCTGCGCATGCCGCGCCAGCCGAACGGCTTCTCGCCGATGCTCGTGCTGCTGATCTGGAGCGCGTTCATCTTCCTGTTCTTCAGCGCGTCGCATTCGAAGCTGATCTCGTACGTGCTGCCGGTCGCGCCGGCGCTCACGCTGATCATCGGCGCGTACCTGCCGCTGATGACGGCCGACCGCTTCCGTCGCCACCTGCTCGGCTACCTCGTGTTCTTCGTCGCCGCGGCGTTCGGGATTATCTTCCTCGCTTACCAGGGCGACGCACGCACGCCGAACGCGCTGTACCGCGCGTTCCAGCTGTGGCTGTACGCCGGTCTCGCGGTCTCGGCCGCGCTGACGCTCGCGGCCGCGTGGCTGAACCGCCGCGCGGGCGTGGCCGCCGCGCTCGCCGCGTTCGGCGCCGCATGGCTCGCGTTCGGCACGATCGGCGGCACCGGGCACGACGAGTTCGGCCGCTACAGCTCGGGCGCGCTGCTCGCGCCGGCCGTGCGCGCCGAACTGGCGAAGCTGCCGCCCGACACGCCGTTCTACTCGGTCGAAATGCTCGATCACACGTTCCCGTTCTACATGGGCCACACGACGATCATGGTCCAGCGCCAGGACGAGCTCGCGTTCGGGATCTCGGTCGAGCCGAACAAGTGGATCCCGACCGTCGGCGAATGGATCACGCGCTGGAAGCAGGACACCCATGCGCTCGCGATCATGGGGCCCGGCCAGTACGACGCGCTGGTCAAGGAAGGCGTGCCGATGCGCGTGATCGCGCGCGACAACCGCCGCGTGATCGTCGAGAAACCGCAATCGTAAGGACGTCCCCCGCATGAATCCCGTTTCGTTCGTCTGCATCATCACCGGCGTGATGCTCAACGCCTGTGCGCAACTTCTGCTGAAAGCCGGCGTCAACGCCGTTGGACACTTCGAATTCAGCCGTGCGAACATCATCCCGGTCGGGTTCAAGATCGCGACCCAGCTGCCGATCATCGGCGGCCTCGGCTGCTACGTGCTGAGCGTCGTCGTGTGGATCGTCGGGCTGTCGCGGGTCGACGTGTCGATCGCGTACCCGATGCTATCGCTCGGCTACGTCGTCAACGCGTTCGCGGCGTGGTACCTGTTCGGCGAGGTGCTGTCGGTCCAGCGGCTCGTCGGCATCGGCATCATTCTGATCGGGGTGCTCGTGCTTGCACGAAGCTGAGCATGCCTCGCGGCGTTAAGCGTCCGCCTACAAAAAATCACGGTGCGAATCCGCCAACCGGTGTTTAATGCCGGTTTCGGACGGATCGCCCGACCCTTTTATTACACGCCATTACAGGCCAAACGCGTTCATGAGCCAGAATACCGCTCCGTTTCTGCCGTTCACCCGCCCCGAGATCGATGAGGAAACCATCCAGGGCGTCGTCGACGTGCTGCGCTCGGGCTGGATCACCACCGGCCCGCAGTGCCAGAAATTCGAAGCCGCGCTGTCCGAGTACTGCGGCGGCCGGCCGGTCCGCGCATTCAATTCGGGCACCTGCACGCTCGAGATCGGCCTGCGCATCGCGGGCGTCGGCGCCGGCGACGAGGTGATCACGACGCCGGCTTCGTGGGTCTCGACCAGCAACGTGATCATCGAAACGGGCGCGACGCCCGTGTTCGCGGACATCGATCCCGTCACGCGCAACATCGACCTCGACAAGCTCGAGCAGGCGATCACGCCGCGCACGAAGGCGATCATCCCCGTGTTCCTGTCCGGCCTGCCGGTCGACATGGACCGCCTGTACGCGATCGCCCGCGCGCACAACCTGCGCGTGATCGAGGACGCCGCGCAGGCGTTCGGCTCGACGTGGCACGGCAAGCGCATCGGCGCGATCGGCGACATCGTGTCGTTCAGCTTCCACGCGAACAAGAACCTGACGACGATCGAAGGCGGCGCCCTCGTGCTGAACAACGAGGACGAAGCCGTGCTCGCGCAGAAGTACCGGCTGCAGGGCATCACGCGCACCGGCTTCGACGGGATGGACTGCGACGTGCTCGGCGGCAAGTACAACCTGACCGACGTGGCCGCGCGCGTCGGCCTCGGCCAGTTGCCGCACATCGAGCGCTTCACCGCGCAGCGCCGCGCACTCGCCCGCGCGTATTTCGCCGCATTCGACGGCGGCGCGGCCGCGAAGCTCGGCGTCGGCCTGCCGGTCGCCGAATTCGAGAACGGCAACTGGCACATGTTCCTGATCACGCTGCCGCTCGAGCGGCTGTCGATCCCGCGCGCCGAGTTCATGGCGCAGATGAAGGAACGCGGCATCGGCACGGGCATCCACTACCCGGCGATCCATCTTTTCACGCTGTATCGTGCGCGCGGGTTCAAGGAGGGCATGTTCCCCCACGCCGAACGGTACGGCGCGTCGACCGTCACGCTGCCGCTGTTTACGCAGATGACGGAAGGCGACGTGCGTCGCGTGGTCGACGCCGTCAATCAGATTTGCGAACAATACGGAAAATAAGCGTACATGAGTCCCCTTGAAGCACGCGCCGGGCATCCGGGCGCCGCGCACCTGGACGCCGGCCGGCCCGAAGTGTCGGTCATCATCCCCGTGTACAACGAGGAAGACGGCCTCGCCGCGCTGTTCGCGCGGCTGTATCCGGCGCTCGACGCACTCGACACGTCGTACGAAGTGATCCTGATCAACGACGGCAGCCGCGACCGCTCGGCCGCGATGCTCGCCGATCAGTTCCACGTACGGCCCGACACGACGCGCGTGGTGCTGCTCAACGGCAACTACGGCCAGCACATGGCGATCCTCGCCGGCTTCGCGCAATCGCGCGGCGAGATCGTCATCACGCTCGACGCCGACCTGCAGAACCCGCCCGAGGAAATCGGCAAGCTGATCGCGAAGATGCGCGAGGGCTACGACTACGTCGGCTCGATCCGCAAGCAACGCCAGGACAGCCTGTGGCGACGCAAGGCGTCGCAGATGATGAACCGGCTGCGCGAGCGCATCACGCGCATCAAAATGACCGACCAGGGCTGCATGCTGCGCGCATACAGCCGCCGCATCATCGACACGATCAACGTGTGCGGCGAAGTCAACACGTTCATCCCTGCGCTCGCGTACACGTTCGCGCAGAAACCGACCGAAATCGAGGTCGCGCACGAGGAACGCTTCGCGGGCGAATCGAAGTATTCGCTGTACAGCCTGATCCGGTTGAACTTCGACCTGGTGACGGGCTTCTCGGTCGTGCCGCTGCAGTGGCTGTCGTTCATCGGCGTGATCCTCTCGCTCGGCTCGGCCGCCCTGTTCGTGCTGCTGCTCGTGCGCCGCTTCATCGTCGGCGCGGAAGTGCAAGGCGTGTTCACGCTGTTCGCGATCACGTTCTTCCTGCTCGGCGTGATCATCTTCGCGCTCGGCCTGCTCGGTGAATACGTCGGCCGCATCTACCAGCAGGTACGCGCGCGGCCGCGCTACCTGATCCAGGCCGTGCTCGAGCAGCACGACGGCGTGCCGCCGGTGCCGGCCGCCGCGAACCGCCCGGGAGCCGCGCAATGAAGCCGCGCGCGGTCGTCTTCGCGTATCACAACGTCGGCGTGCGGTGCCTGCAGGTGCTGCTCGCGCGCGGCGTCGACGTCGCGCTGGTCGTCACGCACGAGGACAATCCGAACGAGAACATCTGGTTCGGCAGCGTCGCGTCCGTCGCGGCCGAGCACGGCATTCCGGTCGTCACGCCGGCCGATCCCGCCGATCCGGCGCTGCGCCGCGCGGTGTCCGACGCGCAGCCCGATTTCATCTTCTCGTTCTACTACCGGCACATGCTGCCGGCGGACCTGCTCGCGATCGCGCCGCGCGGCGCATACAACATGCATGGTTCGCTGCTACCGAAATACCGGGGTCGGGTACCGACCAACTGGGCCGTGCTGAACGGCGAGACCGAGACCGGCGCGACGCTGCACGAGATGGCCGCCAAGCCCGACGCGGGCGCGATCCTCGCCCAGACCGCGGTGCCGATCCTGCCGGACGACACGGCCGCGCAGGTGTTCGACAAGGTCACGGTGGCCGCCGAGCAGACGCTGTGGCGCGTGCTGCCCGCGCTGCTCGCGGGCGAGGCGCCGCACCTGCCGAACGATCTCGCGAGCGGCAGCTACTACGGCGGGCGCAAGCCCGAGGACGGCCGCGTCGACTGGTCGAAGCCGGCCGCGCAGGTCTACAACCTGGTGCGCGCGGTCGCGCCCCCGTATCCGGGCGCATTCACGGACGTCGGCGGCGCGCGCTTCGTGATCGCGCGCGCGCGCCTCGCGGCGCCCGGCGGCGCGGCAGCGGCCGCCGCGGCAGATTTGCCGCCCGGCCTGCACGTAAGCGATAATGCGCTATTCGGCGTCTGCGGCGACAGCCGCGCCCTATCCATTCTCGAGCTGTGGCAGCAGCGCGACGGCAGCGAAACCGTCGTGACGCCCGCGGAATTCGCGCAGTTCATTCATTCTTCCCGTCATTCATGAAAGCAAAAAAAGTCCTGATCCTGGGTGTGAACGGCTTCATCGGCCATCACCTGTCGAAGCGCATTCTTGAAACCACCGATTGGGAAGTGTTCGGCATGGACATGCAGACCGACCGGCTGGGCGACCTCGTCAACCACGAGCGGATGCATTTCTTCGAAGGCGACATCACGATCAACAAGGAGTGGGTCGAGTATCACGTGAAGAAGTGCGACGTGATCCTGCCGCTCGTCGCGATCGCGACGCCGGCCACCTACGTCAAGCAGCCGCTGCGCGTGTTCGAGCTCGACTTCGAGGCGAACCTGCCGATCGTGCGTTCGGCCGTCAAGTACGGCAAGCACCTCGTATTCCCGTCGACCTCCGAGGTCTACGGCATGTGCTCGGACGAGCAGTTCGACCCGGATGCGTCGGCGCTCACCTACGGCCCGATCAACAAGCCGCGCTGGATCTATGCGTGCTCGAAGCAGCTGATGGACCGCGTGATCTGGGGCTACGGGATGGAAGGCCTGAACTTCACGCTGTTCCGTCCGTTCAACTGGATCGGCCCGGGCCTCGACTCGATCTACACGCCGAAGGAAGGCAGCTCGCGCGTGGTCACGCAGTTCCTCGGCCACATCGTGCGCGGCGAAAACATCAGCCTCGTCGACGGCGGCTCGCAGAAGCGCGCGTTCACCGACATCGGCGACGGCATCAGCGCGCTGATGAAGATCATCGACAACAAGGACGGCGTCGCGTCGGGCAAGATCTACAACATCGGGAATCCGAAGAACAACTTCTCGGTTCGCGAGCTCGCGCACAAGATGCTCGAACTGGC
The DNA here is from genome assembly GCF_002959955.1 of Burkholderia sp. BE12. Lineage (NCBI taxonomy): Bacteria > Pseudomonadati > Pseudomonadota > Betaproteobacteria > Burkholderiales > Burkholderiaceae > Burkholderia > Burkholderia sp. BE12. Next base: position 84,318 of record NZ_PREY01000030.1, on the reverse strand, counting down.
CGCGGAATTCCCCGAGTACGCCGATTCGGCCAAGCAGGTGAAGCTCGTCGAAACGACGTCCGGCGCCTACTACGGCAACGGCTACCAGGACGTGCAGAACCGCGTGCCGAAGATCGACAACACGATGCAGGAGCTCGGCTGGGCGCCGCAGGCGACGTTCGACGACGCGCTGCGCAACATCTTCGAAGCGTATCGCGGCCACGTCGCCGACGCGCGCGCGCTCGTCGAACAGCAAGGCTGACCGGGACGCTCGCTTGGCTCGTATCGTCCTCAAGATCGACGTCGACACGCTGCGCGGCACGCGCGAAGGCGTGCCGAACCTCGCGCGCATCTTCGATCGCTTCAATGCCCGCGCGACCTTCCTCTTCAGCCTCGGGCCCGATCACACGGGCTGGGCGCTGCGGCGCGTGTTCCGTCCGGGCTTCCTGAAGAAGGTGTCGCGCACGTCGGTGGTCGAACACTACGGCGTGAAGCAGCTGATGTACGGCGTGCTGTTGCCCGGCCCCGACATCGGCCGCCGCGCGATCGCCGACATGCGCGCGATTCACGAGGCCGGCTTCGAATGCGGGATCCACACGTGGGATCACGTCTACTGGCAGGACAACGTGCGCGTACGCGATCGCGACTGGACCGCGCGTGAAATGCAGAAGAGTCATGCGCGCTTCATCGAGATCTTCGGCGCGCCGCCCGTCACGCACGGCGCGGCCGGCTGGCAGATGAACGACTCGGCATTTGAGCAGATCGACGCGTGGGGGATGCGCTATGCATCCGACGGCCGCGGCCACTCGCCGTACCTGCCCGTGGTCGGCGGCCGCACGCTGTCGCACGTGCAGATGCCGACCACGCTGCCGACGCTCGACGAAGTGCTCGGCATCGACGGCGTCGACACGCACAACGTCGCCGCGCACCTTCTCAAGTTCACCGAAACCAATCCGCACGACCAGGTGTTCACGCTGCATGCGGAACTGGAAGGCCAGAAGCTCGCGCCCGTATTCGAGCAACTGCTCGCCGGCTGGCGTGCGCAAGGCCACACGTTCGCGACGATGGGCGACTACCACGCGACGCTGGACCGCGACTCGCTGCCATCGTACCCTGTCGCGTGGGGCGAAATCTCCGGCCGCTCCGGTGAACTGATCGTCCAGCCCGACTGAGTTCGCGCGCGAGCCGGCGCTGCGCCCTTGCGGCGCGCTGCCGCGACGCCCCGCCGAACCGCGCCGCCGCAGCGGCGCCCGTCCATAACAACAGGAGAAACACGTGTCCGTCGAAGTTGACCGTCAAGTTCCCGATTTCACCGCACCGGCCACGGGCGGCGACATTTCGCTGTCCGACCTGAACGGCAAGAAGCTCGTGCTGTACTTCTATCCGAAGGACAACACGCCGGGCTGCACGACCGAAGGGCTGCAGTTCCGCGATCTCTACCCGAAGTTCAAGAAAGCCGGTGCGGAAGTCATCGGCGTGTCGCGCGACAGCCTGCGCTCGCATGACAATTTCAAGGCCAAGCTCGAACTGCCGTTCCCGCTGATCTCCGATGCCGACGAAGTGCTGTGCGCGTTGTTCGATGTCATCAAGATGAAGAAAATGTATGGCAAGGAAGTGCGCGGAATCGAGCGCTCGACGTTCCTGCTCGACGCCGACGGCGTGCTCCGTCAGGCATGGCGCGGCATCAAGGTACCGGGTCACGTGGACGACGTGCTAAAGGCTGTACAAGCGCTTTGAGGCGCGTTATATTGGGCCGCAATGAATGCCAGTTCGCCCCATATTTCTCGTAGCTGCGCCGGTGCCCGTTGCAATGTTTGCCGGCATCTGACGCGCATCACGACGGCATCAGCCGAGCCGCATGTCCCTGTCGACGGGGCAGCGGCTTTTTTTATGGAACGCGCGCCGGCCCTCTCCGGTCCGGCCCTTACCGCATCGAGGAGCTGATCGACACTTAGGCGAACCGGCTAGACGAAATTCCTGTGCGCCACCGCGCGCAAACTGCATGCGTCTACGTCACGCAGGATGCGATCAGCGGCGCACTTCATGCGACACGATTCCTCCCGAGGGACACCATGCCTTTGCCTACTCCCCCCAGCAAGCTCGGCAGCCTGCTGCCGCCCGACGAATACAAGGCGAAAGCGCGGCCCGCGAAAGCCGCGAAGAAATCCGCCGAAGGGGACGCATCCACAGCCGGCGACTATGGCCCGGCGAGCGTGGCCCAACCGATGATCGAAGCCGCGAACACGGCCGCGCCGTTGCGCGCCGTCGCGTCTTCGGCGCCCGATGCCGCGAGCGTACCCGCGCGCGGCCGCAAGACCAGGCAGACGGCCGCCCTGCTGCAGCCGCTGCCGACGCCCGTCGAACCCGCGGCGCCCGTCGTCGCACGCAACGACAAGCCGGCCGCCGACAAACCGGCCGCCACGCCCGCGCGCAACGCCGGCGCCGCGACGAAGTCGCGCGGCCGCAAGCCCGCCGAAGCCGAACTGCAGAAACTGTTCGTGCTCGACACGAACGTGCTGATGCACGACCCGAGCAGCCTCTTCCGCTTCGAGGAACACGACGTCTATCTGCCGATGATGACGCTCGAGGAACTCGACAACCACAAGAAGGGGATGTCCGAAGTCGCGCGCAATGCTCGCCAGGTCAGCCGCACGCTCGACGCGCTCGTCGCCGACGGCGGCCCGATCTCGGCCGGCATTCCGCTGTCGCGCCTCGGCAGCCGCGACGCGCTCGGCCGCCTGTACTTCCAGACGAAGCTCGCGGACATCGCGCCCGTCGAAGGCCTGCCCGAAGGCAAGGCCGACAACCAGATCCTCGGCGTCGTGCGCGCGCTACAGCGCGACCGGCCGGATCGCCAGGTCGTGCTGGTGTCGAAAGACATCAACATGCGGATCAAGGCGCACGCGCTCGGCCTGCCTGCGGAAGACTACTTCAACGACCAGGTGCTCGAGGATTCGGATCTCCTGTACAACGGCGTGCGTGAGCTGCCGCAGGACTTCTGGACCAAGCACGCGAAGGGCATGGAGAGCTGGCAGGACACGAAGACGGGTACCACGTACTACCGCGTGACGGGCCCGCTCGTCGCGTCGATGCTCGTCAACGAGTTCGTCTATCTGGAGCCGCAGAACGGCGAGCCGACGTTCCACGCGATCGTCCGCGAGCTGAACGGCAAGACGGCGCTGCTGCAGACGCTGCGCGACTACAGCCACCACAAGAACAACGTGTGGGGCATCACCGCGCGCAACCGCGAGCAGAACTTCGCGCTGAACCTGCTGATGAACCCCGAGATCGACTTCGTCACGCTGCTCGGCCAGGCCGGCACCGGCAAGACGCTCGTCGCGCTCGCGGCCGGCCTCGCGCAGGTGCTTGACGACAAGCGCTACAACGAGATCATCGTGACGCGCGCGACCGTGCCCGTCGGCGAGGACATCGGTTTCCTGCCCGGCACCGAGGAAGAGAAGATGCAGCCGTGGATGGGCGCATTCGACGACAACCTCGAAGTGCTGCAGAAGACCGACGACGCGGCCGGCGAATGGGGCCGTGCCGCGACGCAGGAGCTGATCCGTTCGCGCCTGAAGGTGAAGAGCATGAACTTCATGCGCGGCCGCACGTTCGTCGACAAGTATCTGATCATCGACGAGGCGCAGAACCTGACGCCGAAGCAGATGAAGACGCTCGTCACGCGCGCGGGCCCCGGCACGAAGATCGTCTGCCTCGGCAACATCGCGCAGATCGACACGCCTTACCTGACCGAAGGCAGCTCGGGCCTCACCTACGTCGTCGACCGCTTCAAGGGCTGGGGCCACAGCGGCCACGTGACCCTCGCGCGCGGCGAACGCTCGCGGCTCGCCGACTACGCGTCGGACATTCTGTAACGCGCAGGCCGGCCTCGGCCGGCTTTCGACGCCACGCGGCGCTCCGTTTCCGGAGCGCCGTTTTTATTTGGGGTCGAAGACAAAAGTAACGCTTCGTCACGCAATAACGCAGTTTACGCGCGAAACTTCAAGTAAATTCTCAAGAATGGTTGCTTAAGCCCCGCCGGAGCGTCTACCATCGGGTCTGTCTGTTGTCATACGATTCGCGAGCGCGCCGCGCTCGCCCGCCTTGCCATGCTTCGAATCTGGGTTCCCGTCGCCGTCGTCTCCCTGCTTGCGGCCTGTTCCAGCGTGCCGCCGCAGTCGGCATCGCGTTCCGCTTCGGGCATGAAGATCACGACGCCGCGTGCCTTCCCGGCGCCCGCCAATTTCCCGAAATTCGTCGACCACAGCGTCGGCCAGGAAGAAATCTCGATCCAGGCGATGAGCCTCGTCGGCGTCCCGTATCGCTGGGGCGGCAACACGCCGACGAGCGGCTTCGACTGCAGCGGGCTCGTACGCTACGTGATCGGCCGCGCGGCCGACGTGAACCTCCCGCGCACGACCGCCGACATGAGCGGCCGCGGCGTGTCGGTCGAACCCGACGAGATCGCGCCGGGCGACCTGATCTTCTTCAATACGACCGGGCGCCCGCATTCGCACGTCGGTATCTATGTCGGCAAGCTGCGCTTCGTCAACGCACCGTCGACGGGCGGCACCGTCCGGCTCGACTACCTGACGAACCCGTACTGGGCGAAGCGCTTCGACGGCATTCGCCGCGTCGCGCCGCCGCGCTCGGCCCCGACGCCGTTCGATGCACCGACCTACGAGGCCAAGCGCGATGCGCCACGCAATCCGCCGGCGGTCGCGGCCGCTCCGGTGGTCGTGACGGCTGCCGCCGCACCGCGTCAACCCGCGTACGCACCGCCGCAAGCAAGGGCGACGCAGGCGACGGCGACGACCGCCCCGCCCGCGCCGGTCGTGACGGCCGCCGCAGTTGCACTGCCCGCACCGGCCACCGATCCATACGAACCGCCGCCACCGCGGATGCAGACGGCCCAGCAGCAAGCCACGTCCGCGAATGACGCCATGCCCGCGATGACGGCCGATGCAGCAGCGGCCGCCCCGGCGGAAGTCGGCACGCAGATTCCGACCACCGCGCTGACGGCCGCCCAGGCCGCCGCCTTCGATGCCGAACCGCCGCCGGCCACCGCATCGGCGCCCCCGCGCGGTATCGAGCCCGCGCCCGTGCAGGTGTTACGTGCATCGACGCAATCCGCGCCCGTCAGGCCGCGCACCGGTACGGCGGACGATCCGATCGCACGGTTTGCGAACGGCAGTTACTGACCGGTCGCTCGCACCCGCCCGTCAACGACGTTGGCGGCATCTGCCGCCCCTCACCTCGTCGTCGCCCCCTTCCGCCGCCCCAAAAAAAATGCGCCGCAGCCTTTCGGCTTGCGGCGCATTTGATGTCGATGTCGATCCGGTAGTGTCGGCGCTCAGAAGATCTGATGTCCGAGCCACCACCCGCCGGCCGCGAACAGCGCGGCCGCCGGCAGCGTCAGCACCCACGCCCACACGATGTTGCCGGCGACGCCCCAGCGCACCGCCGACAGCTTCTGCGTCGCGCCGACACCGACGATCGCACCGGTGATCGTGTGCGTGGTCGACACGGGAATGCCGAGGAACGACGCGATGAACAGCGTGATCGCGCCACCGCTTTCCGCGCAAAAACCGCCGACCGGCTTGAGCTTCGTGATCTTCTGGCCCATCGTGCGCACGATGCGCCAGCCGCCGAACAGCGTGCCGAGGCCCATCGACAAGTAGCACGCGCCGATCACCCAGGCCGGCGGCGCATCGGCGGTCGCCGACGCGTAACCGCTCGCGATCAGCAGCATCCAGATGATACCGATCGTCTTCTGCGCGTCGTTGCCGCCGTGACCGAGGCTGTACAGGCCGGCCGACAGCAGTTGCAGCCGGCGGAAACGCCGGTCGACCTTGCTGGGCGCGGTACGGAAATACAGCCACGACACACCGAGCATGAACAGCGAACCGAGGATGAAACCGAGCAGCGGCGAAATGAAGATGAACGCGATCGTCTTCAGCAGCCCGTCGATGTTCAGCGCACCCCAGCCGGACTTCGCGAGCGCCGCGCCGACGAGGCCGCCGATCAGCGCGTGCGACGAGCTCGACGGAATCCCGTAGTACCACGTGATCACGTTCCAGCCGATCGCACCGATCAACGCGCCGAACACGACGTAATGGTCGACGATCTCGGGATCGATCGTGCCTTTACCGACGGTCTGCGCGACTTTCAGGTGGAAAATGAAGTACGCGATCACGTTGAACGCGGCCGCGAACACCACGGCCTGCTGGGGCTTCAGCACCCCTGTCGACACGACGGTGGCGATCGAGTTCGCCGCATCGTGAAAGCCGTTCATGAAATCGAATACGAGCGCGACGAGCACCAGCGTCGCGACCATCCAGAGGGCGAGTTGTATCGAATGCATCGTGGTCCGCTCAGGCGTTTTCCAGCACGATGCCTTCGATGATGTTCGCGACGTCCTCGCACTTGTCGGTGATCTCCTCGAGCAGCTCGTAGATCGCCTTCAGCTTGATGAGCGTCTTCACGTCGTCTTCCTCGCGGAACAGCTTCGACATCGCCGCGCGCAGCACGCGATCGGCCTCCGACTCCCAGCGGTCGATTTCCTCGCACTGCTTGAGGATCTGGGCCGACTGCTTCATGTCGGACAGCAAGCCGACGGCCTGCTGCACGTGTTGCGCCGACTGCGTGACGATGTGCGCGAGCTGGCTCGCCTCGGACGTGACGGACTGCACGTCGTACAGCGACACGGCCGTCGCGACGTCTTCCATCAGGTCGAGGATGTCGTCCATCGTCGTGATCAGCTTGTGGATCTCGTCGCGATCGAGCGGCGTGATGAAGGTCTTGTGCAACAGATCGATCGCCTCGTGCGTGAGCTTGTCGGCGGCCTTCTCGGCGATTTGCACGTTTTGCTTGTGAATCTCGGCGTCGGCGAGATTGTCGATCAGCAGTTCGAGCTCGCGGCCACCGGAAACGATGTGCTTCGCGTGCGCGTTGAAGAGTTCAAAGAACTTGCCCTCGGTGGGCATGAATCGACCGAACATGGGATTCCTGAGAGATTGTCAAACTACTGTCACGAAAACGGGCGACATTGTACCGTTTCCGGTCGCGCCGCGGCGCGCGCACATGCACGCGCCGGGATTGGATACAACGTTTGGCGAAATAGGGGTTTACTTCCGGCGTTATTCGCCGTGGAAGGTTTGCGCCCCTGCAAAATTGTCGAACTTCGTGTATTGACCGATGAACGTGAGCCGAACGGGGCCGATCGGACCGTTACGCTGCTTGCCGATGATGATTTCCGCGGTGCCCTTGTCGGGACTGTCCGGGTTGTAGACTTCGTCGCGGTAAATGAACAGGATCACGTCCGCATCCTGTTCGATTGCGCCCGATTCGCGCAAATCGGACATCACCGGGCGCTTGTTCGGGCGCTGTTCGAGGCCGCGGTTCAGCTGCGACAGCGCGATCACCGGCACGTCGAGTTCCTTCGCGAGACTCTTCAGCGATCGCGAAATTTCCGAAATCTCGGTCGCGCGGTTCTCGCCCTGCGACGAACCCGACATCAGCTGCAGGTAGTCGACGATGATCAGGCCGAGCTTGCCGCATTGCCGCGCAAGTCGCCGTGCACGGGAGCGCAATTCCATCGGGTTCAGGCCGCCCGTTTCGTCGATGAAGAGCTGCGCCTCGCTCATCTTCTGCACCGCGTGCGTCAGTTTCGGCCAGTCCTCGTCCGTCAGGCGGCCCGTGCGCATCCGGTGCTGGTCGAGCCGGCCGATCGAGCCGAGCATACGCATCACGAGCTGGGTGCCCGGCATTTCCATCGAGAACACCGCGACCGGCAGCCCGTACTCGACCGCGACGTATTCGCCGATGTTCATCGAAAATGCGGTCTTCCCCATCGACGGTCTTCCGGCCACGATGATCAGCTCACCACCGTGCATCCCGGACGTCATCCGGTCGAGGTCGATGAAGCCCGTCGGCGTGCCCGTGACGTCGCTCGGATTCGCGGTGTGGTACAGCGTATCGATGCGCTCGACGACCTGCGTGAGCAGCGGGCCGATCTCGAGGAAGCCCTGGTTGCCGCGCGCGCCCTCTTCGGCGATCGAGAACACCTTCGATTCGGCTTCGTCGAGCAGCTGGCGGACTTCCTTGCCCTGCGGATTGAAGGCGTCGGCCGAGATTTCGTCGGCGACCGACACGAGCCGGCGCAGCACCGCGCGGTCGCGCACGATTTCCGCGTAGCGGCGGATGTTCGCCGCACTCGGCGTGTTCTGCGCCAGGGCGTTCAGATACGCGAGCCCGCCGACGTCGTCGGCCTTGCCGGACGTGGTCAGCGCTTCGTACACGGTCACGACGTCGGCCGGGCGCGTCGACGCGATCAGGCGGCCGATATGCTCGTAGATGATCCGGTGGTCGTAGCGATAGAAGTCGCCCTGCGACAGGAAGTCGGCGATCCGGTCCCATGCCGCGTTGTCGAGCAACAGGCCGCCGAGCACCGACTGTTCGGCTTCGACCGAATGCGGCGGGACTTTCAGCGATTCGATTTGGGGATCTTGCGGCGCGTTCATGGGTTGGGATTATCGCGAATAGATGGCGGCAGCGCTACCACCGCTTGCGGGAGCGAGCGGACAATAAAAAAGGCAGGCCCCGGTTGCCCGGGCGCCTGCCCTTGTCCGAGCGACGGAAGCCGCCCGGCAAGCTTGCATACGCTTACGCGTGGTCGCCGATCACGTTGATCGTGACGTCGACGACGACGTCCGTGTGCAGCGCGACCTGGACGTTGTGCTCGCCGATCATCTTCAGCGGGCCTTCCGGCATGCGCACTTGCAGCTTCTCGACTTCGTAGCCTGCCTTCTTCAGCAGTTCCGCGACGTCGCCGTTCGTGACCGAGCCGAACAGACGGCCGTCGACGCCCGACTTCTGCGTGATTTCGAACGTCTGGCCGTTCAGCTTCTCGCCGACTGCCTGCGATGCCGCCAGCTTTTCAGCGGCGATCTTTTCGAGTTCAGCGCGGCGCACTTCGAATTCGGCGATCGCTTCCTTCGTTGCACGGCGAGCCTTGCGGTTCGGGATCAGGAAGTTGCGAGCGTAACCGTCCTTGACCTTGACGATGTCGCCGAGGTTACCCAGATTGGCGACTTTTTCCAACAGAATGATTTGCATTCGAATTCTCCTTATTGCGTCGCCTGATTACGCCTTGTGCTGATCGGTGTACGGCAGCAGCGCGAGGAAACGCGCACGCTTGATGGCCGTATCCAGCTGACGCTGATAGTGCGCCTTCGTACCCGTCAGACGAGCCGGCGTGATCTTGCCGTTTTCGCCGATGAAGTCCTTCAGCGTTTCCGTGTCCTTGTAGTCGATTTGCTCGACGCCGGCAGCCGTGAAACGGCAGAACTTCTTGCGCTTGAAGAGCGGGTTTTGTTGCTGACGACGCTTGTCGAATTTCTTACCAGTCGGGCGGGGCATGATTTCAGTCCTTTCCAATGTCCTGCAATGCTGTGATGTGAAACACCAAGGTTCTCGCGTTGCGGCTTTTCTTGGCCAGGAAGCCCGTGAACAGCGTTTCGACGCCCATTTCACGACTCTCCAGCCTGCCGCTCGCCTCACCGGCCGCCACCGCCTCGATCGTCATTTCGACCTGACGGGGAATGCCTGCTTCGACGACTTCCGTGCGGTGATGCAATGTGGCGCTTGCGATCGGAACACCTGCCGGCGTATATCGCACCGGTGCGCGTTCGACGACGCTCGCCGTCAATTGCAACTTGTTCACGTAAGTGGCGCGCTCCTTGATGGCTTAATGAGTGACGAACTTAAGCCTGCGCTTCGGCCGGCTGAGCTGCAGCCGCCTTCTTGGCTTCTTCGCGCTGAACTTCCTTCATCATCGGCGACGGGCCGGTTTCGGCCTTCTTCATCTTGACGATGAGGTGGCGCAGCACGGCGTCGTTGAACTTGAACGCGTGTTCGAGTTCGTCGAGCGTCGTCTGGTCGCACTCGATGTTCATGCAGACGTAGTGAGCCTTCGCGAGTTTCTCGATCATGTAGGCCAGTTGGCGACGGCCCCAGTCTTCGACACGGTGGATCTGGCCGCCGTGCGACGTGATCGTGGTCTTGTAACGCTCGATCATCGCGGGCACTTGCTCGCTTTGATCGGGGTGCACGATGAATACGATTTCGTAATGACGCATTACACACTCCTTGTGGATTAAAGCCACCCGGGCGTCTGAACCGGTGTGGCAAGTGAGAAGCCGAAGATTCTAACCCGGTTACGGGGCGCGCGCAAGGTCAATCGATGATTTGCAAACGGATTCGGCCGTGTTTTCAAAGACTTGAACAGGAATGCCGGTGCAAACGACCATCGTTCGGGCCTTCTGGCGTCGGGGTCGGAACGGAAACATGCCGGCGCCGACGCCGCCGCGATCATTCGCCGGGCGTGCCCGCGAGCCGCGCGTCGAGCGCCGTCCGGAACGCCGCGAGCGCCGACGGCTCGGCGTCGGTCACGGCCCACCACGTCATCCCGGCCGCGTTCCAGCGGTCGAGTGCATAGCCCTGCGACACCGTCGAATACGGGGCGGACGGTCGCTGCCCCGCCGGCTGCACGTAGACGTCGACCACGTGCTGCCGGTGACGGTAGACGAGCACCGCGACGCGGCGACGCCCGACGTAGTCGAGCCGGCCGCCGATCAGCGCGAAGCCGTTCGTGGCGAGATCCTCGACCGGCGGCGCATAGTCGAGCCGGCCGTTGAACCACGGCTTGACCGTGTGCTGGTCGGTCGAGATCACGTCGATGTCGCGCGCCGACAGGTCGGCCCGCACGTGGCTCGCGACGAGTTCGTCGACCATGCGGTCGGTGTCGGCATGGCGGGCGGACCATGCCATTCCGCCCGCCGCCGCGAGCGCCATCAGCAGCGCGACGCCCCAGCCGAGGCCCGGCAACGCGGCCACGCGGGGCCCGGTACCGGTCGATACCGGTCGTGCCGACCCGCCACGCCCGGTCAGCCAGGAGAACCAGTCGCGCCCGCGCGGCCGCCGCGGCGGTGACGGGGACTCAGGCCGCGGCTCGGCCCGCGACGGCTCATGGGCACGCGCGTCGGCGGCTGCCGGCAGACTCGCGAGGATGCTCGCCCGCAGCGCGTCCGGCGCGCGGTGATAATCGGCCTGCCGGACGGCCTGCACCAGCGTGACGATTCGCGCACGTTCGCGGCGGCACGCCTCGCACCCCTCGACATGCTGCTGGACCCGCAACGCATCGGGCGCCGACAGCTCGCGGTCGACGTCCGCGTCCAGCAATGCTCGCGCTTCGTTACAGTCCATCGATAGCCTCCGATGCGGTTCCGCCGGCCGGCGCACGGCCCTGCCGGCCTTCGGTCGCCGGCGCCGGCGCGCCGCCCAGCAGCGCGGCGAGCTTGCGCCGGCCGCGCGCGAGCCGCGACATCACCGTGCCGACCGGCACGTCCGCGATCGCCGCGATCTCGCGGTAGCTCAGGTCCTCCATTTCGCGCAGCACGAGCACCTCGCGGTATTCGGGCGGCAGCTTCGCGAGCGCCGCATTCACGAGCCGCACGTTCTCGCCGCGCAACAGGTGCGCCAGCGGATCCTCCGTGGCCGGCTGCCAGTCGTCGGGCACGTCGGCGTCGTCGAGCGTATCGGGCAGCGCGACCTCGTGCGCATGCGTGCGCCGCCGCCACTCGGTGTACCAGGTGTGGCGCACGATCGTCAGCAGCCACGGCCGCGCGTTGTCGCCGCGACACGAATCGACGAAGCGCAGCGCGCGCATGCACGCGTCCTGGACGACGTCGTCCGCATCGCCGGCGCTGCCGCTCAGCCAGCGCGCGAGGTTGTACGCGGCGTCGAGATGCGGCAGCACGAGCGTGCGAAACCGCTCGCCGCGCGCGGCCGCATCGTCCGCCGCCCGTTCATCGACCGCCTGTCCGGCTTGCCCCACATGGCCTCCCTGGTCCCGGCGGCCGACGCCGCGCCCGTTCCGCGCACGGCGCCCGGACAGACCGGCAACGTGCGCGCTCGATGACCTTACCGCTGCTGCGTCGAGTTTATTCCCGCGCCGGGCGCACGAAGCGTAAAAAATCGCCGGACGGCCGGGCGGGCCGCCCCGCTACGGCGTGGAGCTCCAGTAGCCGGGGCGCGCGTACGCGGCGCGCAGGTAGTCGATGAAATAGCGCACGCGCGCCGGCACGTAGCGCTGCTGCGGGTAGACCGCGAGGATGTCGTAGTCGGGCAGCGCATATTCGTCGAGCACGGTCTCGAGCGCGCCCGTTTCGAGCTGCGCGGCGATTTCCCACGTCGAGCGCCAGCCGAGCCCGAGCCCTTCGGCCACCCAGCGGTGCAGCAGTTCGCCGTCGTTGCAGTCGAGATTGCCGGTCACGCGCATCGTCGCGATCTTGCCGTGGCGCTGGAAATACCAGCCGCGGTTCTGGCCGCCCTGCAGGTTGAACGCGAGACAGTTGTGCTTCAGCAGATCGTCGAGCGACTTCGGCCGGCCGTGCTTGCGGAAATACTCGGGCGTGCCGCACACGACGCGCCGGTTCGATGCGAGCTTCACCGCGACGAAGTTCGGATCGACCGCGCCGCCGATCCGGATCGACAGGTCGTAGCCCTCGCGCACGAGATCGACGACGCGGTCGGTCAGGTTGAACGACAGCTGCATCTCCGGCTTGTCGGCCAGAAAGCCCGGCGCGTGCGGCGCGACGTGCTTGCGGCCGAACGCGGCCGGCGCCGACACGATCAGGTGGCCGCTCACCGCGCGCCGCCCGGCGGCCAGCTCGTTCTCGGCCTGATCCCATTCGGTGAGCAGCCCGCGGCAGCGCTCGAGGAACGCGGCCCCCTCCTCGCTGACGACCAGCCGTCGCGTCGAGCGATACATCAGCTTCACGCCGAGGCGCTTCTCCAGCGCGTCGATGCGCCGCCCGAGCACCACCGGCGACACGCCCTCCTCGAGCGCCGCCGCCGCGAGGCTGCCGGCATCGGCCACCCGCACGAACGTCTCGATCTGCTTGAAGCGATCCATCTTTCGTCTCCGTCTGCGTTCCGACTCCGGCGGGAAGCCCCGTCCGGCGGTCATTCCATACTTTTAGTTTCGAAATAAGCGACTTCGGCTGATCTTATCAAACCTTTCCTGCATCCCTAAAGTGTTCCCAACAGACCGATTCGCAAGATCCGCCACATTCAAGGAGACATTCATGGCCAAGATGAGAGCCGTCGACGCAGCCGTACTCGTGCTCGAGAAGGAAGGCATCCAGACCGCGTTCGGCGTGCCCGGCGCAGCGATCAACCCGTTCTACTCGGCCATGCGCAAGTCGGGCGGCATCAGCCACGTGCTGGCGCGCCACGTCGAAGGCGCATCGCACATGGCCGAAGGCTTCACGCGCGCCGCACCGGGCAACATCGGCGTGTGCATCGGCACGTCGGGCCCCGCCGGCACCGACATGATCACCGGCCTCTACTCCGCGTCCGCCGACTCGATTCCGATCCTCGCGATCACGGGCCAGGCACCGCGCGCGCGCCTCTACAAGGAAGACTTCCAGGCCGTCGACATCGAATCGATCGCGAAGCCGGTCACCAAGTGGGCCGTCACCGTGCGCGAACCGGCGCTCGTGCCGCGCGTGTTCCAGCAGGCGTTCCACCTGATGCGCTCGGGCCGTCCGGGCCCGGTGCTGGTCGACCTGCCGATCGACGTGCAGCTCGCCGAAATCGAATTCGACATCGACACGTACGAACCGCTGCCGATCTACAAGCCCGCGGCCACCCGCGCGCAGATCGAGAAGGCGCTCGCGATGCTCAACGACGCGGACAAGCCGCTGATCGTGTCGGGCGGCGGCGTGCTCAACGCGGCGGCCGAAGACCTGCTCGTGCAGTTCGCCGAAACGGTCGGCGTGCCGGTGATCCCGACGCTGATGTCGTGGGGCGCGATTGCCGACGACCATCCGCTGATGGCCGGCATGGTCGGCCTGCAGACGTCGCACCGCTACGGCAACGCGACGATGCTCGCGTCCGACTTCGTGCTCGGCATCGGCAACCGCTGGGCGAACCGCCACACGGGCAGCGTCGAGGTCTACACGAAGGGCCGCAAGTTCGTGCACGTCGACATCGAGCCGACGCAGATCGGCCGCGTGTTCGGCCCCGATCTCGGCATCGTGTCGGACGCGAAGGCGGCGCTCGAACTGTTCGTCGCGGTCGCACGGGAATGGAAGGCGGCCGGCAAGCTGAAGGACCGCAGCGCATGGGTGGCCGACTGCCAGGAACGCAAGCGCACGCTGCAGCGCAAGACCCACTTCGACAACGTGCCGGTCAAGCCGCAGCGCGTGTACGAAGAGATGAACAAGGTGTTCGGTCGCGATACCTGCTACGTCAGCACGATCGGCCTGTCGCAGATCGCCGCCGCGCAGTTCCTGCACGTGTTCAAGGCGCGCAACTGGATCAACTGCGGCCAGGCCGGCCCGCTCGGCTGGACGATCCCCGCCGCGCTCGGCGTGCGTGCGGCCGACCCGAGCCGCCCGATCGTCGCGCTGTCCGGCGACTACGACTTCCAGTTCATGATCGAGGAGCTGGCGGCCGGCGCGCAATTCAAGCTGCCGTACGTGCACGTCGTCGTGAACAACTCGTACCTCGGGCTGATCCGTCAGGCGCAGCGCGCGTTCGACATGGACTACTGCGTGCAGCTCGCGTTCGACAACGTGAACGCGCCGGAACTGAACGGTTACGGCGTCGACCACGTGGCCGTCGCGGAAGGCCTCGGCTGCAAGGCGCTGCGCGTGTTCAAGCCGGAAGAAATCGAGCCGGCGCTGCGCCAGGCGCAAACGCTCGCGGAAGAGTTCAGCGTGCCGGTGGTCGTCGAAGTGATTCTCGAGCGCGTGACGAACATCTCGATGGGCACCGAAATCGACGCGATCAACGAATTCGAGGAGCTCGCCGAAAAGGCCGAGCACGCACCGACCGCGATCTCGATGCTCGACTGACCCGCACGACATTTTTGACTGACCGACCGAAGAGGCTTAGCTCATGCCGAAGTTTGCTGCAAACCTGACCATGCTGTTCAACGAAGTGCCGTTCCTCGACCGCTTCAAGGCGGCCGCGGACGCGGGCTTCGACGCCGTCGAGTTCCTGTTCCCGTATCCGTACGCGAAAGAGGAACTCGCCGAACGGCTCGAGACGCACCGTCTGCGCCTCGTGCTGCACAACCTGCCTGCCGGCAACTGGGACCTGGGCGAGCGCGGCATCGCGTGTCTGCCCGATCGCGTCGACGAGTTCCAGGAAGGTGTCGGCCGTGCGATCGAGTATGCGAAGGCGCTGAAGGTGCCGCAGCTGAACTGCCTCGTCGGCATCCCGTCGGCGAGCACGGCGCGCGACAAGACGTTCGTGACGATCGTCGACAACCTGCGCTTCGCCGCCGATGCGCTCAAGCGCGAAGGCATCCGCCTGCTCGTCGAGCCGTGCAACAGCTTCGACATCCCGGGCTTTGCGCTGAACCGCTCGTCCGAAGGGCTCGACGTGATCCGCGCGGTCGGCTCGGACAACCTGTTCCTGCAGTATGACATCTATCACATGCAACGCATGGAAGGCGAACTGGCCGCGACGATCGAACGCAACCTCGCGTCGATCGGCCACGTCCAGCTCGCGGACAACCCGGGCCGCAACGAGCCGGGCACCGGCGAGATCAACTACGCGTTCCTGTTCGCGCTGCTCGACCGGCTCGGCTATGCCGGCTACGTCGGCTGCGAATACAAGCCCCGTACCACCACGACGGAAGGCCTCGGCTGGCTGCAAAGCGTGGCCGGTTGCGCACCGGCCTCGGCGCGTCGCGCCGCCTGAGTCGCACCCTTCCCGTTTTCAGCCCCATAGGAGACTTTCACATGGCAACCATCGGTTTCATCGGCCTCGGCATCATGGGCGCGCACATGGCGCGCAACCTGCTCAAGGGCGATCATCAGCTCGTCGTGAACGGTGCGTTCCCGATTCCGGACGACCTGCGCGGCAGCGCGAAGGTCGTCGCGAGCTCGACCGAAGTCGCGCGGCACGCCGACATCATCATCTCGATGGTGCCGGACACGCCCGACGTGCGTAACGTGCTGTTCGCCGACGACGGCGTCGCGAAGGGCCTGACCGCCGGCAAGCTCGTGATCGACATGAGCTCGATCTCGCCGCTCGACACGCAGGAATTCGCCAAGCAGATCAACGCACTCGGCTGCGACTACCTCGACGCGCCGGTGTCCGGCGGCGAAGTCGGCGCGCGCGAAGCGACGCTGACGATCATGGTCGGGGGCCCGGAGCAGGCGTTCGAGCGCGCGAAGCCGCTGTTCGAGAAGATGGGCAAGAACATCACGCTCGTCGGCGACAACGGCGCGGGGCAGACCTGCAAGGTCGCGAACCAGATCATCGTCGCGCTGAACATCGAGGCGGTCGGCGAAGCGCTGCTGTTCGCCGCGCGCTCGGGCGCCGATCCGGAGCGTGTGCGCCAGGCGCTGATGGGCGGCTTCGCCGCGTCGCGCATCCTCGAAGTGCACGGCGCGCGGATGACCAAGCGCACGTTCGATCCGGGCTTCCGCATCGAGCTGCACCAGAAGGACCTGAACCTCGCGCTCGACGGCGCACGCAAGCTCGGCCTCGCGCTGCCGCACACCGCGAGCGCGCAGCAGCTGTTCAGTGTGTGCGCATCGCACGGCGGCAAGGCATGGGATCACTCGGCCCTCGTGCGAGCGCTCGAGATCATGTCGAACTTCGAGATCGGCCAGACGCCGGCCGCGTAACGCGGATGCGGCAACGCGCGCTTTCGCCGCGATGGCGCAGGCGCGCGACGAATACACGCGACTCGGCCGCGGCCGGTCGCATCGATGCGCGACGCACGCGCGCATCACGGTGGGGCGCCCCGCCCCGCATCGCCAACGGCGTGCGGGACGGGGCGAAAAACGCCGCTCTGGGCTGAGAGCGGCGTGGTGGGGTCCGCAGCGGCACCCGGCGGCGCCGGGGAAGCCTTGGTCGGTCAGACGTCGTCGTCGGGTGTCCGCCTGTCGGATTTCGCGTATTACATTTCTTTACGTTCGAGCGTGCGATTTTTCATGCAATCGTCGCGTTGAACGCCTACACTTTCGCCACGCCTTTCGAGAAAACCGCCGCGCCTGCGCGCCCCTTCCGGGGCCCGCACCCAGCGCGGTGTTTTTTTCGCCACTTCACGGCGCGTTTTCTTTTCAACCACCTAAGGAGTGCAACGATGGGTCTTCTTTCGTTTATCAAGGAGGCGGGTGAAAAACTGCTGGGTCACGCCGATGCACAGGCAGCGGAAGATCCGAATGCCGCGAACCAGACCGCGGCCGATGCGATCAAGAATTACATCAACTCGCAAAATCTCGACACGTCGAACCTGACCGTCGCGTTCGACGGCGCATCGCGCACCGTCACGCTGTCGGGCAGCGTTGCCGATCTCGACACGAAGGCGAAGGTCAAGGTCGCGGCCGGTAACGTGCAAGGCGTCGCGGGCGTCAACGACGACGATCTGCAACCGGACGATCCGGAAGTGCAGTACCACGACGTGAAGCCGGGCGACACGCTGTCGGCGATCGCCAAGGAAGTGTATGGCGATGCGAACAAGTACCCGGCGATCTTCGAGGCGAACAAGCCGATGCTGTCGAGCCCGGACCGGATCTACCCGGGCCAGAAGCTCGTGATTCCGCCGCAGTCCTGAGCGCGCAGTCCCGAGCGTTCTCGTAGCACCGACGCAAAAATGGCAGGCCAGTGGCCTGCCATTTTTTATGCGCGCCGCACGCCGCCCGAGCGGCGTGCCATCCGTCACAGCGTATCGAATGCGCGCTGCAGTGCGTCTCGATCCTGAATGCCGTTCGCGAGCGCGAGCATCAGCAGCACGCGCGCCTTGAACGGATGCAGCGAGCCCGCGCTCACGAAACCGAGCGCATCGTCGCTCGCGGCGCCGTTGCGCATCACGTGTCCCGAACCGACGCGCGACGCACGGACCACCGCCACGCCCGCATTCACCGCATCGGCGAGCGCCGCCTGCAGCGTCGTATGGATCGACCCGTTGCCGGTGCCCGCGACGACGAGTCCGCGCACGCCGGCCGCGACGAGCGCGTCGACGGCCGTGCGCGTCACGCCCGCATAGCTCGCGACGACTTCGACCGGCGGCCACGCCGCGGCGATCGCCAGTTGCGTGTCACGCGTGCGTGTGACGCGGCGCGCGAATTCGACGCGGCCGTCCTGCACCCAGCCGAGCGCGCCGAGCTCCGGGGAATGGAACGCGTCGACCGCATAGGTGCTCGTCTTCACGACGTCGCGCGCGCCGTGGATCCGGTTGTTGAACGCGACCAGCACGCCCTGCCCGCGCGCGGACGGATGCGCGGCCACCGTCACCGCGTTCAGCAGGTTCAGCGGGCCGTCGGACGACAGCGCGGTGGCCGGCCGCATCGCGGCCGTCAGCACGACCGGCTTGTCGCCCCGGACGACCAGATGCAGCGCATACGCGGTTTCCTCGAGCGTATCGGTGCCGTGGGTGATCACGATGCCGTCGATGGCCGGGTCGGCCATCAGCGCGTCGATCCGCGCGGCGAGCGTGTTCCACAGCGGCAGCGCGAGATCCTTGCTGTCGATGCTGGCGACCTGCTCCGCGTCGATGCGTGCGACCGACGCGAGCGCCGGCACGGCGTCGACCAGGAAATTGACGCCGAGCGCGCCGGCCTGGTAGCCGGCCGTGCTGGCCGCGTCGGGCGCGGCGCCGGCGATCGTGCCGCCGGTGGCGAGTACGGCGATGCGCGGCAGCGCCGCCGCGGACGAAGGGGATGCGGTGTTCGGTGTATTCATGGCCGCGATTGTAATGGCTCGCGGCCGGGAGCCGGCAGGTTCCGGCGCGGCGGCCGGCAGAGGCCGGCGCGCATCATGGTTTGTCCCGATCTCCGGGCCGCGCGCGCCGTCAACGGCCGTGGCGTGCGCAACGTTATAGGAAGTGCCGTTTTGGTGTTTTCACCTTGATTTGCCATAATCGGAGCGCGTGGTGCGATGTGGCCCTGTCCTCGTCGCGTCGCGCTTCGTGACGGCGTCGATCACACGCAATTCACCCCATGGGAGTGTCGAAATGAAAATCCAATCGCTCGTAGCCGCAGTGCTTCTCGGCGGCATGCTGGCTTCCCCCGCATTCGCGGCGAACAGCCAGCAGGACAAGATGAAGGCCTGTAACACCCAGGCATCCGGAAAGACGGGCGACGAACGCAAGGCGTTCATGAAGGACTGCCTGTCGGCGAAGCCCGCGAAGGCGATGACGCAGCAGGAAAAGATGAAGGCATGCAACACACAGGCCACCGGCAAGAAGGGCGACGATCGCAAGACGTTCATGAAGAGCTGCCTGAGCAACCAGCCGGCCGCCTGAGTTCCGGCGCTCCCGTCTCGAATGCCGCGCCCCGCTTCGGCGGGCGCGGCATTTTTCGTTTTCGTTGCATGCGCATCGACGCACGCATTCCAGCATTTCCCGCCCCGTTTTTCCGCCTGCCGGCCCGGCGCCCCCACATGGTGCGGCAATTCGCCGCGTTTTCTTCTATGATGGCTGCAACGCGGCCCACCCAAGACCAAGAAGCGCCATCGGGCCGCCCTCGAGACGGACGCGCACGCGCGTCAAACGGAGGCTTGGATGGCATGGAGACAACACCGCTGGTTCCGCCGCTGGCTGATCGTGATCGTGTTCTGGGCGGTGCCCGTCGCGATCGTCGCCGTACGCGAGATCCGCGAGGAAATGGCCTACAACAAGGCGGACCTGCAGCTCGCGCTGACCACCTGGCAGCTCACCGACGCGCAGCAGGCCGCCGGCGCCGCCGCGAAGTGCCACGGGGATCCTGACGAAGCGCGCGCGGCCGGCTGCCCGGCCGAGGTGCTCGCCGCCAACGCGCCGCGCCAGCAGGCGGCTCGCGACGAATACGTGGTGCGCCGCAATACGCTCGCCGGCTATCTGTGGCACGCGTTCGTCGGCTACTGGGTCGTGCCGGCCGCATTCCTGTTCGCGTGCGGCGTCGTGATCGCGCTGATCCGCCGCGCGCTGCGCCGCCCGCCGATCAAGCCGCCCGTTCCGCCCGTCCCGCACTGACACCGGCGCGCGCCACAAACGCCGCCGCCTTCCCGCCCGACCGTCGCGCGCCCCGCATGCCGACCACGCCCGCGGCGCGCCCCACGCGTCGGCGCCGCTTCGTCCGTTGGCGCGCTGCGACACCCCCACGCGATTTGACGCTTTTTCACGCGGCAACGAAAAGAGGCCGTAAGCCGCTGTGATATAACTGCCGACGTGATCCGCTCCTTGAGCGAGACTCACTCCGAACATCATCCGATGGAGAACAACGATGCAAAAACGGAATCTTGTGCTGAAAGCCGCCGCTGCGCTCATCGTCGGTAGCCTCGCGCTCACCGGTTGCACCACCACCCCGGACAAGCCGGACAACGCCGCGACCAACGCGTCCAAACGCCAGTCGATCGACGCGAGCGTCGACGCCACGCTGTCGCGCATGTACTCCACGGTCAAGGGTTCGCGCGAGCTCGTCGCGAAATCGCGCGGCGTGCTGGTCTTCCCCGAAGTGCTCCAGGCCGGCTTCATCGTCGGCGGCCAGTCTGGCAACGGCGCGCTGCGCGTCGGCGGCAGCACGGTCGGCTACTACAACACGTCGTCGCTGTCGGTCGGCCTGCAGGCCGGCGCGCAGTCGAAGGCGATCGTGTTCCTGTTCATGACGCAGCAGGCGCTCGACGAATTCCGCAACTCGGACGGCTGGGCAGCCGGCGCCGGCGCATCGGTCGCACTCGTGAAGATGGGCGCGAACGGCGCGGTCGACTCCAACACGGCCACTGCACCGATCCAGGTCGTCGTGCTGACCAACGCCGGCCTGATGGGCGACGTGTCGATCAACGGCACGAAGGTCACGAAGCTCAAGATCTGACGTTGACGCACTGCCCGCGCGTGCCGCGCGCGGGTCATGCGCAAACGGCGATGTCCTGGCGGGCATCGCCGTTTTTTTATCCGCCGGCGCCGTGCGCCGAGGCGGTCCGGTCAGGCCGATCAGGTCGTCGAGTCGATCACCTTGAAGCGCGAGCGCTTCTGCGCGCGGATCACCGACTGGTACACGTCCACGTACTCCTGCGCCATCCGGCGCGACGTGAAGCGCTCCTCGAAGCGCTGGCGCACGCGCGCACGCGGCAGCAGGTGCAGCCGGTTCACGGCGGCCACCGCGCTGATCTCATCCTCGACGATGAAACCCGACACCCCCTCGTCCACCACTTCGGGCACCGCGCCGCGGTTGAACGCGATCACCGGCGTGCCGCACGACATCGCCTCGATCATCACCAGGCCGAACGGCTCCGGCCAGTCGATCGGAAACAGCAGCGCATGCGCGCCCGACAGGAATTCAGCCTTCTCGTGATCGGCGATCTCGCCGATGTATTCGACGTGCGGCAACGCGAAGAGCGGCTTGATCTCGCGGTCGAAGTATTCCTGGTCGGCCGCGTCGATCTTCGCGGCGATCCGGATCGGCAGCCCGCACTGGCGGGCAATGCGGATCGCGGTGTCGACGCGTTTTTCCGGCGAGATGCGGCCGAGGAACGCGAGATAGCGCGGCTCGACGGGCTGCGGCAGGTACAGCGCATCGGGCAGCCCGTGATAGACGGTCGTCAGCCATTTCGCCTGCGGCAACGGCTGGCGCTGCGAATTGGAAATCGAGATCACCGGCGCCGTGTTGAACGTGTCGAACACCGGTTGCTGCTCGGGCAGGTCGAGCCGGCCGTGCAGCGTCGTCACGTAAGGCGTTTCCTGTCGGTTGAAGACCGAGAACGAGTAGTAGTCCATGTGGAAATGGAGCACGTCGAAATCCTTCGCGCGGCGCGCGACCGTCTCCATCAGCAGCATGTGCGGCGCGACCCGGTCGCGGATCGACGAATCGAGCCGCAGCGCGCGCGGCCACACGGGCTCCAGCTTCGCGCGCGTGGTCGAATCGCCGCTCGCGAACAGCGTCACATCATGGCCGAGTTCGACTAGCGCCTCGGTGATGTAGGACACGACGCGCTCCGTGCCGCCGTACAGCTTCGGCGGCACGGATTCGGTCAGCGGGGCGATCTGGGCAATTCTCATGGTCCACGTCTCCTGTGTCCTGTCCGTTGCGGTGCAGCCGCCGGGGGTCCGCGCTTGCGCGCACCCTGCCCGCGTCCATGCCGCGCCGGCCGGCGTGGCGCCAGCCGGTTATCTCATTATTATTCGCGATCCCGCCGAGCGGAACCGCCGGTCTTTCATTTTTTGGGGGTTGTTACAGACCGGATACATTCCGCCGAGCCGGACCGCCCGCCTCGCATCGAGGCGGCCGGGGCCGATCCGATGCCTTCGGCGCCGATCACGACCCAAAGCACGCCATCAGGCTGTCAGCGCGACGGCCACTTCCAGGCCGGCAGGTCGCGCGAGTCGGCATCGACGAGCGCGGTCGCACCGAGCTGCTTGTCGAGCACCAGCGATTCGCAGCCGGCCTCGCGCTCGAGCGTCGCGATGAGACGCGCCGCGTGCGACACGACCAGCACCTGCGAACGCCGGGCGGCCTGCGCGATCAGGCGGCCGAGCGCCGGCAGCAGATCGGGATGCAGGCTCGTCTCGGGTTCGTTCAGCACCATCAGCGCCGGCGGCCGCGGCGTCAGCAGCGCGGCCGCCAGCAGCAGGTAGCGCAGCGTGCCGTCGGACAGCTCGGCCGCCGTCAGCGGCCGCAGCAGCCCCGGCTGGCGCATCAGCACGTCGAAGCGGCCGCGGCCGCCCGGATTGTCGATCTCGACCGACGCACCGGGAAACGCGTCGTCGATCGCCGCATCGAGTGCCACGCCGTCGCCGATTTCGCGGATGGTCTGCAGCGCGGCGGCCAGGTCGGCCCCGTCGTCCGCGAGCACCGGCGTATGGGTACCGATGTGCGACTGGCGCGCCGGCGCCCGCGCATCGGTTCGGAAATGGTCGTAGAAGCGCCACGAGCGGATCCGCTCGCGCACCGCGATCATCTCGGGCGCCCCGGTCGGATCGGCGAACTCGGTCATCATGCTGTCGAAGCTGGCGACCGGTTGCGGAATCGTCTGCCAGTCGCCCGACGCGGTACGCGCGCGAATCTGCGCGCCCTGCCGGTCGACCAGCAGCGTGGACGGGCGCGGCAACGCGCCGCCCCAGATGCATTCGCGCTTGATCACCGGATCGAGCGCGAACGCCGAGCTGCTCGGCAGCGGCAGGCCGAGATCGATCGAATAGCCGAAATCGTCGCACGCGAAGCCGAGCTTCAGGCTCACCGGCCCGCTGCGCACGGTGCCCGTCACCGGCACCTCGCCGGCCAGCATCGCGCGCGAGAAGCGCTCGGGGCCGGCCCATAACGCCGACGGCAAGCCGCCCTCGCGCGCGAGCGACGGGATCACGCGGCCCTGCGCGGTGTCGGCGAGCAGCCGCAGCGCGCGGTACACGCTCGACTTGCCGCTGCCGTTCGGCCCCGTGACGACGTTGAGCCCCGCGAGCGGCACGATCAGCTCGCGCAGCGAGCGGTAATTGGCGATGGCGAGCGTCTTCAGCGCGGTCATGGGAATGGGCAATGGGGCATGGCAGGCAGGCGCCGGGGCCGCGTTCAGCGGCCGTCGACGGCCTGCGGATCGGCTGCGGTGTTGGCCGCCGTGCTGGCGGCAGGCGACCGCGCGTGCGGCCGTTCAGGATTCGGCGCATCGGGCGCGGATTCGTGCGGATACAGCTCCATCCGGTTGCGCGGCAGGCATTGCGGATAGCGGTTCTGCAGATAGGCGATCAGCCCTTCGCGCACGCGGCAGCGCAGATCCCAGCACGACGACGAGTCGGCCGCGCTGACGAGCGCACGCAGCTGCATCGTGCGCTCCGTCGCATCGGTCACCTGCAGCACCTGCACGCGGCCGTCCCATTCCGGCGCGGCGTGGACGAGCCGTGCGAGTTCCTCGCGCAGCGGCGCGAGCGGCGTGCGGTAATCGACCGACAGGTAAACGGTGCCGATGATCTCCGCACTGCTGCGCGTCCAGTTCGTGAACGGATTCTCGATGATCCATTGCAGCGGCACGACGAGACGCCGCTGGTCCCACAGTCGCACCGACACGAACGAGCCGGTGATTTCCTCGATGCGCCCCCACTCGCCCTGGATCACGACCACGTCGTCGAGCCGGATCGGCTGCGTGAGCGCGATCTGCAACCCGGCAATCAGGTTGCCGAGCACCGGCCGCGCGGCGATACCGGCGACCAGCCCTGCCACACCGGCCGATGCCAGCAGGCTCGCGCCGATCTGGCGCACGTTCGGGAACGTCATCAGCGCGGCGCCTGTGCCGATGATCACGATCAGCACCATCACGGTCCGCACGAGGACCTTGGCCTGCGTATGGATGCGCCGCGCCTGGAGATTGTCGGCCGTATCGATCGGATGGGCCTGGATGATCGCGTCGCCGACGCCGGCCGCGAGCCGCACCAGCAGCCACGTGAGCGACACGATGGAGCCGACCGCGGCCGCGGTGCGCATGCCGCGCACGAACGACATGCCGTCGTCCGCCTGGAGCCACAGGAATTCGAGCGCCAGCAGCGCCAGCACGACGAGCGACGGCTTGTCGATGTAGCGCAGGATCGCGCTCATCAGCGGATACGGCTGCGCGACACGCTTGACGACGCGCGCGCCGAGGCGGTGCACGACCGTGACGACCAGTATGACGATGACCGACACGCCCAGCGTGCCGAGCCACGAATGCAACGGCGCATCGGCGATGCGCTGCAGTTCCTCGATTGAAATCATCGGCGCCCTCGAGTGATGAAGCGCACAGGCTTCGTCCTGGATGCGTCGGCGACGTCCGGGCCGCGCACGCGCCCGGACACGGCGTCAGATCAGTTGCCGCTCCTGCAGGGAAACGCCTTGCCGAGACCGAGCGACACCGCGGTGCTCGCGTTGTAGTCGGCCAGCTTCGGATTTTCCGCGATGTACTTGCGCACCGCGTCCGTCATCTGTTGCGCCCGGATGTCGGGCGGCAGACAGAAGTACTGACCGACGCGCGGCCCCGTGGTGCCGCCGATCGCATCGATCGTGTTGTAGACGCCGTCGGCGGCGCCTTCGATATAGGCCGCGCACGACGCCCGCGACTTGACGTCCGTCTTCGCGCACAGCCGGTCGAGATCCGCGCCCGTGAAAGCCGCCGCCGACAACGGCACGGCAAACGCCGCGGCACAAAACATTGCGCGCAACATGGTGTTCCTTATGTCAATGCGGCCGGAGACCGCCTGCTGCGTTGGCCGGTGCGGCGCCGGATGCCCGCCGGCTCCGGCCGGAAGCCGGCCGGGCGGACAGCCGTCGCCGCACCAAAAACCGTTATTTTGCACTCTTTTGAGCATCTGCCGGCGCCCCCGCACCGATACGCGTCGTCCGCTTGCTCAGGATCCCGATCGCGTCCGGCGCGTTGTAGTGCTTCGCGAACTCGAGCGCGGTGATGCCGAGCTGGTTCTTCACCTGCGGATCGGCGCCCTGGTCGAGCAGCAGCGTGACCGTCGACGCATGGTTGCCGCGCGCGGCCATCATCAGCGGCGTCGTGCCGTTCGGCGATGCGGTGTCGATGTACGCGTCATGGTCGAGCAGCACCTTGACGACCGCGTCCTGGCCGTTGGTCGCCGCGTAGTGCAGCGGCGCCCAGCCCTTCTTGCCGACTTCCGCGCCCTTGTCGATCAGCAGCTTGACGAGATCGAGGTCGCCGTTCAGCGACGCGAGCATCAGCGCGTTTTCGCCGGCCTTGTCTTCCTTCTCGAGATCGACGTTCGGCGTCGTGGCGATCGCCGCCGCGACCTTGTCGGACTTCTCGCGCGCGGCGATCACGAGGATCGGGTCGCCATTCGGCGCGAGCGTGTTCGGATCGAGCTTGCCGCTCTTGAGCTGCTTGCCGATATCGGCGATGTCGTCGAACTTGACGGCCTTGACGATCGCGTCGAGCGACTCGGCATGCGCGCCGGCGGCGGCGAACAGCCCGCTCGCGACGAATGCGGCCGCAACGAGTGCGCGTTTGGGCAAATGGTTGGTCGGCTTCGTCATTGTTGTGGGCTCCTTCCCTGGGTTGTCGGCTGCGCGCACGTCGTTAGCGAGCGATCTTGAACAGCCGGAAAAAGTTCTGCGTCGTCGCATCGGCGAGCGCCTCGACGGCGATCCCGCGTTCGGATGCGATAAAGCGTCCGACATGGCTGACGTACGCAGGTTCATTCGGCTTGCCGCGATACGGCACCGGCGCGAGGTACGGCGAGTCGGTCTCGATCAGCAGCCGGTCGAGCGGCACGCGCCGCGCGACGTCCTGCACGTCGGTCGCGCTCTTGAACGTGACGATACCCGACAGCGAGATATGGAAGTTCTGCGCGAGCGCCTGCTCGGCGACCGGCCACGGCTCGGTGAAGCAGTGCATCACGCCGCCCGGCACGTCCGCGCGCTCCTCGGCCATGATCCGCAGCGTGTCCTCCGACGACGCGCGCGTGTGGATGATCAGCGGCTTCATCGTCGCGGTCGCCGCGCGGATGTGCGTGCGAAAGCGTTCGCGCTGCCATTCCATGTCGGCGATCGAGCGGCCTTCGAGGCGGTAGTAATCGAGGCCGGTTTCGCCGATCGCGACGACCTTCGGGTGCGCGGCCAGCTCGACGAGCTCGGCGAGCGTCGGCTCGCGCATCTCCTCGTGATCGGGATGCACGCCGACCGATGCGTACACGTTGTCGTGCGCTTCGGCGATCGCGAGCACGTCGGGCAGCGTCTCGAAATCGACCGAGACGCACAGCGCGTGCGTGACGTCGTGCTCGCGCATGTTCTCGAGAACGGCCGGCAGACGGTCGGCCAGGCCCTTGAAATTGATGTGGCAGTGAGAGTCGACGAACATCGTGTTTCCTGAATACGTGAGACGGGCGCTCATGCGCCCGCCGGCATGCGGCACCGGGCGGCGTGGGCGGGCCGGCCGGCCACGGTCGCGCCCCCGCGTGATCCGTTCATCGTTTCGCAACTCATCGGAAGCAATGCCGGATCAAGCAAACATTTCCCGATATCCGAGAAACAATTCCTCGAATACGAGCCGCGCGTTGAGCGGATGGTTCTCGACCGTCCGCTGCCGCGTCACGGCTTTCATGAAGCGCGCGAAGGCGTTCGCGTCGACTGCTTCCGCGCAGCGCGCAAGGGCCGCCGCGTGCATCGGGAAGTAGCGCGGCGCACCGGCCATCCGCTGGGCGAGCAGATCGTACAGCCAGCGCTGCAACCAGCCGAGCACCAGCGGCACCGGCAGCTTCTGCAGCGTCTCGCCGCATGCGAACGGATCGCAGCCCGCACCGGCGGCCAGTTGCCCCAGCGTGTAGTCGCGCAGCGGGCGGTTCTCGTCGCTCGCGAGCGCCAACGCGGCGAGCGGCGCGCCGCCGGCTTCGGCGAGCAGCGCGCTGGCGTGATCGACACCCTGCGCGGCGAGCCACGCGGCGGCGGCCTCCGGCGCCGGCACGCTCATCGGCCACTGGCGGCAGCGGCTGATGATCGTCGGCAACAAGCGGTCGATGCGCGCCGACACGAGCAGGAACACGACGCCGGCCGGCGGCTCCTCCAGCGTTTTCAGCAGCGCGTTCGACGCGGCGACGTTGAGCGCCTCGGCCGGATACAGCACGACGACGCGCGCGCCGCCGCGGTGCGAACCCACCCCGCAGAAGTCGAGCAGCGCGCGCACCTGCTCGATCTTGATTTCCTTGCTCGGCGCGCGCGTCTTCTTGCCGCCTTCGTCCGCATCGGCCGGCTTCGCGTCGTCCGCCGCACCCGGCGCCTCGCCCGCTAGCGCCTCGGGCAGCACGATCCGGTAGTCCGGATGGTTGCCCTGCGAGAACCAGTTGCAGGCCGCGCAGGCGCCGCACGGTTCGCCGTTCGGCTGCGGCGATTCGCACAGGAAGCCCTGCGCGAGATGCTGCGCGAACTGCAGCTTGCCGATCCCGGCCTGACCGTGCAGCAGCAGCGCATGCGGCCATTGCGCGCGCAGTTGCTGCAGGCGGTTCCAGTCGTCGGTTTGCCACGGATAGATCATGGGGTGCGTTCCTTGCGGGTTACAGCGCGGCGAGCACGCGTTCGAGCTGCTGGCGGATCTCGGGAATCGATCGCGTCGCGTCGACGATCGCGAAGCGGTGCGGCGCCTCTTCCGCGCGCCGCAGATATTCGGCCCGCGTGCGGGTGAAGAACGCGTCGGACTCGCTTTCGAACTTGTCGGGCATGCGCGCGGCGCCGCGACGCTCGCTCGCGACCTGCGGCGCGACGTCGAACAACACCGTGAGGTCGGGCTGGAAACCGCCCTGCACCCAGCGCTCGAGCGTCTCGAGCTTGTCGCGCGGCAGCCCGCGCCCGCCGCCCTGGTACGCGAAGGTCGCGTCGGTGAAGCGATCCGACACGACCCAGTCGCCGCGCGCGAGCGCCGGCTCGATCACGAGCGCGAGATGCTCGCGACGCGCGGCGAACATCAACAGCGCTTCCGTCTCGAGATCCATCGGCTGGTTCAGCAGGATCTCGCGCAGTTTCTCGCCGAGCTGCGTGCCGCCCGGCTCGCGGGTGACGACGACCTGCCGGCCGGCCGCGGCCAGCCGGCCCTGGAGGCGTTCGCAGAACCATGACAGGTGGGTGGTCTTCCCCGCCCCGTCGATGCCTTCGAACGTGATGAATTTACCGCTCGCCATTATTGACCTCGTATGTACTTGTCCACGGCCTTGTTGTGGTCGCCGAGCGTGTCCGAGAACACGCTCGTGCCGTCGCCCTTCGCGACGAAATAGAGCGCGCTCGTCGGAGCCGGATTGATCGCC
Organism: Burkholderia sp. BE12; assembly: GCF_002959955.1. Lineage (NCBI taxonomy): Bacteria > Pseudomonadati > Pseudomonadota > Betaproteobacteria > Burkholderiales > Burkholderiaceae > Burkholderia > Burkholderia sp. BE12. The sequence continues at coordinate 55,565 of NZ_PREY01000030.1, read as the reverse complement.
GCCTGCAGCGCGGCGACACCCGGCAACGCGATCGGCGTGGGCGGCAGCCCGCGTCGGGTGTAGGTATTGTAAGGAGTGTCGGCCTGCAGGTCGCGCTTGCGCAGACGGCCGTCGTACGCGTCGCCGAGCCCGTAGATCACCGACGGATCGGTCTGCAGCGGCATGCCGATCCGCAGCCGGTTCGCGAACACGGCCGCGACGAACGCGCGGTCGGCCGCGTGGCCGGTTTCCTTCTCGATGATCGACGCGATCGTCAGCATTTCGTAAGGCGTCTTGTACGGCAGCCCCGGCGTGCGCGCGGCCCATGCCTCGTCGATGCGCGTCTGCATCAGCCGGTAGGCGCGCCGATAGATGTTCAGGTCGCTCGTGCCCTTGTCGAACAGGTAGGTATCGGGAAAGAACAGCCCCTCGCCGCTGCCGCGCTGCACCGCGCCGTCCGATGCGCCGATCGCGCGCAGCAGCTCGGCGTCGCTCATGCCGGCCGTCGAATGCGCCAGATCGGGGTTCGCGTCGAGTTCCGCGCGCATCCGCTTGAAGGTCCAGCCCTCGATGACCGTCGCGACGTACTCGTTCACGTCGCCGCGCGCGATCTTCTGCAGCACGTCATAAGGCGTGATGCCGGTCTTGAATTCGTAGTTGCCCGATTTGAGCCGGCTCGACAGCCCGAGCACGCGCGTCATCGCGACGAAGGCGAGCGGCTCGACCGGCACGCCGCCGCGCTTGAGCTGCAATGCGACGCTCTTCACGCTGCTGCGCGGCTTGATCGTGACGTCGAGCGATGCCGAGCCCAGCAACAGCGGCCGGGTCGCCCAGTAATACCCGCCGCCCGCGCCGGCAGCGGCCACAACGACGGCCAGCGCCACGATCGTCGCGGCGCATTTCTTCAGTAGGGACATGGAAACGTGACTCAGGTAAGACCCATATAATACTTGCTCGCCTCCGTCAAAGTCAGGGTTGACTGTTCCCTCATTCCATGAGCACACCGTTCGCTTCACCGGCTGCCCAGGCCGCATCTGCCTCGCTCCCCGTTTTCCCCCGCCCGTCCGCCGCCGATTTCGAAGCGCCGGGCGCCTGCATGCCGCTGCCGCAGTTCGGTGTGATCGACGTGGCCGGCGACGACGCCGCGACGTTCCTGCACAGCCAGCTCACCAACGACATCGAGCATCTCGACGCCGGCAGCGCCCGGCTGTCCGGGTACTGCTCGCCGAAAGGCCGCTTGCTCGCGTCGTTCCTCGCGTGGCGGGCCGGCCACGGCGTGCGCCTGCTCGTGTCGAAAGACGTGCAGCCGGCCGCGCAGAAGCGGCTGTCGATGTTCGTGCTGCGCGCGAAGGCGAAGCTGACGGACGCGAGCGACACGCTCGCGGTGGCCGGCTTCGTCGGCGACGTGCGCGAGGCGCTGTCGGGCATCTTCGATGCGCTGCCCGACGGCGTGCACGTGAAGGTCGACGGCCCGGCCGGCGCATTGATCCGCGTGCCCGATGCGGCCGGCCGCAAGCGCTATTTGTGGATCGGCCCGCGCGCCGAAGTCGACGCGCGCGTCGCCGCGCTGGCCGGCACGCTGCCCATCGTGTCGCCCGCCGTATGGGACTGGCTCGACGTTCGCGCGGGCGAGCCGCGCATCACGCAGCCGGCCGTCGAACAGTTCGTCCCGCAGATGGTCAACTTCGACGTGATCGGTGCCGTTAACTTCAGGAAAGGGTGCTACCCGGGCCAGGAAGTGGTGGCGCGCAGCCAGTACCGCGGCACGATCAAGCGCCGCACCGCGCTCGCGCACGTCGCCGGCGACACCGATACCGTGCATGCCGGCGTCGAGCTGTTCCATAGCGACGACCCGGGCCAGCCGTGCGGGATGATCGTCAATGCGGCGGCCGCGCCGGCCGGCGGCGTCGACGCGCTGGTCGAGATCAAGCTCGCCGCGCTCGACGGCGGCACGGTGCACCTCGGTTCGGCCGACGGCCCGGCGCTCGCGTTCGATGCGCTGCCGTACGCGTGGCCGACCGAAGCCTGATGCACTGACAACCCGTTCGCGCGCCGGCTCGCGAGTCGCAGCCGGCGCGCGACGTTTCCTGCGAGAGATTCGCCCGATGTGTCTGATTGCCTTCGACTGGCAGCCCGATTCCGCCGCCGGTCCCGTGTTTACCCTCGCCGCCAATCGCGACGAGTTCTTTCGCCGGACCAGCGCGCCGCTCTCGTGGTGGGAGGACGTGCCGGGCGTACTGGCCGGCCGCGATCTCGAAGCGGGCGGCACGTGGCTCGGCGTATCGCGCGACGGCCGCTTCGCCGCGCTGACCAACTACCGCGCGCCGTTCGACATCCGCGCGGGCGCGCCGACCCGCGGCAAGCTGGTATCCGACTTTCTCGGCGGCCCGTCCGCCGCACCGCTCGACTATCTCGCGCAGCTTGCCGAGCACGCGGCCGTGTACAACGGCTTCAACCTGCTCGTCGGCGACTGGCGCCGGCGCGAACTCGCATGGTTCTGCAACCGCGCGCCCGAGGGCGAAAGCCGTGTCGCCGCGCCCGTCGCGATCGCGCCGGGCGTGCATGCGCTGTCGAATGCGCGGCTCGACACGCCCTGGCCGAAAGTGGTGCGCAAGCGCGCGGAACTCGGCACGCTGCTCACCGACAATCCGACCCCGTCGCTCGACGAACTGATCGCGCTGATGCGCGACCCGCACGTCGCGGACGACGACGCCCTGCCGCACACGGGCATTCCGATCGAGCGCGAACGTGCGCTGTCGGCCGCGTTCATCGAGACACCCGAATACGGCACGCGCGGCACCACGGCGCTGCGCGTCACGATGAAGGAAGGCGTGCGGCTGACGGTCGAGATCAAGGAGCGCAGCGACGACGACGGCTCGCACCGGACCGCCCGCCCGGGCGCGTTCGAGCGCGCGTTCACGTTCGATATCGACGCGACGCGGCCGCGCTGAACGCACGCATTGCGCGCTACGGCGCGCGTGCCATCTCGACGTGCGGCACGCCGGCTTCGACGAACGGTTCGCCGACCGCCGCGAAGCCGTGCCGCAGATAGAACGACACCGCCGAATCCTGCGCGTACAGCCGCACGACCGCTTCGCCGCGGCGCCGTGCGGCGTCCAGCAGCGCATTCAGCACGGCCGACCCGACACCCTGCCCGCGCACGTCGGCCAGCACCGCGACGCGGCCGATCGTGCCGGACGGCAGCAATCGCCCCGTCGCGACCGCGCGGCGCACGCCGGTCGCCGCGTCGGTCCGGTACGCGACCGCATGCAGCGACAGCGGATCGTCGTCGTCGAGTTCCCATTCCGGCGGAATCTGCTGCTCGCGCACGAACACCGCGTCGCGAATCCGCGCAGCGTCGCCGCCCAGTACCGTCCAGTCGCCCGTTTCCACCACGCCCACGCCGTTCGTCATCGCAGCTCTCCCGCGGCATGCGCGCCTTCACGCGCTCGCCGTCAAACTTCGTCGAATGCAGCCTTCAGCGCCGCGACCGCATCGGCATGCGCGGCCCGCACTTCCGGCACGTAGCCGCCCATCTTGAAGAATTCGTGGATCATCCCCGGATAGCGGACCAGCGTGACCGCGTTGCCGGCCGCGCGCAACTTGTCCGCGTACGCGGCGCCCTCGTCGCTCAGCGGATCGAATTCGGCCGTCGCGATCCATGCCGGCGCGACACCCGCGAACGACGGCGCATCGCGCGTGCCGTCGAGCGGCGCGAAACGCCAGCCGTCGCGGTCCGCCCGATCGCGCACGTATTGCGCGAAGAACCACTGGATCGTGTCCTGCGTCAGCAGGTAGCCGTTCGCGAGCCGTGCGTGCGATTCGGTGTCCTGGTGGCCCGTCACGCCCGGATAGATCAGCAGTTGCAGCGCAAGGCGAATGCCCGCGTCGCGCGCGAGCACCGCGCACACCGTCGCGAGCGTCCCGCCCGCACTGTCGCCGCCGACCGCCAGCCGCGCGGCGTCGATGCCGAATGTGGCGGCCTCGCGATGCAGCCACTGCAATGCGTCGTCCGCGTCGTTCACCGCGGTCGGAAACCTGTGTTCGGGCGCGAGCCGGTAGCCGACCGACAGGACCGCGCATCGCGCATCGTGCGCGAACATCCGGCACAGCGCATCGTGCGTGTCGACGCTGCCGACCGTGAAGCCGCCGCCGTGGTAGTACACGAGCGCGGGCAGCGGCTCGGCCAGGCTCGGCTCGACCGGCAGATACAGCCGCGCACCGATCGTGCGGCCGTCCCGCGTCGGCACGGCGCATTCCTCCACCGCATGCATCGGCGCCGGTGCGACGTCGAGGATCGGCGCGCTCTTCTCGTATGCGGCGCGCGCCTGCTGCGGCGTCTGGTGGTGGTACGACGGGCGTTTCGCGCGCTCGATCATGTCGAGCACCTGGGCGATCTTCGGATTCAGCGGCATCGGTATGGACGGCGCCGGCGTGGCGCCGTGAACGGACAAGCGTGACATGATGCCACGCGCGCGCCCGGCGGGCGCGGCGCGCGGTGTGCCGGCCAGCCCGTGCTCCAAAACGAGACGGCCCTGCCTCATCGAAGAGACAGGGCCGTGCGTGACGGATGCTTACGCGTCGCTCGGGCCGGGCTGGGCGTCCGGCGCGGTGCGCGAGCGTTGCCGCTTGATGTCGCGGCCGACCGCGAGCCGCCGCATGTACTTGAACGTACCGAGCGCCTTCGCGACGAAATTGCCGTCGCTGTCGCGCACTTCGCCTTCGCAGTAGGCCATCGTCGTCGAGCGGTGCATCACGCGCCCGTAAGCGCGCAGCTCGCCGCGGCCCGGCTGCATGAAGTTCACCTTCATCTCGACCGTGACGACGCCGACGCCGTCGTCGGTCAGGCTGCGCGCCGCCATCGCGAGCGCGATATCGGCGAGCGTCATCGTCACGCCGCCGTGCGCGATGCTCCACGTGTTCATGTGGCGCTCCTCGAGCGGCAGCACGATCTCGCTCGCGCCATCCTTCGCGGACACGAGCTGCACGCCGAGCAGATCGACGAACGGGCTTTCGATCGACGGGCCTTCCGTCGGGGTTGCCGCGTCGCTCATCGTGCGTTGTCGACGATGTAGTCGACGCACTCGCGCGATTCGGCCACCGCGACGACGAATTTCTTCACTTCCTGGTGGACCGGATGCACCTGGTATGCGTCGAGCGCGGCCTTGTCGGCGAAATCGGAGACGAGCACGATGTCGGCGGTCGCGTCGAGGCCCGGCGTCGCCACGCCGACGTCGATCTGCAGGGTACCCGGCACGAGGTCGCGGCAGCCTTCGAGCTTTTCCTTCAGCTTCAGCGCGTTCTGCGCACGCGTCGCGCCTTCCGCCGATTCCTTCAACTTCCACATGACGATATGTCTGATCACTTCGTTCGCTCCTGTTCGTGTTGGTTCGGCGCTTCGCCTGCAACCGTTGCCAGTCGGGCGCTGTCGGCCCTTCCCACCGTTCGCTCGCATTCGCTCGAAGTCGCGCTCGGCCGAGAAAAAGCGGGTATCGCCTGCAATCTTCGAGGGCGGCCCCCGCGTCTCATCGTGCCACTTGCCGACGTCGAGATCCGACGAGCAAACACAGGCGACAAGCCTACCAAACTTACGGGCGCCAATGGCGCCGTATCTCGGGGTTCAGTCATCCGGCGCCAAGCGCTGGCGCTGCCGATACGGGATTGCCGGGAAGGAGCGTTTATTCGCGATCGGCGAATATCCGCCGTTGGTTTCCAGGACGGCCGATACAAATCCCGCATCCTTCTCGCGCCATTCGTAACCGCGCGATAACCCGCAAACGACAATATTCCCGCGCACCGACAGACGCCCAACCCGCGTCAGGCGACGGGGTTATCGTCCCCGACGACCACGCCGAGGAGCACATCGATTGCAGCACGCCCGGCGGCTTCAGCGATGAGATAAGCCCACCGGCGCGTATAGGGGCCGTTGTGCAGCGAAATCTTGCCGCCGCGCCCACCCACGACACGAAGATTGTCCGCGCCCTTGATCTGAAACGTGACGTCGTAGAGATCCGCAGCGGCCGGCGTGAGTTCGACATGGATTTCGAATCCGCGGTACACGATCATCCGATACATGGGACGCTCCGTTGAGGGTCAGAGGGCAGCCGGTAACCGGAGCGGGAGTTCGCTAACCGCTGCGAACCCGTGCGCAACCCGCCTCGCGGCACGCGAGACAATGCGCAAGCACATCGACGTTGATTTGCACGACCGATACCGGTCTGGAAGAACCCCGGCGCCAGGCTCGTCACTTCGCGCCGAGATGCGTCCCGCCGATGTCCACCCGGATCGTTTTTTCCACAAAAAACGACGGTGAAACAGGCCAGCAGCGACGACGCCGGTCGATTGCCCGCGTACGCCCGCAGCGCGTTCACATGTCGACGACCGAAGCGCCGCTCACCTTCCCGTCGACGATGTCCTTTCCCTGCTGCCCGGCAGCGCGCCTCGCCACGCCGAAATCGGAGAATGCCTCGGGCTGGTTTAGCCGAAAAACGCGACCTTCCGGAGAGCTGGCCATCGATGCCGGACGACAGATTCGCACCGCGACGTCATACCCTTCGGCGTAACGGGAATGTCGGTCAAAGCGATCGAACGTGCGGGAGAAGACAAGAGGATGAAGTTCGTACCCCTTGTAGAGAAAAAACGGGTATGCCGGCATGTTGGTCACTCCACAGGGGGGAGGCCCACTATACATGGGAACAGGCAGCGCAGGGCGACGCAGATTTCTCCGCCTTGCACTTGCCGAAGGCGCTCTCGCGCGCATCGCGATCGCCCGGTCTGCAAGCGGATCGCTGCCTGCACGTGACGACGGATATCAGCCGGCGAAGCCGGCACCTGCACGGCCCGAACCAGCGCCGTTTTTTCCGCTGCGTTCGCCTCTCGAGCGGCGCGCCCTGTCTGTTCGTAGTCTTTAAAAATGGGCGATCACGAACGACGGCATCGGATACGAGTACGTCGCGTCGCAGCCGAAATAAAACCGTTGCGTCATCGGCGATGCGCGTATGATGGTCTCATCCGAGCCCCATTTGCAGATTGACGGCTCGCCCCTCTCCCCGGTTTCGTGTCGCCCCTGCTTGCGCACAACCTTCCCTCCTCTTGCGACACCCGTCGTGCGGCAACGCCCCAGTTCGCAATCGGCTCCTGCGCCGTGAACTCGAGTGTTCTAGCGGGCAGCCCGTCAAGAGGCAAAACGCAATCAAAAGGCGGCAAACATGAACGGGTACTGTGATGCGGAACGCGAACTGGTACATATCAGGCGAGCGATCGGCCTGCTTGAGCAGGCACGGCATGCGTTCGTCAACAGATCGTCGGTCAGCGATCCAGCGTATTGGCGCATCAGGCTCAACAAACTTCGCACGCAGTCCGAGCGAAACAGGATCCTCGAACTTCAGGTGGACGAGCTTTTGGGGCGCCTCGGACGAATCCAGGATTCGCGCCCCCGCAAGTAGGCGCCTCGTTTCGCACCCTTTTCCCGTGCACGCGTAATCCGGGAGGCCGTTCGAGCGAATCGGATTCAAACTTCGGAGCAACATCATGATCGACACCAATCCACGCAACACGTTTCGGCACCTTCCACTTTCGCCCGAGCAAGACGCGGAAATCCGGCACTACATCAAGAAGAAAGAGCAAAGGGGGGAACAATGGGACACCCCGGAACTGGCGATGATGCTTGAAGACATGCTTTCCCCGCCGCCCAGCGACGACGACGAGGAGCCCGAGCCTGGCGTCGAGGAAACGAAGCTCGCCTGCGAGTATGCGCTGGCATCGATCGACGAAGCCATGGAATCCGGTTCCGCAAGCGAAGAACGACTCGCGATCGTGGAAGCCGAGGAAATGAAGCACCCCAGGCGATAAGGCCTTGCCCGCGTCCCCGTGTGATGTCCGCGACCTGACGATCGCTCGAGGCCGCCGTCCCGGATACCTTCGGAAGCAGGTCCGATAGCGACCTTCTCGTACAGGGCGAGCATGCAGGCAACAGCAGCCAGCACCCGAGGCGATGGCTCAATGATCGGCTCGCATGGGCCGACAGCGATTCTCGACGATGACAACGTCTGGAGAAGAAAATGCTCTTCAATTCGACACGGTTCCGGATCGATCCGACACCACGCAGGGCCGATCGGCAGTACGTCGCACACGTGAGGATTACCACGATACTCGTGGACGGAGCGGAGCGAGAAGTACACACGAGCGGCGATCTGGCGGCCTTCGAGCGTCGCGACGATGCAGTTGCGTACGCAACTAAATGGGCGGAGGGATGGCTGACGTCGCAGTTTGGTTGATCGCCGTCTCGATACTCCGTACCTCACTACGTTGCCCTGCCGGAAGGCTCCTGGCCGGACAGAAGGCTCGAAACCGCGCATCGAATGCGGTTGCCGGCAGCCCCCCGAAGCGTGCGGTGATCGCCGTAACGCTTAAAGAACCCGCAGCATTGAAACGGCCGACTCCGGACACACGCCCTGAAACTGCGGCGACGCGAGCACCGCAGACGGCACGTCCCCTCGTGCAACGCGCACGAAACCCAGACAGGCGAAATAGCTCTCCGCGGTCGTCGTGAGCAGCACCAACGACCGAACGTTGCGGGACAGGCACGCATCCACGAGCCGCGACACGATCACCCGCCCGACGCCGGCATCGCGTACGTGCGCGGCGACCGCAACGGAACGCAGCAGCGCGACGTCACCGTAATACTCGATACCCCCGCATCCGCATATCGTCGAATGCTCGATCGCAACGACGAAACGTTGCACATGGCTTGCGACGCCGTCGGCTGGCAAGGCGTTCTCGCGCAGCAATGCTTCAATCGACGGCAAGTCATCGACAGCGGCGCAACGGATCTCCATCTTCGCTCCTTCCGTCGGATGCTAGATGCTTCGCTGGTTCACACGCCGTGAAAGCGCTTCGGCGCTCTCCTTCCGTTCGCTGTACCGATCGACCAGGTACGGACCGATGTCTCTCGTCAGCAACGTAAATTTGACCAATTCTTCCATCACGTCCACGACACGATCGAAATAAGCGGATGGCTTCATCCGCCCCGCTTCGTCGAACTCCATGAACGCCTTCGCCACCGACGACTGGTTCGGGATGGTCAGCATGCGCATCCAGCGTCCGAGCACACGCATCTGGTTCACCGCGTTGAACGACTGCGAACCGCCGCTCACCTGCATCACCGCGAGCGTCTTGCCCTGCGTCGGCCGCACGGCGCCGATCGACAGCGGAATCCAGTCGACCTGCGACTTCATGATGCCCGTCATCGCGCCGTGCCGCTCCGGCGAGCACCACACCATCCCTTCCGACCACATCACGAACTCGCGCAGCTCGACGACCTTGGGATGACTGTCGGGCGCGTCATCCGGTAGCGGCAGCCCGCTCGGATTGAACACGCGGACTTCGGCGCCCATCGCCGTAAGCAAGCGTGCCGCTTCCTCGACCAGCAAGCGGCTGAACGAGCGCTCGCGCAGCGACCCATAGAGCAGCAGAATCCGGGGAGGATGAGTCGACGGCGCCGCCGGCCGCAATTGGGCGGCATCCGGCACGCGGAACAGCGCGGTGTCGAGTTGCGGTAAATCGTTCAGGTAGTCGGTCATGTGCAGATGCTCCGATGTGTTCAGGCCCGGCACTCGTACCAGCCCTTCGACCGATTGACGACACGCACGACCAGCAACATCACCGGTACCTCGATCAGCACGCCGACGACGGTCGCCAGCGCGGCGCCCGAGTGAAATCCGAACAGGCTGATCGCCGCCGCGACGGCCAGCTCGAAGAAGTTGGACGCGCCGATGAGCGCCGACGGACATGCAACGCTGTGCTTCTCGCCGACCGCGCGGTTGAGCCAGTAGGCCAGTGCCGAATTGAAGAACACCTGAATCAGGATCGGTACCGCGAGCAGCGCGATCACGAGCGGCTGCGCCAGAATCGCCGCGCCTTGAAATGCGAACAGGAGTACGAGCGTCGCGAGAAGCGCGGCGATCGACCAGGGAGCAATCCTCACCATCGCGGCATCGAATGCGGCCGCGCCCTTTGCGAGCAGGCGCTTGCGCCACAACTGCGCGAGGATCACCGGAACGACGATGTACAGCACGACCGATGTGACCAGCGTCGCCCACGGTACGGCGATCGCCGACATGCCGAGCAGCAGCCCGACCAGCGGTGCGAACGCGATCACCATGATGCTGTCGTTCAGCGCGACCTGCGACAACGTGAACAGCGGATCGCCATCCGTGAGCCGACTCCACACGAATACCATCGCCGTACACGGCGCCGCGGCAAGCAGAATCAGGCCCGCGATGTAGCTATCGAGCTGGTCCGTCGGCAACATCGGTGCGAACAGGTGGCGAATGAACAGCCAGCCCAGGAACGCCATCGAGAACGGCTTGACGAGCCAGTTCACGACGAGCGTGACGCCGATGCCTTTCACGTGCCGACGTACCTCGTGCAACGCGGCGAAGTCGACCTTGACGAGCATCGGGATGATCATCACCCAGATCAGCAGCCCGACGGGCAGATTGACCTGCGCGTATTCCATCCGGCCGATCTGCTGGAACAAACCGGGCAGCACCCGGCCGAGCGCGATACCTGCGACGATACACAGCGCGACCCAGACAGTAAGGTAGCGCTCGAAGAAATTGATGGCCGGCTTGTTGGCAGCGGCCTTGCTCGGCGGGGCAGCGTTGTACGTGGTCATTGCACGGGGTTCGGTCTCGAAGGCGTCGCGCGCCGCTCGCGTCGGCGGCGGGCCGCGGTATGGGCGATCAGTTTCGCGAGATATCGGTCAACGCGTCCTGAAACTCGGCATTGCTCATGCGCTCGAGCGGCAACGCCAGCAACTGCAGCATGCGATAGCCGATCGCCTGACGCGTCAGGTCGAAGGCAAGTCGCCTGCCTTCGTCATCCCCGACCGCATTCGACGGATCGGCGTAACCCCAATGGACCTTGACGGGGCTGCCGGGCCAGTACGGGCACGTTTCGGCTGCCGCACTATCGCACACCGTGATGACGACACGCATCTCGGGCGCCCCGTCGCCGACGAATTCGTCCCAGCTTTTACTGCGGTATCCGTCGACGTCCGCGCCGGCGTTCGTGAGCGCCTCCAGCGCGAACGGATTGAGGCGACCGCTCGGCGCACTGCCGGCGCTGTACGCCCGGACGTCCTTGCCGAGCCTCGCGGCCCAGAAATTGAGCATGCCCTCCGCCAGCACGCTGCGGGCGGAGTTGTGGGTGCAGAGAATCAGTACGTTCGTGGTCATGGGCGATGCACGCGAAGGCGCGTCAGGATTGGCCGCTACCGGGCGTGGAGCACGCCGACACCGGCGAACATGGATTGCCGCCGCAGCAGTTCTCGGTGAGGTACGCGACCAAGCCGTTCATCGTCGCGAAGTTTCCGCAATAGAACACGAAGCGGCCTTCTTGCCGGCTCGTCACGAGTTGCGCATACGCCAGTTCCTTCAAATGGAAGGACAGTGACGACGGCGGCACGTCCAGCAACGTGGCGATCTGCCCGGCGGACATGCCTTCCGGCCCGGCCTGGACGAGCGCGCGAAATACGGCGAGCCGGGACTCGTGCGCGAGCGCTGCAAGCGCGGCGATGATTTGGTTCGATTCCATATTTCTATAATAGTCGAAATATGGAACGTTGCGTAGCGTGACGCTGGAAATGTCGTCGGTCCGAGCTCGCGTCAGCTGAGTAAAACCAGTATCGAATCTCCTGTTCTTCAATGCTCCGGGCGACGATCCGCGTTCAGCGACGGTAGCCGCCCCGCCCGCCCGACCTGGCGATTCCGATGGGAGCGCACGCACAATCCTGGTCGAAGGGCAGGAACGCAGATTGCACGGCTTCGTGCCCACCGTCCCCGGGCGCGTCGGCTCCTTACCCAAATGGCCGACACAAACATGACGATTCCTCTACTGTCCGGCATCAATCGCCGGCGCGATACGGTATTGCCGACCGTTTTGTCAGCGGATATCCGAAGTGAATTAATTCGAATCCATTAAATCGCACATTTTACCGGCATGGCGGGTAATAATTGCGACCATCTTTCCAACTCAATAGTCGACGACAAAAACATTATTGACTTGGACTTTCTCGCAAATTTAGAATCGCCTACGACGGCTTACGTATCATTTTCTTCGCCGCCCCGGATTCGCCACTCACCCGCGCGAAGGGCTTTCGCATTGCCTTTCTCGCGGAGCATCGATGCGTCACCCCTTGTCGTTTTTCAGCTTCCGGCATTTATTGGCCATTCGGTTATTTGCCAACCTATTTTCTTTTCGAAGAATCGCAACATCCCGATTAATTCCCGTCATTCGCCGGAATGAATTCAAACCGGGATCAAGCGATCCAAGATCCGCCGATCAGAACATCCGGATATAAAAATCGCCATTCATCAGGAGGGACATCAACATGCATCGCCTTGCGAAGTCGCTGTGTCTCGGGCTCGTCTGCGCCGGTCTGCTGTCGGCCTGCAACGACGACGACGTCAAATCGAACAGCCCGCCGTCGAACACCGCCGCGTTGTCGTTCCGTATGGATACCGGCGGCCAGATCAACGCGTTCTACCGGCAGGACAAGGTCGCCGCGCACCTGCTCGTGCGCTCGTCGACGAAGCCGCGCCTGCTCGTGGTCTTCCCCGCCGGCAACAGCGGCACCGGGCTGTGGTTCGACGACACCGCGCAGCCGGTGAACTGGAGCCTCGACACGCCGCCGTCCGCGCTGTCGGCGCCGGACGCACACGGCCGCCCGCTGTACGGCATCGGCGCCGACGTGTCGGTCGACACCGGTACGCTGACGATCCGCCAGGGCGTGCTCAGCAACGTGCGCTTCCTGCGCGACTTCAACGGCGGCGCCACGATTCCGCAACAGATCCTCACCGCGCCGACGGTCCAGGGCAGCACCGCGCAATGGCAACGCGACCGGATCGACGGCGCGCCGGGCTATGCGCTGCGCATCACGCTGCGCGACGGCGGCAGCATCGCGCCGGCAGCGGGCGGCAAGCTCGTGCTGAGCGCGCCGGCGGGCTCGCACACGCTGAAGCTGCACATCGATGCGCTAACGGGCGAGACGCCGCTGTCGCCGATCGCGCACGCCGACCTGTTCGCCCCGTCCGTGAATCCCGACCCGGTCAGCCAGAACGTGCTCGAATTCCTGAGCTTCAACGACAAGCTGCTGGCCGGCTCGTGGCAGTACGACACGTACTTCGGCCGCGACACGCTGATCTCGGTCCGCATGCTGATGCCCGTGCTCGAACCCGCGGCGATCGAGGCCGGGCTGTCGTCGGTGCTGAGCAGGCTGTCCGCCGACGGCAAGGTCGCGCACGAGGAAGGCATCGGCGAATTCGCGCTGATCGACAACCAGAAGAACGGGCGGCCGAACGATCCGACACCGACCTACGACTACAAGATGATCGACAGCGACTACCTGCTCGCGCCGATCGCGGCCGCGTGGCTGGTCGACGATACGCGCGGCCAGGCCCGCGCGGCCGCGTATCTGGCGCAGCGCGGCAGCGACGGGCAGACCAACGGCAGCCGTCTCGTCGTCAATCTGCTGCACGTCGCGACGACCGCGCAGCCGTTCGCGCAGCAGCCGTCGGTCGCGAACCTGATCCACCTGCGGCCCGGCGAAATCGTCGGCAACTGGCGCGACAGCACCGACGGCCTCGGCGGCGGCGTCTACCCGTACGACGTGAACGCGGTGCTCGTGCCGGCCGCGCTGCGCGCGGCGAATGCGTTCCTCGCCCGTGGCCTGCTCGATCCGTACCTCGACGCGGGGCAGCGCGCGACGCTCGCCAACACGGCGAACGAAGCGGCCGTCTGGGAAACGCAGGCGCCGCCGCTGTTCCAGGTCAGCGTGCCGGCCGCGCAGGCAGCCACCGACGTGTCGGCTTATGCGCCGTCCGCCGGCGTGCCGGCCGGCGCCGCGCCCAACGCACCGCTGGCCTTCTACGCGCTGTCGCTCGACCAGCAGGGCAACCCGATTCCGGTGATGAATTCCGACGGCGGCTTCGCGCTGCTGTTCGGCACGCCGCCGGACGATCAGCTTCAGCGGATCGTCGCCGACGTCACGCGGCCGTTCCCGAGCGGGCTCGTGACCGATGCCGGGATGCTGATCGCGAACCCCGCGTATGCGAACCCGTCGCTGTGGCCGAAGTTCACGAGTTCCGCGTATCACGGCACGGTGATCTGGTCGTGGCAGCAGGCGATGTGGGTGGCCGGGCTCGATCGCCAGCTCGCGCGTCAGGACCTGTCGGCCACGACACGCACGCTGCTCACGCAGGCGCGGCAGACGATCTGGCAGGTGATCTCGAACGGGCGCGACATGCGCACCTCGGAAATGTGGACGTGGTCCTACGTGAACGGCAAATATCAGACCGACGCATTCGGCACGCGCAGCGCCGATGCGACCGAAGCCAACGCGGCGCAGCTCTGGAGTACGACGTATCTCGCGATCCGCGATCCGCAGCAGCGCGCGGGCAAGTACTGGTGGCAGGCGTCGCAGCCGATACAGGACGAACGGCCGAAGCAGGCGACCGCGGTGGCGTCGCGCTAGCGCGTCGCCGCGCGCGTGCCGACCGGCACCGGCATCGGCGCTGGTCTGCAAAAGCCCCGGCGGCGCGCCCGCCGCCGGGGCGTCGGTGGAATGCGGATCATCGCGACACCACGCGGTTGCGCCCTTCCCGCTTCGCCTGGTACAGCCGCTCGTCGACCACCCGCAGCAGCGCATCGACCGTGCTGCCGTCGACGCCGTATTGCGCGACGCCGACGCTGACCGTCACCTGCACGCGCTTGAAGTCGAGCCCGAACGGCGCACTCGCGATCGACGAACGCACGCGCTCGGCCGTCATCCGCGCGCCCTCGAGCGGCATGTCCGGCAAGAGCGCCATGAACTCCTCGCCGCCGACCCGCGCAAGCGCGCCCGCCGGCCGGATCGCCTCGAGGCACTGGCGCACGACGCCGCGCAGCACCTCGTCGCCGATCTGGTGCCCGTATGCATCGTTGATATTCTTGAAATTGTCGAGATCGAGCGCGAGCAGGCAGAACGGCGTGCCGTCGCGCTCGGCCCGCACGATCTCGCGCTCGACCTGCGCGATGAACTGGCGGCGGTTCGACGCGCCCGTCATCGGGTCGGTCGCGGCCATGTACTCGAGCTTCTGGTTCGTGCGCCGCAGCTCCTGCAGCGCGCTTTCGGTGCGCGCCATCGATTCCGACAGCCGGCTCATCAGATCTTCCTGGCTGTAGATCGCCGAGAACGAGCGCGTCGTCTGCAGCGCCTGCACGACGCCGTAACTGAGCAGGAAGAAGCCGCCCGCGAAGATCGCATGCGCGAGCCACCACATGTGATTCCACGGCTTGCCGAGGATGAACGCGAGCGACGACAGCGCGAACGCCATGATCGACACGCCGTAGATCACCATCAGCGGCGAGCGGATCCGCCGCGCGAGCAGCAGCCCCACGTTCAGCAGCGAGAACACCAGCGCGCCGCCTTCCATCGACAGCCGCGTGCCGAGCGCGCCCGCGACCGGCGAATACGCGATGTACGCGACCGCCACGTTGACGATCACGAAGAACACGATCCACGGCAGCCACGTCCGCGCGCTCGTGCGCTTGTCGATCCGGTCGGGCGGACGCGAATACGACAGCAGGCCCGTGAGCAGCAGCGCCGACATCACGAAGCGCGATGCGGGCCCGTACAGCAGGAACAGCCAGATATTGTGGTGCGCCATCCCGGTGAATGCACCGTGCAGCGCATAGATCATCGCGAAGCCGAGAAAGCCGAGCGTCAGCCAGCGCAACAGCGGCTCGCCGGACGACCGGTAGCACACCCACGTCACGTAGGTGACGAACGCGCCTTCGAGGGTCGCCGCCGCGATCGCGATTTCATGGAAGGCGTGGCTCTCGAACACGACGCTCCGGTCGCTGAAGAACCACAGATAGGCAATCAGATACGCAGGCAGCAGCGCGAATCCGACCAGCAGGCATTTCGCGTAGAGCCTCGCGGCCGCGCTGACGACGCGCGGCGGTTCCCCGGCTGCATGGGTCGTACTCATTCGGTCCCCGGTCGGTCTGCTGTGATGATTCGAATCTTCGCGGCACGGATCGCACGACGCACGATCCGGCCCATCGTGCCGAAAGGCAAATGTCAGAGCAAGTATAGGTGGGGCAATTCGTTTGACAAGTCAGGGGAAACGGCATTGCCGGGTGCATGCCTTTTGCTTCCCGATCGTTGCGAATGGCGCGGGGCCGCGCCGATTCGCCGCGGCGGCGTGCGGTGACGCCGAAGCGCGACCGCGGCCGCCGCTCAAAGATCAGAGGATTTCGAACAGGCCGGCCGCGCCCTGCCCGCCGCCGATGCACATCGTGACGACCACGTACTTCACGCCGCGCCGCTTGCCTTCGATCAGCGCATGGCCCGTCAGGCGCGCGCCCGACACGCCGTACGGATGACCGACCGCGATCGCGCCGCCGTTCACGTTCAGGCGGTCCTCGGGAATCCCGAGCGTGTCGCGGCAGTACAGCACCTGCACCGCGAACGCCTCGTTCAGTTCCCACAGGCCGATGTCGTCGACTTTCAGCCCCGCCTGCTTCAGCAGCTTGGGCACCGCGAACACCGGGCCGATGCCCATTTCGTCCGGTTCGCAGCCGGCCACCGCGAAGCCGCGGAACGCGCCGAGCGGCTGCAGCCCGTCGCGCTGGGCGGCCTCGGCGCTCATCACGACGCACGCCGACGCGCCGTCCGAGAACTGGCTCGCATTGCCCGCGGTGATCACGCCGCCCGGCACGGCCGAGCGGATCTTCGACACGCCTTCGAGCGTCGTGTCGGGGCGGATGCCCTCGTCGGCCGATACCGTCACTTCCTGCGTGAACAGGCGCCCCGTCGCCTTGTCGGCGATGCCCGCGAGCACGGTGATCGGTACGATCTCGTCGCGGAAGCGCCCGGCTTCCTGCGCGGCCGCGGCGCGCAGTTGCGACTGCACGCCGTACGCGTCCTGCCGCTCCTTCGAGATGCCGTAGCGCTGCGCGACGTTCTCGGCCGTCTGCAGCATGTTCCAGTAGATCTCGGGCTTGTGCTGGACGAGCCAGCCTTCCTGGATCATGTGCCGGTTCATCTCGTTCTGCACGCACGAGATCGATTCGACGCCGCCGGCCACATAGATGTCGCCTTCGCCCGCGATGATCCGCTGCGCGGCCAGCGCGATGGTCTGCAGCCCCGACGAACAGAAACGGTTCACCGTCATCCCCGGCACGCTCACCGGCAGCCCGGCGCGCAGCGCGATCTGCCGCGCGATGTTCGCGCCCGTCGCGCCTTCGGGGTTCGCGCAGCCCATGATCACGTCCTCGACGCGCGCCGGGTCGAGCTTCGCGCGTTCGAGCGCCGCCGCGACCACGTGGCCGCCGAGCGTCGCGCCGTGCGTCATGTTGAAGGCGCCGCGCCAGGATTTCGCCAGCGGCGTGCGTGCGGTCGATACGATTACGGCTTCGGTCATGCGAGTCTCCTTCGGTCCTGCTTCATGTCCTGAATCGGATGGGGAATGCGCTACGCCGCCGGGCGCGCGCCGGCGGACGTCGCATGCGCGACGCCCGCTGCCTGCATCTGCTGCCATGCGCGTGCCAGCGACCCGTTCAGGTCGATCGCACGGCACGCATCGTTGATCACCGCGGCTTCGAAACCGGCCGCGCGCGCATCGAGCGCCGACCACGCGACGCAATAGTCGGTCGCGAGCCCGCAGCACCACACGCGCTTCGCGCCGAGTTCGCGCAGGTAGCCCGCGAGCCCCGTGCGCGTCGTGCGGTCGGCTTCGACGAACGCGGAATAGCTGTCGACCTGCGCGTCGCCGCCCTTGCGGATCACGAGCCGCGCGTGCGGGATGTCGAGGTCGCGATGCAGCGCCGCGCCGTCGGTGTCCTGCACGCAATGCACGGGCCACAGCACCTGCTCGCCGTACGGCAGGGCGAGCGTCGAGAACGGCTCGCGGCCCGGATGGTTCGCCGCGAACGACACGTGCTCGCTCGGGTGCCAGTCCTGCGTGAGCACGACCTGGTCGAAACGTTGCGCGAGCGCGTTGATCACGGGCACGACCGCATCGCCGTCGGGCACCGCGAGCGCGCCGCCCGGCATGAAGTCGTATTGCACGTCGATCACGAGCAGGACGTCGTCGGTGCGTTTCATTGCATGTCTCCAGACAGGATCGGCCGCGCCGCGAGGCGGCGCCGTCAGCCGTTGAACCCGCGGCCGGCCTTCGCCAGTTCCGCGATCGACGGCGCGAGTTGCCACGCGTCGCCGTTCGGCGCCGCCGCATAGCGGCGAATCGCGCGCTCGACGTTGTAGAGGCCGACCGCGTCCGCATACAGCATCGGGCCGCCGCGCCACAGCGGGAAGCCATAGCCGGTCAGATAGACCATGTCGATGTCGGACGCCTTCGACGCGATCTTCTCCTCGAGGATCTTCGCGCCTTCGTTGACGAGCGCGAACACCAGCCGCTCGACGATCTCGTCGTCGCCGATCTTGCGCCGCTCGACGCCGCGCTCCTTCGAATACGCGACGACCATCTCGTCGACGAGCGACGACGGCTTCGCCTTGCGATCGCCCGGCACGTAGTCGTACCAGCCGGCGCCCGTCTTCTGGCCGAAGCGACCCTGTTCGCACAGGCGGTCGGCGATCTTCGAATACTGCAGCCCGGGCTGCTCGACGTAGCGCCGCTTGCGGATCGCCCAGCCGATGTCGTTGCCGGCGAGGTCGCTCATCCGGAACGGCCCCATCGCGAACCCGAACTTCTCGATCGCGCGGTCGACCTGCGCGGGCAGCGCGCCTTCCTCGAGCATGAACAGCGCCTGGCGGATGTACTGCTCGATCATCCGGTTGCCGATGAAGCCGTCGCACACGCCCGACACGACCGCCGTCTTGCGGATTTTCTTCGCGACGGCCATCACGGTCGCGAGCACGTCCTTCGCAGTCTGTGCGCCGCGCACGACCTCGAGCAGCTTCATCACGTTCGCCGGGCTGAAGAAGTGCATGCCGACCACGTCCTGCGGACGCTTCGTGAACGCGGCGATCTTGTCGACGTCGAGCGTCGACGTGTTCGACGCGAGGATCGCGCCCGGCTTCGCGACTTCGTCGAGCTTGCGGAACACCTGCTCCTTCACGCCGAGCTCCTCGAATACGGCCTCGACGATCAGGTCGGCGTCCTTCAGGTCGTCGTAGGACAGCGTCGGCGCGATCAGCGCCATGCGCGCGTCGAGCTTCTCCTGCGTGAGCTTGCCCTTCTTCACCTGCGCGTCGTAATTCTTGCGGATCGTCGCGAGGCCGCGCTCGAGCGCCTCCTCCTTCGTCTCGAGCAGCGTGACGGGCAGCCCCGCGTTGATGAAGTTCATCGCGATCCCGCCGCCCATCGTGCCCGCGCCGATCACGCCGACCCGGCGGATCTCGCGCAGCGGCGTGTCGGCCGGCACGTCGGGAATCTTGCTAGCCGCCCGCTCGCCGAAGAACGCATGACGCAGCGCGCGGCTTTCCGGCGTCATCATCAGCGCGACGAAACCTTCGCGCTCGGCGATGCTGCCCTTGTCGAAACCGTTCAGCACGCCGGCCTCGATCGCGTCGATGCACTTGTGCGGCGCGGGGAAATTCGGCGCGGCGGCCCGCGCGGAATTGCGTGCGAACTGGATGAAGCCCGCCGCGTTCTCGTGGACGATCTTGCGATCGCGCACGCGCGGATGCGGCCCCTTCTGCGCGCCGACCGTGCGGGCGAACGCGACGGCCGCGTCGAGCGGATCGCCGTCGGCCATTTCGTCGAACAGCCCGCTCTTCGCGAGTTGCTCCGACGGCACCGGCGCGCCCGACACGATCATGTTCAGCGCGGTTTCGAGCCCGACCGCGCGCGGCAGGCGTTGCGTGCCGCCCGCGCCCGGCAGCAGCCCGAGCTTCACTTCGGGCAGCGCGACCTGCGCGCCGGGCGCCGCGACGCGGTAATGCGCGCCGAGCGCAAGCTCCAGGCCGCCGCCCATCACGACGCTGTGCAGCGCCGCGACGACCGGCTTCGCGCTCGCCTCCACCGCGCGGATCACGGTGTGCAGCGTCGGCTCCTGCAGGGCCTTCGGCGTATTGAATTCGGTGATGTCGGCGCCGCCCGAGAACGCGCGGCCCGCGCCGGTCAGCACGATGGCCGTGACCGACGGATCCTGCGCGGCGCGATCGAGCGCGTCCATGACGCCCTGGCGGGTCGACAGGCCGAGCCCGTTGACGGGCGGATTGTTGAGCGTGATGACGGCCACGCCGTCGCGAGTCGAGTAATCCACTGCCATCTGCCTGCCTCCATGCATCGCGCGCCGGATTGGCTGCGCTTCATTGTGCGCGGTCGAACGGCCGCATGTCCGGATGAACGGAGGCAGCATACAACGAAAAAGCACGGTCGTTCAATTTGAATTTTGCTCCCGATCCGGGGACGGATCGGGAGACCGATTCGCAGGCCGGCGGCGGCGGCCCGGCACGGGGCTTACGGCTCGCACACCGCCGTCGGCAGCACGTAATCGCGGAACGTCTCGCGCAGCTTCAGCTTCTGCAGCTTGCCGGTCGCCGTGTGCGGCAGAGATTCGACGAACACGACGTCGTCGGGAATCCACCATTTCGCGACCTTGCCCTCGTAGAACGCGAGCAGCGTGTCGCGGCTCAGGTTCGCGCCTTCGCGCGGCACCACGACGAGCAGCGGGCGCTCGGTCCATTTCGGGTGCGCGCAGGCGATGCAGGCGGCTTCGGCCACCCCCGGATGCGCGATCGCGACGTTCTCGATGTCGATCGAGCTGATCCACTCGCCGCCCGACTTGATCACGTCCTTGCTGCGGTCGGTGATCTGCAGGAAGCCGTCGGGGTCGATCGTCGCGACGTCGCCGGTCGGAAACCAGCCGTCCGACAGCGGCGACGCATCGCCGCGAAAGTAGTGGTCGATCACCCACGGCCCGCGCACCTGCAGTTCGCCGAACGCGATGCCGTCCCACGGCAGCTCGCGGCCGTCGTCGCCGACGATGCGCATGTCGACGCCGCAGATCACGCGCCCCTGCTTCTCGAGCAGCCGGCGCTGCGCGTCGAGCGGCCGCTGCGACTGCGCCCAGTTGAGCTTCGCGAGCGTGCCGAGCGGCGACAGTTCGGTCATCCCCCACGCATGGATCACGCGCACGCCGTATTCGTCCTCGAACGTACGCAGCATCGCGGGCGGGCACGCGGAGCCGCCGATCACCGTGCGGTTCAGCGTCGAGAAACGCACGCCGGCTTCGCGCATGTAGTTCAGCAGGCCGAGCCACACGGTCGGCACGCCCGCGGAGAACGTCACGCGCTCGGCCTCCATCAGCGCGTACAGCGATTTCCCGTCGAGATCCTTGCCGGGCAGCACCAGCTTGCCGCCCGTCAGCGGCACCGCGTACGGCAGCCCCCAGGCGTTGACGTGGAACATCGGCACGACGGGCAGCACGGCGTCCATCGCGGACAGGTTCATCGCGTCGGGCAGCGCGGCGCCGTACGCGTGCAGCACGGTCGAGCGATTCGAATACAGCACGCCCTTCGGGTTGCCGGTCGTGCCGGACGTGTAGCAGAGCCCCGACGCCTGCCGCTCGTCGAGACGCGGCCAGTCGTAGCGGCCGTCCTCGGCTTCGACGAGCGTTTCGTAGCAGAGGAACGGCGTGGCGCCGGACGGCAGGTGCGCGGCGTCCGTCATCGCGATCCAGCCCTTCACGTGCGGGCATTGCGGCGCGATCGCGTCGACCAGCGGCGCGAAATTGATGTCGAACAGGACGTAACGGTCTTCCGCGTGATTGACGATGTACGCGATCTGTTCGGGAAACAGGCGCGGGTTGATCGTGTGGCACACGGCGCCCATCCCGCCGATCGCGTAATACGCCTCCAGATGCCGGTAGCCGTTCCACGCCAGCGTGCCGACGCGCTCGCCGGTTTCGACGCCGAGCCGCGCGAGCGCCTGCGCCAGCTGCTTCGCGCGGCGTTCGCAATCGCGGTACGTGTAGCGATGCAGGTCGCCTTCCACGCGCTTCGACACGATCTCCGTGTCGCCGGCGTGCCGCGCGGCATGCGAAATCAGCGACGACACCAGCAGCGGCACATCCATCATCTGGCCCAGCAACGGCTTACCCATCGTCTTGTTCTCCCTGAGGATGCGAATCGGTGACCAGCCTGGGGGCCGTTTCCGTACGGAAGCGGTCCCGGTGCGCGCCCGTCAGCGGCCCCGGACGGGCGTGGCGCGCGATGCGCGGGCCGCCATGCGGGCGGCGCGACGCCGCCTTACAATATCGGCTTACCCAGAGGCGCTCAACATGTCGTTTTCCCGAAGCGCAGCCGATGCGGCTGACACTCTCCCCGACCTCCCCGCGACGCTCGGCGCGCCCGCCGAACGCGCGTTCGTCACGCTCGGCGACGCGTTTCATACGCGACTGCCGGCCGCGCCGCTTGCCGCGCCGTACGTCGTCGGCTGTTCCGACGAAGTCATGCAATTGCTTGGCCTGCCGCCCGCGATCGCCGCGCAGCCCGGTTTCGCCGAACTGTTCGCCGGCAACCCGACGCGCGACTGGCCCGCGCACGCGATGCCGTACGCGTCGGTCTATTCCGGCCACCAGTTCGGCGTGTGGGCCGGCCAGCTCGGCGACGGCCGCGCGCTGACGATCGGCGAATTGCCGGGCACCGACGGCCGGCGCTACGAACTGCAGCTCAAGGGCGGCGGCCGCACGCCGTACTCGCGGATGGGCGACGGCCGCGCGGTGCTGCGCTCGTCGATCCGCGAATTCCTGTGCTCGGAAGCGATGCATCACCTCGGCATCCCGACCACGCGCGCGTTGACGGTGGTCGGCTCCGACCAGCCGGTGGTGCGCGAGGAGATCGAAACGGCGGCCGTCGTCACGCGCGTGTCGGAGAGCTTCGTGCGCTTCGGCCACTTCGAGCACTTCTTCTCGAACGATCGCCCCGACCTGCTGCGCCAACTTGCCGATCACGTGATCGACCGCTTCTATCCGGCCTGCCGCGACGCGGACGATCCGTACCTCGCGCTGCTCGAGGCCGCGACGCTGCGCACTGCCGACCTCGTCGCGCAGTGGCAGGCCGTCGGCTTCTGCCACGGCGTGATGAACACCGACAACATGTCGATCCTCGGCGTGACGATCGACTACGGCCCGTTCGGCTTCGTCGACGCGTTCGACGCGAACCACATCTGCAACCACTCCGATACCGGCGGCCGCTATGCGTACCGGATGCAGCCGCGCATCGCGCACTGGAACTGCTACTGCCTCGCGCAGGCGCTGCTGCCGCTGATCGGGCTGCAGCACGGCATCGCCGACGACGATGCGCGCGCCGAGCGCGCGGTGGACGATGCCCAGGCCGTGCTCGCGAAGTTTCCGGAGCGCTTCGGTCCCGCACTCGAACGCGCGATGCGTGCGAAGCTCGGCCTCGAGCTCGAACGCGAGCACGACGCCGACCTCGCGAACAAGCTGCTCGAGACGATGCACGCGAGCCACGCGGATTTCACGTTGACGTTCCGCCGGCTCGCGCAGATCTCGAAGCACGACGCGAGCCGCGACGCACCCGTGCGCGACCTGTTCATCGACCGCGAAGCGTTCGACGCATGGGCGAACCTCTACCGCGCGCGGCTGTCCGAGGAAACGCGCGACGACGCGGCGCGCGCGATTGCAATGAACCGCGCGAACCCGAAATACGTGCTTCGCAACCATCTGGCCGAAGTCGCGATCCGGCGCGCGAAGGAAAAGGATTTTTCGGAAGTCGAGCGGCTCGCGCAAATCCTGCGCCGTCCGTTCGACGAACAACCGGAGCATGAAGCGTACGCGGCGTTGCCGCCCGACTGGGCCGGCTCGCTCGAAGTGAGCTGCTCGTCCTGAGCCTGCAACCCGCGCATCTCGACCGACCGATCAGGAGAACCCCATGTCACACGATTCCGACGATAAGACCTTCCCGTACCAGAAGGACGACGCCGAGCTGCGCCGCCGGCTCACGCCGATGCAGTACGAGGTCACGCAGCACGCGGCGACCGAGCGCGCGTTCACCGGCGAATACACCGACACCGAGGATGCCGGCATCTACAAGTGCGTCGTCTGCAGCACGCCGCTGTTCGAATCCGGCGCCAAGTTCCACTCGGGCTGCGGCTGGCCCAGCTACTTCAAGCCGCTCGACGGCGAAGTGATCGACGAGAAGGTCGACTACTCGCACGGGATGGTGCGCGTCGAGGTGCGCTGCAACCACTGCGGCGCGCATCTGGGCCACGTCTTCGAGGACGGCCCGCGCGATCAGACCGGTTTGCGGTACTGCATCAATTCGGCTGCGTTAAACTTCGAGTCCCGACCCGAAAACGAATGAGCGGCGCCGGGCGGATCTGCCGGGCGGCCAGCCTCGGGCCGGACCGCCCCGATCCGCGACGGCGATGCCTGGCGGGTCCCTACAACGATGACAGGCCGCGCCAGCGGCCCGTCACGCAGCTGCGAGCGCCATGAAATTCCTGTTCGATCTGTTTCCGATCATCCTGTTTTTTGTCGCCTTCAAGGTCTGGGGCATCTTTACCGCCACCGCGGTCGCGATCGTCGCGACGCTGGCCCAGGTCGCCTGGGTCGCCTTCCGGCACCGGAAGGTCGACACGATGCTGTGGGTCAGCCTCGGCGTGATCGTCGTGTTCGGCGGCGCCACCCTCGTCCTGCATGACGAGAAATTCATACAATGGAAACCGACCGTGCTGTACTGGCTGTTTGCGATCGGGTTGCTCGCCGCGCGTTATGCGTTCAGCAAGAACCTGATCGAGAAGATGATGGGCAAGCAGCTCACGCTGCCGTCGCCCGTGTGGGACAAGCTGAACGTCGCGTGGGCGATGTTCTTCGCGGTGCTCGGCGTCGCGAACCTGTACGTGGTGCACAACTTCACCGAATCGCAATGGGTGAACTTCAAGCTGTTCGGTACGACGGGCGCGATGGTCGTATTCATCATCCTGCAGAGCCTGTGGCTCACGAAGTACCTGAAGGACGAATGACATGAGCGACGCCTTTCTCCACGCCTCCCCCGACGAACGCATCGCGCTGATCGAAGCGCGCCTCACCGCGTCGCTCGCCCCGCTGTCGCTCGCCGTGCGCGACGACAGCGCGCAGCACGCAGGCCACGCGGGTGCCTCCGCCGGCGGTCATTTCACGGTCACGATCGTGTCGTCCGCGTTCGCGGGCAAGCCGCGCGTCGCGCGGCACCGGCTGGTGTATGATGCGCTCGCTGATGCGATGCAGCGCGGCATTCACGCGCTCGCGATCGTGGCTTACACGCCCGAAGAATTCAACGAATCTTCAATCTAGTCTCATTAGGAATTCCCGATGATCCTGAAATCCCCCCGCCTGTGGGTCGCGGCGGCTGCATTTGCAGCGGCACCGGCATTCGCCCAGAACATCGCCGTCGTCAACGGCACGCCGATTCCGAAGTCGCGCGCCGACGCGATGGTCGCGCAGCTCGTTCAGCAAGGCCAGACCGACGGCCCGCAACTGCAGCAGGCCGTGCGCCAGGAACTCGTGAACCGCGAAATCCTGATGCAGGAAGCGATCCGCGAAGGCATCCCGAATCGTCCGGACGTGAAGGCGCAAGTCGCCGTCGCGCAGCAGACCGTCGTGCTGCGCTCGATGATCGAGAGCTTCCTGAAGAAGAACCAGCCGACCGACGCCGAAGTGAAGGCGCGTTACGACAACCTCGTCAAGGGCGCCGGCGGCAACCGCGAATACCACCTGCACCACATCCTCGTCAGCGACGAGCAGCAGGCGAAGGACCTGATCGCGAAGATCAAGGCCGGCGCGAAGTTCGAGGATCTCGCGAAGCAATACTCGAAGGATCCGGGTTCGGGCAAGAACGGCGGCGATCTCGACTGGTCCGACCCGAAGGCGTACGTGCCGGAATTCGCGGCCGCCGCGCAGAAGCTGCAGAAAGGCCAGATGACCGATACGCCGGTGAAGACGCAGTTCGGCTGGCACATCATCCGCGTCGACGACATCCGCGACATCGCACCGCCGCCGTTCGAGCAGGTGAAGGCGCAGATCGCCCAGCAGCTCGTGCAGCAGAAGCTGCAGGCGTTCGAGGAAGGTCTGCGCCAGCAGGCCAAGATCCAGTAACGCCGGCGCGCGTCGCACGCGCATCGAAAAGCCGCTCTTCGGAGCGGCTTTTTCTTTTGGCGCGCACGAACACGTGTCTCGCGACGCGACGGCGCTCAACCGGCGCGCAATAAAAAACCGCTCCGAAGAGCGGTTTTTCCCGTGTCGGGCATCGCCTGCCCGCAGGGTTCGCTACGCGGGATAAAACACGTCGTGATAACGCGCTTCGCCCGACGGCAGCGGCGCCGATTCGTCGAACGGCAGCGCGAGAAAATACTCGGGCGGCACGCCCGGAAACACGATGCCGCCGTGCGGTTCGAACCCGAAACGCGCGTAATACGCCGGCTCGCCGAGCACCACGCAGCCGCGCGCGCCGAGCCGCCGCAACGCGTCGAGCCCCGTGCGCGCGAGCCCCGCGCCGATGCTCTGCCGCTGGCAATCGGGCCGCACCGCGAGCGGCGCGAGTCCGTACCACTGCTGGCTGCCGGCCGGCTCGCCGCCGATCGCGACGGGCGAAAACGCGACGTGCCCGACGATACGCCCGTCGCGCTCCGCGACGAGCGATACGCTCAGCGCGCCGTCTGCGCGCAGTGTCTCGACGATGCGCTGCTCGAACGCCCCGCCCTGCGGCTCGCCCGCGAACGCCGCCCGGATCACGCGGCCGATCGCGTCGGCCTCGCCCGCCCGTTCGTCACGCAGCGTGACGACCTCGACCGGTGCGTTCGGGTCGAACATCATCCGGATCAGCCGATCCAGCGGCGCGCGTTGCGGAACACCCGCATCCACGGGCTCGCTTCGCCCCAGCCTTCCGGGTGCCAGCTCATCGTGACCGTGCGATGCACGCGCTCCATGTGCGGCATCAGCACCGAGAAGCGGCCGTCCGCCGTCGTGACCGACGTGATGCCGGCCGGCGAACCGTTCGGGTTGAACGGATAGCGCTCGGTCGCTTCGCCGCGGTGATCGACGTAACGCATCGCGACCGCGACGCGATCGATGTCGCCCTGCTGCGAAAAGTCCGCATAGCCTTCGCCGTGCGCGACCGCGACCGGAATCCGCGAGCCTTCCATGCCCGCGAAGAAGATCGACGGCGACTTCTCCACTTCGACGAACGAGAAGCGCGCCTCGAACTGCTCGGACTTGTTGCGCGTGAACTTCGGCCACGCTTCGGCGCCCGGGATCATCGACGCGATGCTCGACAGCATCTGGCAGCCGTTGCAGATACCGAGTGCGAACGTATCGGGACGCGCGAAGAAGGCCGAGAACATGTCGGCGAGGTTCGCGTTGAAACGGATCGTCTTCGCCCAGCCTTCGCCCGCGCCCAGCACGTCGCCGTACGAGAAACCGCCGCACGCGACCGCGCCCGCGAAATCGGCCAGCGTCGCGCGGCCCGCGAGCAGGTCGCTCATGTGCACGTCGTGCGCGTCGAAGCCCGCGCGATCGAACGCATACGCCGTTTCCAGATGCGAGTTCACGCCCTGTTCGCGCAGGATCGCGACGCGCGGCCGTGCGCCCGTCGCGATGAACGGCGCGGCGATGTCGTCGGCCGGATCGAACGTCAGCACCGGCGAGATGCCCGGATCGGCCGCGTCGAGCAGCGCGTCGTATTCGGCATCCGCGCAGGCGGGGTTGTCGCGCAGGCGCGCGATGCGCCAGCTCACTTCGCTCCATGCGCGATGGAGTTCGGTACGCGGCGCGCCGAAGATCTTCTTCGCATCGCGGTACACCTCGATCACGTCGCGATCGTTGACCGAGCCGATCACGTGCGAACAGGTCGACAGGCCGAACTCGCGCAGCGCACCGAGCACCGCGTCGCGGTCGGACGCGCGCACCTGCACGATGGCGCCGAGCTCTTCGGAGAACAGCGCGCGCAGCGTGCGATCGTCGCGACGGCCGCTCGTCTGCTTCGCCCAGTCCTTCGCGTCGCCGTAGTCGGATTCGTGGTTCGGGTCGAGCGTCAGCATGTCGACGTTCAACGACACGCCCGCACGGCCCGCGAACGCCATTTCGCACACGGTCGCCCACAGGCCGCCGTCCGAGCGGTCGTGGTACGCGAGCAGCTTGTCTTGTGCATTGAGCGACTGGATCGCGTTGAAGAAGCGCTTCAGGTCTTCCGCGTCGTCGACGTCCGGCGTCGCATTGCCGACCTGCTGCGTGACCTGCGCGAAGATGCTGCCGCCCATCCGGTTCTTGCCGCGGCCCAGATCGATCGCGATCAGCACGCTGTCGCCCGCGTCCGCCACGCGGCGCAGTTGCGGCGTGAGATGGCGGCGCACGTCATCGACCGGCGCGAACGCGGAGATGATCAGCGACACCGGCGACACCACTTCCTTCGCGACGCCCTGCTCGTCCCACTTCGTCTTCATCGACAGCGAGTCCTTGCCGACCGGGATGCCGATCCCGAGCGCCGGGCACAGCTCCATGCCGATCGCCTTGACCGTGTCGAACAGCGCGGCGTCCTCGCCGGCCGTGCCGCATGCGGCCATCCAGTTCGCCGACAGCTTCAGCTTGTCGAGCGACGCGATCGGCGCGCTCGCGATGTTCGTGATCGCTTCGCCGACGGCCATGCGGCCCGATGCCGGCGCGTCGATCACCGCGAGCGGCGTACGCTCGGCCATCGTCATCGCCTCGCCCTTGAAGCCCGCGTAGTCGAGCGCGGTGATCGCGCAGTCGGCCACCGGCACTTGCCACGGGCCGACCATCTGGTCGCGCACCGACGTACCGCCGACCGAACGGTCGCCGATCGTGATCAGGAACGACTTGCTGCCGACCGTCGGGTGCTTCAGCACGTCGAGCGCGACTTCCGACAGCGCGATGCCCGTCACGTCCACCGGCGCACGCTCGGTGCTCACGCGCACGACGTCGCGGTGCATGCGCGGCGGCTTGCCGAGCAGCACTTCCATCGGCATGTCGACCGGGTATTCGTCGGCGCCCGTCGCTTCGTCGTCGACGAGCTTCAGCTGGCGTTCGTCGGTCGCGACACCGACCACCGCGAACGGGCAGCGCTCGCGCGCGCAGATCGCCTCGAAGCGCGGCAGGTCGGCCGGCGCGATCGCCAGCACGTAACGCTCCTGCGCCTCGTTCGACCAGATTTCGCGCGGCGACAGGCCCGATTCCTCGAGCGCGACCTTGCGCAGTTCGAAGCGCGCGCCCTTGCCCGCGCCGTCGACGATCTCGGGGAACGCGTTCGACAGGCCGCCCGCGCCGACGTCGTGGATGCTCAGGATCGGGTTTTCCGCGCCGAGCTGCCAGCAGCCGTTGATCACTTCCTGCGCGCGCCGCTCGATTTCCGGGTTGCCGCGCTGCACCGAGTCGAAATCGAGCTCGGCCGTGTTCGCGCCGGTCGCCATCGAGCTGGCCGCGCCGCCGCCCATGCCGATCCGCATGCCGGGGCCGCCGATCTGGATCAGCAGCGAGCCCGCCGGCACGTCGTGCTTGTGCGTATGCTGATCCGCGATGTTGCCGAGGCCGCCCGCGATCATGATCGGCTTGTGATAGCCGTGCACCGTGCCGCCGACGTTCTGCTCGTACACGCGGAAGTAGCCGCCGAGGTTCGGGCGGCCGAATTCGTTGTTGAACGCGGCGCCGCCGAGCGGGCCGTCGATCATGATCTGCAGCGGCGACGCGATGCGGTCCGGACGGCCGTAGGGGCCGTGCTGCTCGTTCGGGTTGCGCTCGGCCACCGGCTGCGCCGCGTCGCGTGCGCTTTCCCACGGCTGGCGGGCGTCGGGCAGGTCGAGGTTCGACACGGTGAAGCCCGTGAGGCCGGCCTTCGGACGCGCGCCGCGGCCCGTCGCGCCTTCGTCGCGGATCTCGCCGCCCGCGCCGGTCGCCGCACCCGGGAACGGCGAGATCGCCGTCGGATGATTGTGCGTCTCGACCTTCATCAGCGTGTGCGTGAGCTCGGTGTGGCGGGCATAACGCTCGCCCGGCTCGCCGGCCGCACCCGCGTTGCGCGGGAACCAGCGTTCGGCTTCGGCGCCGACCATGATCGACGAGTTGTCCGAATACGCGACGATCGTGCCCTGCGGGCTCAGCTTCTCGGTGTTGCGGATCATCGCGAACAGCGACATGTCCTGCGCTTCGCCGTCGATCGTCCACTGCGCATTGAAGATCTTGTGGCGGCAGTGTTCGCTGTTCGCCTGCGCGAACATCATCAGTTCGACGTCGGTCGGGTTGCGTTCGAGCTTGCGGAACGCGTCGACCAGGTAGTCGATCTCGTCGTCGGCGAGCGCGAGGCCCAGCTCGACGTTCGCGCGCTCCAGCGCGCCGCGGCCGACGCCCAGCACGTCGACGCTCGCGAGCGGCTTGGCCGGCAGTTCGTCGAACAGGTGCTTCGCGTCGTCGCGCGCCGCGACCACGCTTTCGGTCATCCGGTCATGCAGCGCGGCCGCGACGGCCGCGCGTGCGTCGTCCGACAGCACCTTCTTGCCGCCGAGCAGGCCCGACTTCAGCGTGACCGTGAATTCGACGCCGCGCTCGATGCGGCGCACCTGCGTGAGGCCGCAGTGCTGCGCGATGTCGGTCGCCTTGCTCGCCCACGGCGAAACCGTGCCGAAGCGCGGCAGCACGACGAAGGTCTCGGTCGCGCCCTTCTCGCCCGCCGGCTGGAACGGCTCGCCGTAGTGCATCAGCGCGTCGATGCGCGCGCTGTCGTCGGCCGACAGCGGCTCGGCCGCATTGACGAAGTGCAGGAACTGGCCGCGCACCGCGACGATGTTGGCGTCGATTTGCCTGAGCGTGTCGAGCAGACGGGTTTGACGGAAATCGGAGAGGGCCGAAGCGCCGGGAAAACACGAGAAGTGAGCCATGGGCTGGACTGACGTCGATGAGTCGCGCGAGGTGGCGACGTGGGGCGAAAGGAAGGCCGTAATTATACCCGGAAGTCGGCCGCCCAAGACCGCCGATCGGTAGTCCGCGTGCACCGCCCCGGTGCCCGGGCGCACGGCGCGCACGGCCGCCCGCCGGAGCGGCCCGCGGCGGCCCGCGCGCCGGCCGCCGCGGCGCGAGCGCACGACCTGGTGCTCGGCCGGCGCCGGCTAGCGCACTTTTGGCGCTATCATTCCGGGTTGACCGGGCCTCGGCCCTCAGCGAATTCTCACCGGGCGGCGTGCGCGCCGCCCGTCATCGAAGCAATCCAATGGATGTCATCGTCATCGGCGGCGGAATCAGCGGCGTCGCCACCGCCTACCAGCTGCGCGCGGCCGGCCATCGCGTGTGCGTGGTCGAACGCCACGCGACCGTCGCGCAAGGTGCGACCTACGGCGACGGCGGCGCGCTGCTGCCGAGCCCGCTCGACGTCTGGTTCGGCCCGACTTTCATGCGCCAGCGCCAGTCGCGCGACAGCGGCGTCGTCTACAAGCCGGGCTTCAACGGCGGCGTGCGCCACTTCGTCAAGCAGCTCGGCACGCTGCGCGAGCCCGACGCGTTCGCCGCGCAGTACGCGCGGCTGCGCCCGCTGATCGACGTGTCGCGCGACACGCTCGCCGATATCGAGGCGCGCCTCGAGCTCGAATTCGAGCAGAAGCCCGGCATCCTGCACGTCGTGCGCGATCCGCGCGACTGGGACGCGCTGCAACCGGCGCTCGACCTGCTGCGCACGCTCGACCAGCCGTACCGCACGCTCACCGCCGACGAATGCGCGGCGCTCGAACCGTCGGTGCCGGCCGAGCCCGGCTTTGCCGGCGGCGTGCTGCTCGAAACCGAGCGCACCGGCAACTGCCCGCTGTTCGCGAAACTGGTCAAGCAGACGCTCGACGAGCACGGCGTGCAGTTCCGCTTCGGCGCGGACGTCGCCGCGATCCGCGTCGACAACGGCCGCGCGGCGGTCGAGCTCGTGCCGCCGGGCAACCGGAGCGCGGCGAAGGCGCGCGAGGTCGACGTGATTTCCGCCGACGCGATCGTGGTCGCCGCCGGCGCCGGCAGCATCGCGCTGCTCGAACGGCTCGGCTGGCGCCTGCCGCTGCACCCGGTGCGCGTCCATACGCTCACCGCGCCAGTCGCGTACGAAGAACACGCACCGCACCTGAGCGTCGTCGATTCGATCAAGCGGATCTCGATCACGCGCACCCATCAGCGGCTGCGCGTCGGCGGGGCCGCGGTGCTGCAGAGCCAGGCCGACACCGCGAAACCGCTCGCCGAGCCGCTGTCCGAAGCCGCGCTCGCGCTCCTCGGCCAGGCCGTCCATGACTGGGTACCGGGTGCCGCGAAGATCTCGGCCGCGCTGTCGTGGCAAGGCACGCAACTGCTGTCGCCCGACGGTCTGCCCGTCGTGGGTCCGACCCCGCATCCGCGCGTGTTCGTCAATTTCGGCCATGGCCCGGCCGGCTGGGGCCTCGCGTGCGGGTCTGCTAAAGTGGTGACCGACTATCTGGGCGGCAACGTCCAGCACTGGCCCGCCGACACGCTCGCCGCGCTGAGCGCCGGCCGCTTCACGACCTGACCGCCGCGGGCCGGCCCGTGGCGGCATCCTTGCCAGCCGCCACGATCCCGCGATGACCGTTACCCGCCCGCTTCCCGATTCCGATCCGATCGCGCTGCTGCGCGTCGCCGACCTGCGCGCGGCCGAAGCCGATGCAACCGCCGCGCTGCCGCCGCACACGTTGATGGGCCGCGCCGGCGCCGCCGCCGCGCGCTGGCTGTCCGAGCGCGTCGCCGGCGACGATCGCCCCGTCTGGTTCGCGGTCGGCCCCGGCAACAACGGCGGCGACGCGCTGGTGGCCGCCGCGCAGCTCCAGCAGCTCGGCGTCGCGACGCATGCTTGGATGCCGGTGCCGGTCAAACCGGACGACGCGCAATGGGCACTCGGTGTCGCGCGCACGGCAGGCGTGCCGTTGTCGGCCGCCCCGCCCGCGTCGCTGGAAGGCTATGCGTGGGTCGTCGACGGGCTGTTCGGCATCGGTCTCGGCCGCGCGCTCGACGGCACGTTCGCCGAGCAGGCCGCACGCATCGCCGCCCATGCGCGCGACGGCGGCCGCGTGCTCGCGCTCGACGTGCCGAGCGGGCTCGACAGCGACACGGGCCGGATCGTCGGCGCGGGCGTCGCCGTCGCAGCCACCCATACACTCACCTTCATCGGCGCGAAGCCCGGCCTCTACACGGGCGACGGCCGCGATCTCGCCGGCGAGATCCACGTCGCGTCGCTCGACGTCGCGCCGCCCGCCGCCCCGGCCATCGTGCTGAACGCGCCCTCGCTGTTCGCCGCGGCGCTGCCCGCGCGCGCGTTCGCGTCCCACAAGGGCACGTACGGCAGCCTCGCGGTGCTCGGCGGCGACACGGGCATGTGCGGCGCACCGATCCTCGCCGCGCGCGCCGCGCTGTTCGCGGGCGCCGGCAAGGTGCACGTCGGCTTTCTGGGCGCGGGCGCGCCGCCGTACGATCCGCCCTTCCCCGAGCTGATGCTGCATCCGGCCGACACCCTCGGCCTCGGCACGATGACCGCAATCGCGGCCGGTTGCGGGCTCGGCACGCGCGAGGCCGCGGCGACGCTCGTACGCGACGTGCTCGCGCAAGACATCGCGACGCTGCTCGATGCCGACGCGCTGAACCTCGTCGCGACGCACGCGGACCTCGCGGCCGCCGTCGTCAGGCGCGGCGCGCGCGGCAATCCGTGCGTACTGACACCGCATCCACTCGAAGCCGCGCGCCTGCTCGGCGGCGACACGGCAGCCGTGCAGCGCGACCGCGTCGCGGCCGCGCAGGCGCTCGCCGCCCGTTACGCGGGCGTCGTCGTGCTGAAAGGCTCGGGCACGGTGATTGCAGCGCCCGACGGGCGGGTGGCGATCAACCCGACCGGCAATGCGGCGCTCGCCACCGGCGGCACCGGCGACGTGCTCGGCGGCCTGATCGGCGCGCTGCTCGCGCAGCGGGTCGCACCGTATGAGGCGGCGCTGGCGGGCGTCTATCTGCACGGCCTCGCGGCCGACACGCTGACCGCAAACGGCACCGGCCCGGCCGGGCTCACCGCGGGCGAGCTCGCGCCGATGGTGCGCACGCTGATCAATCGCCTTTTTTATCCGTCGCCGCGCGCCGACACGTAACGCCGCTATACTGACTGCCCCGCCGCACGGCGGGCCTTCTCGTCCGCCGGCTTTCCGATCCCGATGAGCCGGCGCGGCATTCCTCCCGATTCACGCTTCACTCGAACCGCCATGACGCTGAAATCGCTCCCCGCCTGGACTGCCCTTCAATCCCACTTCGAACAGATCCGCCACGCGCGGCTGCGCGACTGGTTCGCGCCGGAAAACGACCGCGCGCCGACCCGCGCCGAACGCTTCACGATTCCGGGCGGCGGTCTCGCGGCCGATTTCTCGAAGAACCGCATCGACGACGAAACGCTGCGCCTGCTCGTGCAGCTCGCGCGCGATGCGGGCGTCGAAGCGCGCCGCGACGCGATGTTCGCGGGCGAGATCGTCAATCCGACCGAAGGCCGCGCCGCGCTGCACACCGCGCTGCGCGCGACCGACCCGCAGGCGCCGTTCCACGCGCAGGTGAGCGCCGAGCGCGCGAAGATGGCGACGTTCGCGCGCGCCGTGCGCAGCGGCACGTGGACGGGCCATACGGGCAAGCGCATCCGCCACGTGATCAACATCGGCATCGGCGGCTCCGATCTCGGGCCGAAGATGGTCGTGCATGCACTGCACCACGTCGCCACGCCCGACATCACGACCCACTTCGTGTCGAACGTCGACGGCGCCGATCTCGCACGCGTGCTCGAACAGGTCGATCCCGAGGAAACGCTCGCGATCATCGTGTCGAAGACCTTCACGACGCTCGAGACGATGACGAACGCACGTTCGCTGCGCGACTGGTTCGTCGCGCGCGGCTGCCCCGAGGATGCGCTCGCGAAGCACTTCGTCGGCGTGTCGGCGAACCCGGCCGAAGTCGTGAAGTTCGGCATCGCCGCCGACAACGTGTTCGAAATGTGGGATTGGGTCGGCGGCCGCTATTCGCTGTGGTCGGCGGTCGGCTTGTCGATCATGATCGCGGTCGGCCCCGAACAGTTCGACGAGCTGCTGGCCGGCGCGAACGACATGGACCGTCACTTCCGCGAAGCGCCGCTCGAGCGCAACCTGCCGGTGCTGCTCGGCCTGATCGGCATCTGGTACCGGAATTTCTTCGGCTCGCAGAGCTATCTCGTCGCGCCGTATTCGGAAGCGCTGCATTACCTGCCGTCGTACCTGCAGCAGCTCGAAATGGAGAGCAACGGCAAATCCGCGCGCCTGGACGGCACCTTCGTCGACTACCCGACCTCGGCCGTCACGTGGGGCGAGCCGGGCACCAACGGCCAGCATGCGTTCTTCCAGATGCTGCACCAGGGGCCGACGATCGTGCCGATCGACTTCATCGCGGTGCTGACGCCCGAGCATCCGCTCGCGAGCCATCACCCGAAGCTGCTCGCGAACTGCTTCGCGCAGAGCGAGGCGCTGATGCTCGGCCGCACGCTCGAGGAAGCGCGCAAGGTCGCCGGGCCCGGCAAGGAAGCGCTCGCGCCGCACCTGACGTTCCCCGGCAACCGCCCGACCACGACGCTGCTCGTCGATGCGCTGACGCCGCGCACGCTCGGTGCGCTGATCGCGCTTTACGAGCACAAGGTGCTCGTGCAGGCGACGGTGTGGGACATCAATCCGTTCGACCAGTGGGGCGTCGAGCTCGGCAAGATTCTCGGCAAGGTCGTCGAAGCCGACCTGTCGGCCGAATCGGTCGATCCGGCGAAGCACGACTCGTCGACCACGGCGCTGATCGAGCGCGCCCGCGCGGCGCTCAAGCGTTGAAGCCGTTAAAGCCGTTAAAGCCGTTGAAGCCGTTGAAGCGCTGACGCGACGGCGTCATGCCCGTGCCGGCCGCGCAATCCACGCCGCGCGGCCGGCACGAACATTCACGCGCTGCGCTAAGCCGCGTGCGGCGCGACGATGCGCCCGGCGTCGATGGTCACCGTCGTTGCGCAGCGGCGCGCGAGTTCGGCATCGTGCGTGACGAGCACCAGCGTCGCGCCATGCGTGCGGTTCAGTTCGAACATCAGGTCGATGACCGCGTGTCCGGTTGCAGCATCGAGGCTGCCGGTCGGCTCGTCGGCGAACAGGATCGCCGGGCGCGTGACGAACGCGCGTGCGAGTGCGACGCGCTGCTGTTCGCCGCCCGACAGCAGCTTCGGATAATGCGCGGTACGCTCGCCGAGCCCCACCTGCACGAGCAGCGCCCGCGCGCGGTCGGCTGCGTCGCGCGCGCTGATGCCGCCCTGCAGTTCGAGCGGCAGCATCACGTTCTCGAGCGCCGTCAGGTGCGGCATCAACTGGAACGACTGGAATACGAATCCGACCGCGCCGTTGCGCAGCGCCGCGCGTTCGTCCTCGTCGAGCTGGTCGAGCGCGCGACCGAGCAGGCGAACCGTGCCGCTCGTCGCGCTGTCCAACCCCGCAAGCAGGCCGAGCAGCGTCGATTTGCCCGAGCCCGACGCGCCGACGATCGCGAGGCTGCTGCCCGACTGCACGGCGAGCGTGATGCCGTCGAGGATCGTCAGCTCGCCCGTTGCATCGGCAACCCGTTTGCACACGTCATGGACTTCGATGATCGGATCGGTAATCTTGAACATGGACACGACATTTCGCTGGAAAAGACGCGCGGCGGCCGCCGCGCTGCTGGGCACCCTGCTGGCCGTCACCGTCACCGTGCCCGCGCGCGCCGCGACGGCACCGGCATCGAGCCCGCCCGTGATCGTCGTGCTCGGCGACAGCCTGTCGGCCGAATACGGATTGCCGCGCGACACCGGCTGGGTGTCGCTGCTGCGGCAACGGCTTTCGACCGAGCGAATCGATTATAGCGTCGCGAACGCCAGCGTCAGCGGCGACACCACGAGCGGCGGCCGTGCGCGGTTGCCCGCGGTGCTGCAGCGGCTCAAGCCCTCGATCGTCGTCGTCGAGCTCGGTTCGAACGATGCGCTGCGCGGCGTGCCGCTCGCGACGACCGAGCAGAATCTGCGCGACATCATCGCGAGCGCGCGGCGCACCCAGGCGAAAGTCGTGCTGGTCGGCATGTACGTGCCGCCCAATTACGGCCCCGATTACACGCAGAAGTTCCATGCGGTCTATACGCGGCTGTCGAAAGATCTCGGCGTGCCGCTCGTGCCGTTCCTGCTGGCCGGCATCGAGAACAAGCCCGAAATGTTCCAGGCCGACCAGATGCATCCCGCGCAGCAGGCCCAGCGCATTCTGCTCGACAACGTGTGGCCGGCGCTGAAGCCGTTGCTCGGCAAGCCGCACGGCTGAGCGCGGCGCACCGGAAAACAAAAAGCCCCGCTTCGAGCGGGGCTTTTTGATGGTTGCGGGCAAAACGATGCTCAGTTGTCGCCGTCCTGCTGCTGGCCGGCCGTCGTGCTGCCGTACAGCTTCACCTTCGAGCGATCGCGCAGCGCGGCGAGGTACGCTTCGCCTTCGCTCTGCGCGTCGACCTGCGCCATCTGCTGCTGCGCGGCCGCCAGTTGCTGCGGATCGACCGCCGAACCGGGGATCACCGCGTTCACACGGTAGATCGCATAGCCGTCCGCGCCGAGGTCGACACCGACGTAAGCCGGCAGCGTCTTCGCATCGACCTTGTAGACCGCGCTCAGCGCAGCCGGCGTCAAGCCCTGCGCCTGCGTGCGCGACACCTTCTGCGCGGCCGCGAGCCCGTCGGTCGACTTCGACTTCTGCAGTTCGGCCAGCTTCGCCGCACCGTCCTTCTTCGCGAGTTCCGCGGCCTGCTCGGCGATGACCTTCTGGCGCACGACGTCCTTGATCGTGTCGAGCGCGGGCACCGCCGCCGGCTTGTGCTCGGTCACGCGCGCCGAGATCAGCGTGTTGTTGCCGACGTCGATCGCCTGCGTGTTGTTCTGGTTCTTCACCGCGTCGTTCGCGAACACGGCGGCCAGGAACTTCGGATTGTTCAACGGGCTCGTCGGCGGCAACTGCGGATTCGGCACCGGCGTGACGGTGGCCGTCTGGATCGTCAGCTTGTACTTGTCCGCGGCCGGCTGCAGCGTCTTCGCCTTTTCGTAGACGGTCGACGTGAAGCCTTCCGCGTTGTCCGAGAACGCCTTCGATGCGTACTGCTGCTTCAGGTCGACCGCGATCTGGTCCTTCACGTCCGCGAACGGCTTGACGATCGCCGGCTTCACTTCGGTTGCCTTCAGGATGTGGAAACCGAGATCCGACTGCACGATCCCGCTCACGTCGCCCTGCTTGAGCGAGAACGCCGCATCGTCGAACGCCTTGCCGCCCGCGGTCGAGCCGCGCGTGATGAAGCCGAGGTCGCCGCCCTTCGCTGCCGACGGCGCGTCCTGCGAGTTCTTCTGCGCGATCTGCGCGAACTGGTCCGGGTGCGCCTTCACGTCGGCGAGCAGTTGCTCGGCCTTCGCCTTCGCGGCCGCCTTGTCGGCCGCGCTGGCGCTGCCCGGCGCGGCGATGAAGATGTGGCTCACGCGCACCTGTGCTTCGGTACGGAAGTGCGTCGGATTGTCGTCGTAGAACTTCTTGATGTCCGCCTCGGTCGGCTGCGCGCTCGCGGCCGCCGCGGCCGGCGAATAGACGAGGTACTGGATCGTCGCGGTTTCCGGCGTCGCGAAGCTCTGCTTGTGTGCGTCGTAGTACGCGGTGAGCTGCGCGTCGGTCGGCTGGACCTTCGCCGCGAAGTCGCTCGCCTTCAACACGAGCGCCTGCACTTCACGCTGCTGCGCGGCGAGTTCGGACAGGCGTTGCGCGAGGCTCTTCGGCGTGAACGCGCTCGACACGATGCTCGCCGGAATCTGCTGGAGCGAGAGGCTGTAACGCACGCGCTCCTGGTACTGCTCGGGTGTCATCCCCTGGAACGACAGCAGTTGCGCGTAGCGTTCGACGTCGATCGTGCCGTCGGGCTTCTTCAGCGACGCGATCATCGGGTCGCTCATCAGCGCGTCGCGCACGGCGTTGTCGGATGCGGTCAGGTGCAGGCGTTGCGTCTCGTCGGCCAGCACGCGTTGCTGGATCAGGCCATCGAGCACCTGCTTGCGATGCTCGGGCGTGTCGAACATCTTCATGTCGAACTGCCCGCCGAGCGCCTGGCGCGCCTGGTCGATCTGCTGGCGGAACGCGCCGTCGAATTCGACCCGCGTGATCTTGTGCCCGTTGACTGCCGCGACGTTCGCACTGTCGTCGAAGAAGCCGCGGAAGCCTTGGATCCCGACGAAACCCAGCCCCGGCAATACGATCAAGAGCAGGAGCGCCATCATCAGGCGCTGGTGATTACGGAAGAAATCGAGCATGCGTGACGGGAAAATTGGACAAAACGTCCGATATTACAACATACGGGGTGGGACGGGCGAAAAGCGGGCACGGAACGAACCCGCAAGCGGCTTCCTCCACTCCGCAGTCACGCGCCCGCAAGCGGGCGCAAAACCGAACGCACAAACAACAATGCCCGCACGAGGCGGGCATTGTTGTTTGTTTGGCGGAGCGGACGGGACTCGAACCCGCGACCCCCGGCGTGACAGGCCGGTATTCTAACCGACTGAACTACCGCTCCTTGGTCTGGCTGAATCGTGAAACTGGTGGGTGCTGAGGGGTTCGAACCCCCGACCTACGCCTTGTAAGGGCGCCGCTCTACCAGCTGAGCTAAGCACCCGTTTCCGATTCGTTCCGACTGCGATCTGCGTTTCCGCATCAACAATCAGCGAGCCCGCAAGTTTAATTCATCCCCGATCATTTTGCCAAGCCTGCTGCGTGATTTTTTTAACGCACGCGCTCGCACGATTCCCTCGCACGATTCCGATCCACATAAAAAAACCCGCGGACACCGCCGCGGGTTTCGTGAACAACCGTCGGCCACGACGGTGCTCAGGGCCTCAGTGCTTGACGACTTCCGTCGAGCCGGCATCCTTCGCCGCCTCGCCGACCGGCGCTGCTGCCTTCGCTTCTTCTTCCGGCGGCAGCGGAGTCGGCGAACGCTCGAGCGCGAGCTCCAGCACCTTGTCGATCCAGCGGACCGGCACGATCTCGATCGCGTTCTTCACGTTGTCCGGAATGTCCGCGAGATCCTTCACGTTCTCTTCCGGAATCAGCACGAGCTTGATGCCGCCGCGGTGAGCCGCCAGCAACTTTTCCTTCAGCCCGCCGATCGGCAGCACTTCGCCACGCAACGTGATTTCGCCCGTCATCGCGACATCGGCCCGCACGGGAATACCCGTCAGCACCGACACCAGCGCGGTCGTCATCGCACCGCCGGCGGACGGACCGTCCTTCGGCGTCGCACCTTCCGGCACGTGGATGTGGATGTCCTGCTTCTCGAACGCCTCGTCCTTGATACCGAGACGACGCGAACGCGAGCGCACGACCGAACGTGCGGCCTCGACCGACTCCTTCATCACGTCGCCGAGCGAACCCGTGCGGATCACGTTGCCCTTGCCCGGCATCACCGCGGCTTCGATCGTCAGCAGATCGCCGCCGACTTCCGTCCACGCGAGGCCCGTCACCTGACCGACCTGGTTTTCCTTCGCCGCGAGGCCGAAGTCGTACTTGCGCACGCCGAGGAACGTATCGAGGTTCTCGCCATCGACCTTGATCGCGCCCGATGCCTTCTTCAGCAGCAGCATCTTCACGACCTTGCGGCAGATCTTCGACACTTCCCGCTCGAGCGAACGCACACCGGCTTCGCGCGTGTAGTAGCGGATGATGTCGCGGATCGCCTGCTCGGTGACGTCGATCTCGCCTTCCTTCAGCCCGTTGTTCTTCTTCTGCTTCGGCAGCAGGTAACGCTGCGCGATGCTGACCTTCTCGTCTTCCGTATAGCCCGACAGACGAATCACTTCCATCCGGTCGAGCAGCGGCGGCGGGATGTTCAGCGAGTTCGACGTCGCGACGAACATCACGTCCGACAGGTCGAAGTCGACTTCGATGTAGTGGTCGGCGAACGTGTGGTTCTGTTCCGGATCGAGCACTTCGAGCAGGGCCGACGACGGATCGCCGCGGAAATCCATGCCCATCTTGTCGACTTCGTCGAGCAGGAAGAGCGGATTGCGCACGCCGACCTTCGCGAGGCTTTGCAGGATCTTGCCCGGCATCGAACCGATATACGTGCGGCGGTGGCCGCGGATCTCGGCTTCGTCACGCACGCCGCCGAGCGCCATCCGGACGAACTTGCGGTTCGTCGCACGGGCGATCGACTGACCGAGCGAGGTCTTGCCGACGCCCGGAGGCCCGACGAGGCACAGGATCGGCGCCTTGACCTTGTCCACGCGCTGTTGCACCGCGAGATACTCGAGGATCCGTTCCTTGACCTTCTCGAGGCCGAAGTGATCCTCGTCGAGCACCTGCTCGGCGTTCGACAGGTCGTTGTTGACCTTGCTCTTCTTGCGCCACGGCAGGCCGATCAGCGTGTCGATGTAGTTGCGCACGACGGTGGCTTCCGCCGACATCGGCGACATCAGCTTCAGCTTCTTCAGCTCGGCGTCGGCCTTCTTCTTGGCTTCCTTCGGCATGCGCGCGGCGTTGATGCGCTTCTCGAGTTCCTCGAGATCCGCGCCTTCCTCGCCTTCGCCCAGTTCCTTCTGGATCGCCTTGACCTGCTCGTTCAGGTAGTACTCGCGCTGGCTCTTTTCCATCTGGCGCTTCACGCGCCCGCGGATGCGCTTTTCGACCTGCAGGATGTCGATCTCGGCTTCGAGTTGCGCGAGCAGGTGCTCGAGGCGCTCGATGACCGGGAACATTTCGAGGATGTGCTGCTTCTGGTCGAGCTTCAGCGGCAGGCGCTCGGCGATCATGTCGGCGAGACGGCCCGCTTCGTCGATGCCCGACAGCGACGTGAGGATCTCCGGCGGGATCTTCTTGTTCAGCTTCACGTACTGGTCGAACTGCGACACGATCGCGCGACGCAGCGCTTCCGTCTCGGCGCTGTCGGCGTGATCGGGCTCGAGCGGCATCACTTCGCAGGAGAACTGCGTCTCCTGTTCTTCGATGGACAACGCCTTCGCGCGCTGCAGGCCCTCGACGAGCACCTTCACGGTGCCGTCCGGCAGCTTCAGCATCTGCAGAATGTTGGCGATACAACCGACCTCGTACATGTCCTTTTCGGTCGGTTCGTCCTTGGCCGCGGTTTTCTGGGCGACGAGCATGATGTGCTTGCCGCCTTCCATCGCTGCTTCGAGGGCCTTGATCGATTTCGGCCGGCCCACGAAGAGCGGAATGACCATGTGCGGGAAAACGACGACGTCCCGCAGCGGCAGCAGCGGGAGCGTGATGCGTTCCGGCGGGAGAAGTTGGGTGCCTGACATTTCATTTCCCCATGAGTGGAATCAATTGTTCGGTAATTGAGGCCGCCACAACGAATTGCAAGCCTTCAAGTGCGGGAAATATTCGGTAAGAAAGTAACCACCGCGTGTCGAGTCAGAGTTACCCACAAGATAAACGAAAAAAAGCCGCCCACGGACTCATGAACGGCCTTTTTCGCTGAACATCGTCGGCAAGCCGGTCAGTTCGAACCCGCCACCTTCGGCGTGTCCTCGTAGATCAGCAAGGGCTTGCCGTCCCCATCGATGACGTTCTCGTCGATGATGACTTTGCTGACCCCTTTCATCGTCGGCAGCTCGTACATCACGTCGAGCAACGCCTGTTCGATGATCGAACGCAAACCGCGCGCGCCGGTCTTGCGGCGGATCGCCTTGCGGGCGACTGCCTGCAATGCGCCCGGCCGGATTTCCAGCTCGACGCGCTCCATCGCGAACAGCTTGTGATACTGCTTGACGAGCGCATTCTTCGGCTCGACCAGGATCTTCATCAGCGCGACTTCGT
This sequence comes from Burkholderia sp. BE12, assembly GCF_002959955.1. Taxonomy (NCBI): domain Bacteria; kingdom Pseudomonadati; phylum Pseudomonadota; class Betaproteobacteria; order Burkholderiales; family Burkholderiaceae; genus Burkholderia; species Burkholderia sp. BE12. The sequence goes on along the minus strand of NZ_PREY01000030.1, from coordinate 12,705 downwards.
CGAGCTTGCCGAGCGTCGCGACCACCGGCAGGCGGCCGATCAATTCGGGGATCAGACCGAATTTGATCAGATCTTCCGGTTCCGTTTCGCGCAGCACTTCGCCCGCGTCGCGTTCCTGCTTGCTCTTGACCGTCGCGCCGAAGCCGATGCCGGTTTTCTCGGTACGATCGGTGATCACCTTTTCGAGACCGTCGAACGCGCCGCCGCAGATGAACAGGATGTTGGTCGTGTCGACCTGGATGAAATCCTGGTTCGGATGCTTGCGGCCGCCCTGCGGCGGCACCGACGCCATCGTGCCCTCGACGAGCTTCAGCAGCGCCTGCTGGACGCCCTCGCCCGACACGTCGCGCGTGATCGACGGGTTGTCCGACTTGCGGCTGATCTTGTCGATTTCGTCGATGTAGACGATCCCGCGCTGGGCCTTGTCGACCTCGTAGTTGCAGTTCTGCAACAGCTTCTGGATGATGTTCTCGACGTCCTCGCCGACGTAGCCGGCTTCGGTCAGCGTCGTCGCATCGGCGATCACGAACGGCACGTTGAGCAACCGCGCGAGCGTCTGCGCGAGCAGCGTCTTGCCGGAGCCCGTCGGGCCGATCAGCAGGATGTTGCTCTTCGACAGCTCGACGTCGTCCTTCTTGTCGAGATGCTTCAGGCGCTTGTAGTGGTTGTACACGGCCACCGCGAGGATCTTCTTCGCGCGCTCCTGGCCGATCACGTACTGATCGAGGATGTCGCGAATTTCCTGCGGGCTCGGCAGATCCGACCGGGACAGGCTGGCCTCGACGCCGGCGGCAGCCGCTTCGTCGCGAATGATCTCGTTGCAAAGGTCGATACATTCATCGCAGATGAACACCGACGGGCCCGCGATGAGTTTTTTCACCTCATGCTGGCTTTTCCCGCAAAACGAGCAATACAACAGCTTCTCGCTGTTCGAACCTTTTTTGTCCGCCATGAATGTAGAGCCTCCGGACAGGTAAATGACATGATACGCCGAATGCTCCGAACGCCGCGCCTAGGGCGCGACCGGAGCCGGCCGGATGCGCTTGCCGCAGAGGCTCGGGGCGTGCGGAACATAGCAGGGGCGCCGCGCGAATCGGGGCGGCACCCCACTTAAGTTTACGGGCGCTTCAGCAGCACCTGATCGATCAGCCCGTACGCCTTCGCGTCCTCGCTCGACATGAAGTTATCACGGTCGGTGTCGCGCGCGATGCGCTCGACGTCCTGGCCCGTATGCTGCGCGAGCAGGTTGTTCAACCGTTCCTTCAGGTAGAGGATCTCGCGCGCCTGGATCTCGATGTCGGATGCCTGGCCGCGCGCGCCGCCCAGCGGCTGGTGAATCATCACGCGCGAATTCGGCAGCGCGAAGCGCTTGCCCTTCGCACCCGACGCGAGCAGGAACGCGCCCATGCTGGCCGCGAGGCCCATGCACAGGGTCGACACGTCCGGCTTGATGAACTGCATCGTGTCGTAGATCGCCATCCCGGCCGACACCGAGCCGCCCGGGCTGTTGATGTAGAGGCTGATGTCCTTGTCGGGATTCTCGCTCTCGAGGAACAGCAATTGCGCGACCACGAGATTGGCGGTCTGGTCGTTCACTTCGCCGACCATGAACACCAGGCGCTCCTTCAGGAGACGCGAATAGATATCGTACGAACGCTCGCCGCGGCCGCTCGTTTCGACGACGATCGGCACCAGCCCCAGCGCTTGCGCCTCGAAACCCTGCGGCGCGTTCGAAGCAAGCATGTCCAGCAATTCAGCGCGAGTGATCATTCAATGAACCTTGTTCGAATGGAAAATTGAACGGTAGGAAGCCGCCCGCTCAATCGCCATATTAATGGCAACCGTGCGCTTGACGTAAAAACGGCGTGCGGGCCGTCGCTCCGACAGCCGGCACGCCGCTAGAGCGACACTTACGCTTGCGCCGATGCGCTCGCGAGTGCCTCGAAGCTCACTTCCTTGTCCGTCACCTTGGCCTTGCCCAGCACGAAATCGACGACGTTGCTTTCAACGACGAACGCTTCCATCTCGGCGAGGCGCTGCTGGTTGGAATAATACCAGCGGACCACTTCCTTCGGGTCTTCGTAGCTCTTCGCGAACTCGTCGACTTCCGCGCGGATCTGTTCCGGCTTCGCTTCGAGGCCGTTCGACTTCACCAGCTCGGCCAGCACGAGGCCCAGCTTCACGCGGCGCTCCGCCTGCTCGGCGAACATCTCGGCCGGGATCGGTGCGTCCTTCGCGTTCGGCACGCCGCGCTGCGCCAGGTCCTGGCGAGCCATTTCGACGAGACGTTGCTGGTCCTGCTCGATCAGCGCCTTCGGCACGTCGAGTTCGGAAATCTTCAGCAGCGCGTCCATCACCTGGTTCTTGACGATCGACTGCGTGCGGCGCTTCGCTTCGCGCTCGAGGTTTTCCTTGATCTCGGCGCGCATCTTCGTGAGGTCGCCGTCTTCGATACCGAGCGACTTCGCGAATTCGGCGTCGATTTCCGGCAGGTGCGGCCACTCGATCTTCTTCATCGTGACCGTGAACTGCGCCGTTTTGCCGGCGACGTCCTTGCCGTGGTAGTCATCCGGGAACTTGAGGTCGAACGTACGCTGTTCGCCGACCTTCAGGCCCAGCGCCGCCGTTTCGAATTCCGGCAGCATGCGGCCTTCGCCGAGCACGAACGGGAAATCTTCGGCCGTGCCGCCCTGGAACGCGACGTCGTCGATCTTGCCGACGAAGTCGACCGTCACGCGGTCGCCGTCCGTCGCCGCGGTGTCAGCACCGCCGTCGCCGTGCTCGCCGGCTTCGCCGCGTGCGTGGTAGTGCACGCGCTGCTTGCGCAGGATGTCCAGCGTGCGGTCGATTTCGGCGTCGCCGATCGACGTCGTCGAGCGTTCGACTTCAGCCGTCGCCAGATCGCCGATCTTCACTTCCGGGTAGACCTCGAACGTCGCGTCGAACGCGTACGCATCTTCGGCTTGTTCCTGCTTCGGCTCGAAGCTCGGCTGGCCGGCGACGCGCAGGTTTTCCGCGCGGCTGATCGTGAAGAATTCCTGGCCGATCTTGTCGCTCAGCACTTCCGCCTCGACCTGACCCGAGTACTGTTGCGCGACCATCTTCAGCGGCACCTTGCCCGGGCGGAAACCCGGCATGCGAACGTTCTTCGCGAGTTTCTGGATGCGGGCGTCGATTTCCTTCTGCACGGTGTCTTTCGGCAAAGAAATCGTCACGCGGCGTTCAAGCTTGCCGAGGTTCTCAACAACGTTAGCCATGGCTTCAATCGTCCTAAAATTATTCGAGCGAATCGGGTTTTCCTTGCCGTGCCTGCCTGCAGCGTGAGGTGCGTCGCACTCACACGCCGCGCCGGAGCGCCACGCCATCCCTGCACGCGCCGAATGGCTAGCGCAAGCGGCTCGGAGCACGGCTTTGGCCGGAAGAATCGACTATTCTAGCAAACAATTTTCCTCGTACCGCCAGATCGGCGCGACTCGCGTGTGTCCCGCTCCATCGACGGCCCGTCGCACGACCCTGCACGCGGATCGCCGCTATGCCGAACGGCGTATCCACCCCGGGCCCACCATCCTGTAAGCTCCGATAGCGTGTGAGCCACCTGCGTGGCCCGACTCTTCTTTCTTCACACCAATCACGCCTTCCGGAGACACCATGCCGCAACACCCGTCCGCGCCTGTCGTCGTCATCGCGCCCGATTCGTTCAAAGGCTCGCTTTCCGCCGAGCAGGTCGCGGACGCGATCGCCACCGGCATTCGCCGCGCCCGGCCCGACGCCGTGGTGCGCTGCTGCCCGATGGCCGACGGCGGCGAAGGCACGCTCGACGCGATGCTGGCGGGCGGCGGCACGCGGCGCACGCTGCGGGTGGCCGGCGCGTCGCTGGCGGCGCGCGACGCGGCGGTGGGCGTGATCGATGCGCGCACCGCGATCGTCGAGACGGCCGAGATCGTCGGCATTACCGACCCGGTCGGCATGAGCGTGCCGGTCGACGCGCGCAGCACGCGCGGAATGGGCGAGGCGATCCGCGCGCTGCTCGACGACGGCGTGCGCCGCTTCTTCGTCGCGCTCGGCGGCAGCAGCACCAACGACGCGGGCGCCGGGCTGCTCGCGGGCCTCGGCCTGCAGTGCTTCGACGCGGGCGGCCAGCCGGTCGAGCCCGTGCCGTCGCGGCTCGCCGACATTGCGCGGATCGACGCGTCGGGGCTCGATCCGCGTCTGAAGGAAACGGAATTCGTCGGCATGTCCGACGTGGACAACCCGCTGACGGGCGCGCATGGCGCCACCGCCGTGTTCGGTCCGCAAAAGGGCGTGACGGCCGCGCAGGTCGCGCTCCTCGATGCGGCCCTCGCCTGCTTCGCCGACCTGCTCGAAGCCGCGCTCGACCGCCGCGGCCGCGATCTGCCGGGCGCGGGCGCCGCGGGGGGCCTCGGTTTCGCGCTGCACATGCTCGGTGCACGCTTCGAGGCCGGTGCCGAAGTGGTGGCGCGCCAGGTCGGGCTCGACGCCGCCCTGGCCGGCGCCGATTGGCTGATCACCGGCGAAGGCCGCTCCGATGTGCAGACGCTGCACGGCAAGGCGCCGTTCATCGCGTGCCGCCACGCGCGGGCCGCCGGCGTGAGCGCATCGCTGCTGTCGGGCGCGGTCGACCCGGCCGCGCTGCCGCGCCTGTCCGAGCATTTCGCCGGCTGTTTTTCGCCGGCGCCCGGGCCGATCACGCTCGACGTCGCGATCCGCGACGCGGCCAACCTGCTCGCGAACGAAGCAGAACAGTTGACACGCCTGAAGTACGGTGCACACTGACCGTTGACCCGAGCGCGCGATACAGGAACAATCGGGCCCGCCCTTTTTCTTCAGGATTCGACATGAAAGGCCGTTCAGCCGGGCTCGATCAGTTTCTGACCTATCGCCTCCATGCGCTCACGAAGCGTTCCGACCGCGGGATCGGCGAGGTGTACCGGCACAAGCTCGACATCTCGCTGCCCGAGGCGCGCGTGATCGCCGCCGTCGGCGCGTTCGGCCCGTTCTCGATCATGGATCTCGCGCGCCACACCAATCTCGACAAGAGCCAGGCAAGCCGCGCGGCCGAAGCCCTGCTGCGTCAGGGGCTGCTAGAGCGCAGCGCGAGCGAGGAAGACGGCCGGATCGTGCTGATCGCGCTGACCCCTGACGGCCGCGCGCTGCATCGCAAGATCATGCCGATCGTGCGCAAGTGGAACGACGGCTTGCTCGCGTGCCTGTCCGACAGCGAACGTCAGACGTTCGAGCGGCTGCTCGACAAGGTCGTTGCGCACGCAGTCGAACGCGACGACTGAGCCGAATGTCGGCCTCGGCATCGCCGGTTCGCCGGTTTGCCGAGCACTGCCGGCAGCATTGATCCGAGGAATCGTACAGGTCGCCCGGGTCGCGTCACGCGCGATCCGGGCGGCCTGTCTTGCATCATGCGGCGGCATCGCGCGAAGCGCGCGGGGTCACGTTGCCGGCGTTGCCGACGGCCGCTAATTCAGCGGCCTCGTGTGCATTACAACCCGCTGTTCGCCGCGCGCTGACGCAACAATCCGAGCACCGCGTCGCAGTACGGCGTCGGCACGCCAAGCTTGCGGCCGAGTTCCGGAAACACGCCGAGGATCGGCCCGATCTCGAGCGAGCGCCCCGCCTCGAAATCCTGCAGCATCGACGTCTTGAACGCGCCGAGCTTGCGCGTGACCGCGATCCGCTCGGGGCCGCTCATCCCGGTGGACAAGCCGAGCTTCGCGCCGATCGAAGCCGCCTCCTCCATCATCCGCAGCGCGAGATCCTGCGTGAACGGATCGTCGAGCAACTGCTCGGCCGTCGACCCGGTCAATGCGCTCAGCGGGTTCATGTTCATGTTGCCCCACAGCTTCGTCCAGATCTCGGTCCGGATCGCGGGCGTCGACTCGACGTCGAAACCGCCGGCCGTGAGCGCCGCGGCGAACCGCGCCGTGGCCGTATCGAGCCGCGGATCGGGCGTGCCGACGATCAGCCGGTTGCCGCGCCCGCGGCGCACGACGCCCGGCGCGTCGGTACTCGACGACAGGTGCACGACGCAGCCGATCGCCTGCGCGGGCGGCAACGCGGCCGACACCGCACCGGCCGGATCGACCGCATCGAGCGGCACGCCGTCGAGCGCCCCTTCGAGCCCGTGCGTGAACCACCACGGCAGCCCGTTCATCGCCGCGACGATCACCGTATCCGGCCCGACCAGCGGCGCAATGCGCGCGGCCAGCGCCGGCAGCGCCTGCGCCTTCAGCGCGATCACCACGTAGTCCTGCACACCGAGCGCGGCCGCATCGTCGCTCGCGCGCACCGGCACCGACGCGGTTGCGCCCGCCTCGTCGATCACGCGCACGCCGTGCGTATTCAGCGCATCGAGCGTCGCACCGCGTGCGTATGCGCTCACGGTCATGCCGGCTTTCGACAACGCGGCCGCGAGCAATCCGCCGATCGCGCCGACCCCGACCACCGCCGCGCGCACCGACCCTGAATTCGTGTCGTTCATGATGAAATTCCGTCTCCCGGGAGCTGACGAGCATAACGCTCAATGGTTGCGGGCACAACCTTTCAGGCGGCGTACCGCGGATCGTGCGGTACGCGCTCGTGCCTCTCAGCGCGGCATGCCGCCCGCTTCCACCGCTTCGTCGTCGATCGCGCCGCTGCTCGCGCCGAGCACGCCGGCGATCTGGCTCTTGTCGTGCATGCCGAGCTTGCGGTACGCGCAGCGCAGATAGTGGCGCACGGTCGTCGGCGAGATCGCCATCTGCTGCGCGACTTCCTTGTGCGAACGGCCGGTGCCGTAATAGCGGATCGCCGCGAGCTCGCGCGGGCTCAGCCGGTCGAGCAGCGAGCGCGGCCGCGCCTCGATCTGGAACAGCCCCGCGACGGGCACGCACTGGATGCGCAGTGCGTCGCCGACGAACGGCCGGCCCGGCTGGCGCCGCAGGTGCGCGACGAGCGGCTCCGGCACGCGTGCACCGACCCAGGCCGGCCATTCGGTGCGCAGCACGTCGTCGAAACCGTGATCGGCATGGTGCAGCACACCGAAGTTGTCGCACAGCGCACGCGCCGCCGGCGCGACCGTGTCGGCGCGCTCGCGTTCGCGCGTGAGCTGCGCGGCGCGATTGATCGTCAAGGCGGCCGCGAGATGCGGAATGACTTCCTCGAAACGATGCGCGTCGTCGTCGCTGAACGGCCGGTTCAGGCCCTGACGGTAGATCGACACGAACGTCGTCAGGCCGAAGCGGCGATCGAGCGTACACACAAACATCAGTTGCGCGAGCCCGTACTTCACGCACCAGTCGCGAAACCGCCCATCGAGCCCCGGCTCGACGACCGACAGCCGCACCGCGCGGCCGTGCGCGCCGTGCAACGTGCGGTGCGCGAGCGGGTCGCAATCGCGCACGCGCTTCCAGTCGGTGAAGAACGCGTGCGGCAACCGGTACAAAAAGCTGTTGTGCATCACCGGGCCGGTCGGCACATGGGTCGCGACGCCCGTCCACGCGGCATCGAACGGAACGAGCGCCTGCAGCAGCGAAAAGAACCGGTATTCGAATTCGCCGATGGCGGACTGCGCGGCCACCGCGTACAGGTCGAGCAGCATCAGCCCGAGTGCGCGCTGCGCTGCGTCGCCGCGCGTGACGCCATCGAAATCGGCACGCCGGGACGGCAGCGGCGGCCACGCGCGTTCGTCGAGCACGATGGCGGCCGGCACGTCGCGCAGCGCGTCGAGATCCTGCCCGATATCCGTCGTGATCCTCACCTTCCGCTCTCCTGTCCGGTCGGGCTGCTGATGTGCGCAACGACACCGGCCGATTATAGCGAGCGACTTTTTTGGCGGGCCACGACGCCGGAACGCTCGCCAGCCCCATCCATTTGAACGGTACATCGCACGTTGCTGCTGCGCAGCACGGCGCGCGGCGGCATCGCGCGGCGTTCACGCCGCGCACCGCGGGTTTTCCGCACCGTTCATCTGGACGACTGTTCGACGGTTTTCCCGCTGCGGACACTGCGTCGCGATGACACCAACGACGCACCGATGCAGGAAGGTATGGAGAACCCCACGTGACGAGACCCCACTTCATCCGCACGGCCGCGGCCGCCGCGACGCTTGCCGTGTGCGGTGCCGCCGCGCATGCGCAGTCCACCCTCACGCTGTACGGCGCGCTCGACGCCGGCGTGCAATACCTGACGCACGCCGACGGGCACCATTCGGCCGTGCAGTTGCAGAACTACGGCATCCTGCCTTCGCAGTTCGGGATCAAGGGCCGTGAGGATCTCGGCGGCGGGTGGCGGGCGCTGTTCAAGCTCGAACAGGGCTTCAACGTCAACGACGGCGCCCCGACCGTGCGCGGCTACGCGTTCTTCCGCGGTGCATACGTGGGCATCGCTGGGCCGGTGGGCACCGTCACGCTCGGCCGCCAGTTCAGCGTGCTGTTCGACAAGACACTGTTCTACGACCCGCTCTGGTATGGGTCGTACAGCGGCCAGGGCGTGCTCGTGCCGATGAACGCGAACTTCATCGACCACTCGGTCAAATACCAGTCGCCGACGTTCGCCGGCTTCGACGTCGAAGCGCTCGCCGCGACCTCCGGCGTCGCGGGCAATACGCGCGCCGGGCGCGTGCTCGAGCTCGGCGGCCAGTACACGAGCAACGGCCTGTCGGCGAGCGCGGTGCTGCATCAGGCGCACGGCGACGTATCGGCGGCGGCCGATGCGTCCGCGCGGCGCCGCGAACTCGGCACGCTCGCCGCACGTTATGCGTTCGCCACGCTGCCGCTCACCGTGTATGCGGGCGTCGAACGCCTGACCGGCGACCTCGACGCGGCCCGCACGATCGTCTGGGGCGGTGCGCGCTACCTGACGTCGAGCGGGATCGGCCTGAACGCGGGCGTCTACCACACCGATTCGCGCACGCCGGCGATCGGCCACCCGACGCTGTTCATCGCGAGCACCACGTACGCGCTGTCCAAACGCACCGTCGCATACGTGAACCTCGGCTATGCGCGCAACAGCGGCCAGAGCTCGCAGACCGTCTACGAATACGACCCGACGCCGCTCGCCGGTGCGTCGCAGTTCGGCGCGATGGTCGGCATGTACCACCTGTTCTGATTCCCCCAACGAGATCCCGCCATGAAAACCCTCTCCCCCGATGCCGCCCTCCCGCCCGACGGCCGCGCGTCGACGTTCGCGCGCTCGACGCTCGTCGCGCTCGTCGTGTTCGCGGCCATCACGCCGCTGTTGCTGCTCGTGGCGCCCGCCGTCGCCGGTCAGCTCGCCACGCAGCTCGGCTTGTCCGCGTCGCAGATCGGCACCTACTTCTTCGTCGAACTCGGCGCGTTCAGCCTCGCGACCGTGCCGTCGTACCTGTGGCTCGGACGAGTCGACGCACGCCGCGTAGCGGCGTTCGCCGTCGCGCTGTTCGGCGCTGGCAACCTGCTGACTGCGCTGTGGATGCCGGGGTTTGCCGCGCTGCTCGCGCTGCGCGCCATCACCGCGCTCGGCGGCGGCTCGCTGATGGTGCTCTGCATGACGAGCGCGGCGACGAGCAGGAACAGCGACCGCGTGTACGGCCTGTGGGTCGTCGGCCAGTTGATCGCGGGCGCGATCGGCCTGTTCGTGCTGCCGCACGTGTTCGCCGCGTTCGGGCTGCGCGCGCTGTACATCGCGCTCGCCGTGCTCGCGCTGCTCGCGGCGCCGCTGTCGCGCGGCTTTCCGTCGTCGCTCGGCACGCGGACGGCATCCGCATATACGGCGCGCGGCGACGCGCCGCCGACGCCGCGCCGCTTCGTCGTGCTCGCCATCGGCGCGGTGCTGACGTTCTATCTCGCGATCGGCAGCGTATGGACGTTCGCGAGCCGCGCGGCGGCCGAGGCCGGGCTCGATCCGCAGTCGACCGGCAACGTGCTCGCAATCGCGAGCGTGATGGGGATCGCCGGCGCGGCGCTCGCGTCGTGCGCGGGCGGCCGGCTCGCGCGGCGCGCGATGCTGGCGGCGGGCTACGCGCTGCTCGCGGCGTCGCTCGTCGCGCTCGCCGCGATGCGTGACACCGGCGGCTACAGCGCGGCGATCTTCGCGTTCAAGTTCGCGTGGACCTTCGTGCTGCCGTTCGTTCTCGCGACGGTCGCGCAGATCGACACGTCGGGCCGCCTCGTCGCGACACTGAACTTCGTGATCGGCGCGGCGCTCGCCGCCGGCCCGCTGCTGGCCGGGCTGATGCTCGACGCCGGCGGCACGATGCGCGCGCTGTTCGCGGCCGCGACGGCCGTCGCGATCGTGTCGTTCGCCGCGCTGCGCCACATCGATCGCCGCGCGCGCCCTTCCGTTTCCTCCCAACCGTGACAGGTCACGCATCCATGAATCGCACTGCCTTTTTCACCGACGAACGCACTTTCTGGCATACCGGCGGCACGCACGCGTTGTTCTTCCCGGTCGGCGGCTGGGTCCAGCCCCCGTCGAGCGCGGGCTACGCGGAATCGCCCGATTCGAAGCGCCGCTTCCTGTCGCTCGTGCAGGCGTCGGGCCTGGCCGCGCGGCTCGACCTGCACGGCGCCGAACCCGCGACCACCACCGACCTGCTGCGCATTCATCCGGCGCACTATCTCGACGCGTTCCGCGCGCTGAGCGACGCGAACGGCGGCGACCTCGGCGATCTCGCGCCATTCGGCAAGGGCAGCTACGAGATCGCCGCGCTGTCGGCCGGTCTCGCGATCGCGGCGGTCGATGCGGTCGTCGGCGAGCGCGCGGCGAATGCGTTCTCGCTGTCGCGGCCGCCCGGCCATCACTGCCTGCGCGACCGCCCGATGGGCTTCTGCATGCTCGCGAACATCCCGATCGCGATCGAGGCTGCCCGCGCGAAGTACGGCATCGAGCGCGTCGCGGTGATCGACTGGGACGTGCATCACGGCAACGGCACGCAGTCGATCTACTACGACGATCCGGATACGCTGACGATCTCGCTGCACCAGGACCGCTGCTTCCCGCCCGGCTACAGCGGCGCGGACGATCGCGGCGAAGGCGCCGGCGTCGGCGCGAACCTGAACGTGCCGCTGCTCGCGGGCAGCGGCGACGACGCATACCGGTATGCGTTCGAGCGGATCGTGCTGCCGGCGCTGGCGCGTTTCCGCCCCGAGCTGATCGTCATCGCGAGCGGCCTCGACGCGAGCGCGGTCGATCCGCTCGCGCGCATGCAGTTGCATACCGACAGCTACCGGTTCATGACCCGTGCGGTGAAAGAAGCCGCACAACGCCATTGCGGCGGGCGGCTCGTGATCGTTCACGAAGGCGGCTATTCGGAGGCGTACGTACCGTTCTGCGGGCTGGCGATCGTCGAGGAACTGGCCGGCGTGCGCACCGAGGTCGCCGATCCGATGCTCGACCTGGCGATCGCGCAGCAGCCGGGCGAGCGGTTCGTCGCGTTCCAGCGCGAGCTGCTCGACGAACTGGCCGTGTCGTTCGGGTTGTAACGCGCGCTGACAAACGATACCGGGCCGGCATGCGCCGGCCCTTGCGCGATCGGTACGGATGGGGTTTCCTGTGTCTTTACCCCTGTTCCGGCCCGAGGCCGCACTTTTCCGATGAAATCGTCCCCGCGCGATAACAACGACACCGCCAAAACGCGCCGCCAGCCGTCGAAGCTGGCCCTGAACATCGCCGCCGTGACGGTCGGCCTCATCACGTTCGCGATCGGCGCGGCGTGGGTGATCTATAGCTGGATCGTCGATCGCGAAGCGCAGTATTTCGCGATTCCGCTGGTGTTCTCGGTGCCGGTGATCGTGGCCGTCGCGATTCGCAGCTTCTGGGAATAGGCGTGCCGGAAACGACGAAGCGCCGCGGTCGAGCGACGCGAGGCGCTTCGTATCGCGCTCGTTTCAACCGAAGCGGTACGCTCCGCGATCCGCGTGCCAGCGAGTCACAGGCCGGGACGCGGGCACGGATTGGGGGCTGCGCCCTGATATCCGCCGGCGACGGCACCTAGCGCGGCGCCCGCCAGCGACGTGCCGAGCGCTTTCAACACACCCTCCGTCGACAGCGGCTCGCCGCTCGACATCACACGCCCCGAGTACGCGGAGCATGCGGACGACGATGCAACCGTCTTCACGGGTGTGGCGCTCCACGCGACGTTGTCGGCAGGCGTATTGGCGAAGGCCGGCGCGGCCAGCAGCAGCGCGAGAACGGAAATCGGGATGCGTACGGTGTGTTTCATCGGCGGCCCCTTGTGTCGTTGTACTGCTTGTACGAAAAGTGGCCACGATATTACACGCGGCCGGCTTGTCGGACGAGGCCGGATGCCGGGCGACGAAACCGGCGTCAATAAAAAAGCGCTGCGGTCAGCCGACCGGCAGCGCTTTTTCGCGAACGCCCCCGACGGGGACACGTTCGACTTCTGGTGCGTGAGGCCGGACTCGAACCGGCACACCCTTGCGGGCGTCAGGACCTAAACCTGGTGCGTCTACCAATTTCGCCACTCACGCGCATTTCCGTCGCCTGACCGCACGGGACGCAAGATGCGTGCTCCACGCGCCCGGGACCGCTCGGGACACGTCAGCCAGCCCGAAAACCGGCACGCCCGATCAGGCGAGCGCGAGATTCTACCCGATCCGTGCGGCCTTGTCTCGCCCCGCCGGCGCCCGTCGTGCCGCGGTGCTAGAATGCCGCGCTCGACGTTTCGGCAGCGCGCCGCCGCGCGTCCCCCGAACC
>NZ_PREY01000002.1:0-362344 GCF_002959955.1 Burkholderia sp. BE12 | reverse complement strand
CGCCACGCCCGCTCACCCCACCCCACTCCCGCTGCAAGCCTTCTTCCACCTCCCGCGAAATCCTTATCGAAATTGCTTCGTTCGCCTTTGCCGGCCGCGCCGCTAACGTGTTCAAAACGGCGGCGGCGCGCCGGATGCCTCGCACGAAGCACGACAGCCGCCGCCATCACGACAACTGCGTCGCGATAACGGAACGAACCGGACGGGCCGCGTGCCCGCCCCCTGCCAGGAACGTCCGCATCGCGCGCCATTCGCGATGCCCATGGCCACGAACGACCGCATCATCGACACGACGCCGCTCGACGTCCGCGCGCAGCCGCTGATCGACGCGCTGATCGACGAGTATTCGACCCGTTACGACGCGTACCGCCCCGACAGCCGCGCGTCGGCCCGCGACGAGCTCGCGCGCTACCCGGCCGAACTGTTCGCGCCGCCCGACGGCGCCTTCGTGCTGCTGCTGCGCGACGGCGAAACGATCGGCGGCGGCGCGTTCAAGCGCTACGACGCGCAGACCGCCGAACTGAAACGCATCTGGACGCGCACCGACCTGCGCCGCCAGGGCCTCGCGCGGCGCATCGTCGAAGCGCTCGAACGGCGCGCCGTGCAGCAGGGCTATCGCCGCCTCTACCTGACGACCGGCTTTCGCCAGCCCGAAGCATGGGCGCTGTACGACCGCACCGGCTATACGCGGCTATTCGATTCGTCGATCGATCCCGAAGCGTATTTCCACCTGCGCTTCGGCAAGGACCTTTTCGATCCGTCGCGCACGTCGACGCTGGCCGACCTGTGGGCGCCCGTGCCCGAACCGGTGCTGCCGCGCTGAGTGCACGGCGTCCCGCATTTCACGTCGCCCATTCCGCTTTCCACGCTCTCCACGCTTCCACGACAGGACGTTTTCATGCATCGAGCCGTACCGCTTTCATCCCGTGCCGTGCGCACGCTGGCCACCGCACTGATCGGCCTGAGCGCCTTCGCCGCCGTAACGGCCGCGTCCGCCGCGACGTTCGACCTGAGCCCCGAGCAGCGCGGCCGCCCGCGTGGCGCCGCCGATGCGGAAGTCGAGCGCGCGGTGCCTGCGTCGTTCAAGTTCGCCGACCCCGGCACGCTGACGATCGGCATCGCGCCGAGCCTGCCGCCGATCAGCTCGTATGCGACCGACGCTCGCACGGTGATCGGCTTCGACGCCGACGTCGGCCAGCTCGTGGCCGACAGCCTCGGCCGCAAGCTGAAGATCGTCGCGCTCGCGTGGGCCGACTGGCCGCTGGCGCTCGAATCGGGGAAAGTCGACGCGGTGATCTCGAACGTGACCGTCACCGAGGAGCGCAAGCAGAAGTTCGATTTCTCGACCTATCGCAAGGATCAGGTCGGCTTCTACGTGCGCAACGACAGCAAGATCCAGGCGATTCGCGAGCCGAAGGACGTCGCCGGGCTGCGCATCGTGACCGATGCCGGCACCAACCAGGAAAAGATCCTGCTCGCATGGGACCGCGAGAACGTCGCGCACGGGCTGAAACCCGTGCAGATCCAGTACTACGACGACCAGGCGATGCGCATCGTCGCCGTGCAGTCGGGCCGGGCGGACGCGGTGTTCAGCGTGAACTCGGTGCTCGCGTATCAAAGCGCGCAGCAAGGCAAGACGCGGCTCGTCGGCGCGATCAGCGGCGGCTGGCCGCGCACGGCCGACATCGCGATCGCCACGCGCCGCGGCAGCGGGCTCGCCGAGCCGCTGACCGTCGCGCTGAACGGGCTGATCAAGAACGGCCGCTACCGGCAGGTGCTCGACCGCTGGAACCTCGCGTCCGAAGCGATCGACCAGTCGCGCGCGAATCCACCGGGGTTGCCGAAGAGCTGAGCGCCGCGCGCCCGCAACCGTCCATCCACGCTCACGCAGGAACGCCGCTCACCATGTCTTATTCGCTTTCGTTGCTGGACAAGAGTCCGATCGCCGACGGCGCGAACGCCGCCGATGCGCTGCGCTTCACCACGACGCTCGCGCAACGCGCCGAACAGCTCGGCTACGCGCGCTTCTGGGTCGCCGAACATCACGGCACGCCGGGCTTCGCGAGCTCGGCGCCGGAGATCGTCGTCGCGCACCTGCTCGCGCACACGTCGCGCATCCGCGTCGGCTCGGGCGGCGTGATGCTGCAGCACTACAGCCCGTTCAAGGTCGCCGAGTCGTTCAAGCTGCTGGCCGCGCTCGCGCCGGGCCGCGTCGATCTCGGCATCGGCAAGGCGCCCGGCGGGCTGCCGCTGACCACGCGCGCGCTGCAGTGGTTCCACGACAAGGCGCGCAAGCCCGATTTCGCGGGCCAGCTCGCGGAACTCGATGCGTTTCTCGGCTGGGGCGTGGCCGAAGATCATCCGCTCGCCGGCGCGGTCGCGATGCCGGTGCCGTCGCAACCACCCGAACGCATCCTGCTCGGCGGCTCGCCGGACAGCGGCGCGCTCGCCGCGCGCAACGGCTGGCGCTTCTGCTACGCGGGCCATTTCAACGGCGACGACGCGAATCTCGAACGCTCGCTCGACGCATACCGCAGCGCGGGCGGCAAGAAGCCGCTCGTCGCGCTGTACGCGTTCGCCGCCCCCACGCGCGACGAAGCCGAGCAACTGATCGGACCGCTGAAGATCTTCAAGCTGCAGTTCGCGGGCGGCCAGAGCTTCAACCTGGCCAGCGCGCAGGCGGCTGCGGAATTCGCGCGGCAAAGCGGCGCGTCCGACTACCGGATCGACGAGCTGCGCCCCACGGTGCTGGCCGATACGCCCGAACGCGTGCACCGCGCGCTCGATGCTCTGAGCCGGCGGCTCGACGTCGACGCGTTCGTGATCGATTCGCCGGTGACCGACTACGCGGCGCGGCTCGCGTCGGCCGAATGGCTCGGCGGCGCGCTGTCCGTCACACCGCTGCAGGCGGCCCTCGCGGCCGACCGCTCCCTTTCCCCTGACCAGAACGCGTGACGCTCCCATCATGACGACTCGACGATCGATCCCCTTCGGCCTGATGCTGCAAGGCGCAGGCAGCCACATGAACGCGTGGCGGCATCCGAGCAACCCGCCCGACGCGAGCATCAACCTCGACTTCGCGATCGGCGTCGCGCGCAAGGCGGAAGCCGCCGGCATCGCGTTCGCGTTCGTCGCGGACGGCCTCTACATCAACGAGAAATCGATCCCGCACTTTCTGAATCGCTTCGAGCCGCTGACCGTGCTGTCGGCGCTCGCGGTCGCGACGAAGAAGATCGGGCTCGCGGGCACGATCTCGACGTCGTACAGCGAGCCGTTCACGGTCGCGCGCCAACTCGCGTCGCTCGACGCGATCAGCGGCGGGCGCGCAGGCTGGAACGTCGTGACGACGCCGCTCGAAGGCACCGCGAAGAATTTCGGCAAGGCGCACCCGGATCACGAACTGCGCTACGAGATCGCCGACGAATACCTCGAGGTCGTGCAGGGCCTGTGGGACAGCTGGGACGACGATGCATTCGTGCGCGACCGCGCGACCGGCCGCTTCTTCGATCGCGACAAGCTGCATACACTCGATCACCACGGCCGCTTCTTCCAGGTCGCGGGCCCGCTGAACATCCAGCGCTCGCCGCAGGGGCAACCCGTGATCTTCCAGGCCGGCTCGTCCGACACCGGGATCGGCCTCGCGGGCAAATACGCGGATGCCGTGTTCACGCATTCGCCGTCGATCGAGGAAACGGCCGCGTTCACGCGGCGTGTGAAACAGAGCGCGATCGAGCACGCGCGGCAGGCCGGCGACGTGAAGATCTTCCCTGGCGTGGGGCCGATCGTCGGCCGCACGGCCGCCGAAGCGGAGGACAAATACCAGGCGATCCGCGACCTGCTGACGATCGACGAGGCGCTCGCGTACCTCGGCCGCTATTTCGATCACCACGATTTCACGCAGTACGCGCTCGACGCGCCGTTCCCGGAACTCGGCGAGCTCGGCCGCAACAGCTTCCGCTCGACCACCGACCGGATCAAGGCCGATGCGAAACAAAAAGGCCTGTCGCTGCGCGAGACCGCGCTCGCGGTCGCGACGCCGCGCCCGAACTTCATCGGCACGGCCGAGCACGTCGCCGACGAGTTGATCCGCTGGCACGACGCCGGCGCCGGCGACGGCTTCATCCTCGGTTTTCCGGTACAGGCACAGGGCGTCGACGATTTCATCGAACTCGTGATTCCGGTACTCGAGGCGCGCGGCCGCTACAGCCGCGACCTGCCCGGCGCCACGCTGCGCGACCACCTCGGTCTGCCGCGCAAGGCGAGCCGCTACGCGACGCCCGGCGCCGCAAAAGAAACGGCCGCCGAAGCGCACGCCTGATGCCGGGCGCCGCCCGTGCGCGGCGCGCCCGCCGATCGATCCATTCGAGGATTCCAACGACATGAGCGACACGACCCACCTCGGCGGCGCGCTGCCGCCGCTCTCTTCCTCCGGCGTACGCGAGCCCGGCACGCGTTTGCGGATCGTGCCCGCGCGCCACCGGTCGCGCACGGCCGGCACCGTGCTCGCGCTCGTGCTGATCGCGATCACGCTGCATTCGGTCCTCGGCAACCCGCAATGGGGCTGGCCGGTGTTCGCCGAATGGTTCCTGTCGCCGCCGGTGCTGTCGGGGCTCGCGCGCACGCTGGTGCTGACGCTGCTCGGCGCGGTGTTCGGCTTCGTGCTCGGCGCGTTCGTCGCGCTGGCCCGGCTGTCGCGCTCGCGCCTGCTGTCCGCCAGCGCGTGGACCTTCGTGTGGCTGTTCCGCTCGATTCCGCTGATCGTGCTGCTGCTGATCCTGAACAACCTCGGCTACCTGTACGAGCATGTGCGGCTCAGCGTCCCGTTCACCGACATCGTGTGGTTCGACACGCCGACGACCGACCTCATCAGCCCATTCCTCGCGGCCGTGCTCGGCCTCACGCTGAACCATGCGGCGTTTTCCGCGGAAGTGATCCGCGGCGGCATTCTCGCGGTCGACCAGGGGCAGCTCGAGGCCGCCGCCGCGCTCGGGTTGCCGCGCGGCCGGCAGACGTCGCGGATCGTGCTGCCGCAGGCGATGCGCGCGATCCTGCCGACCGCGTTCAACGACCTGATCTCGCTCGCGAAAGGCACGTCGATGGTGTACGTGCTCGCGATGCCGGAGTTGTTCTATACGGTGCAGGTGATCTATCGCCGCAACCTCGAAGTGATTCCGCTGCTGATGGTCGCGACCGTCTGGTACCTGATCATCCTGACCGTGCTGTCCGCGATCCAGGTGCAGGTCGAGCGGCACTATGCGCGCGGTGCGCTGCGCAATCCGCCGCCGTCCGTGCTCACGTTCGCGCTTGCGCGCATCGGCGGGCTATCGCGGCGTGTCGCGTCGCGCCGCGCGGCATCGGGCACGCAGGCCGCGGGCGACACCCGCACCGATACCGCGGCCGCCGTGTCGCGCACCGGCGGCGAAGTGGCCGTGCATGGCGTGTCGAAGCAGTTCGGCATGCAGCGCGTGCTCGACAACGTGTCGTTCGTCGCACCGCGCGGCAGCGTGACCGTGATCGTCGGTCCGTCGGGCTCCGGCAAGTCGACGCTGCTGCGTACGATCAACCATCTCGAACGCGTCGACGACGGCTTCATCGACATCGACGGCGAACTGGTCGGGTATCGCCGCGACGGCGACGTGCTGCACGAATTGAGCGAACGCGACGTGTTGAAGCGGCGCACGGCCGTCGGCATGGTGTTCCAGAACTTCAACCTGTTCCCGCACCTGACGGTGCTCGAGAACCTGGTCGAAGCGCCGGTCGCCGCCGCCGGCCTGACGCGCGACGCGGCCGAGCACGCCGCGCGCACGCTGCTCGCGCGGGTCGGCCTCGCGGACAAAGCCGATGCGTATCCGCGCCAGTTGTCCGGCGGCCAGCAGCAACGCGTCGCGATCGCGCGGGCGCTCGCACTGCGGCCGAAGGTGCTGCTGTTCGACGAGCCGACGTCGGCGCTCGATCCCGAACTCGTCAACGAAGTGCTCGACGTGATCAAGGAACTCGCGCGCTCGGGCACGACGCTCGTGATCGTCACGCACGAGATCGGCTTCGCACGCGAAGTGGCGGACAACGTGCTCTTCATGGAACGCGGGCGCATCGTCGAGGCCGGGCCGCCGGCCGTCGTGCTCGACGCACCGTCGCATCCGCGCACCCGCGCGTTCCTGTCGCGGGTGCTGTGATGCGCGCCGCTTCCGACTCGCGAGGTGCCGCCCGATGACCGATCGACGCCAGTTCATCACGGCCGCGCTGGTTGCGGCAACGGGCCTGCCGTGGCATGCGGCGCGCGCGGCTGCGGCCACCGCCGACCTCGATCCGCGCCAGGCCGGGCGCGTGCGCGCCGGCCCCGACGACGCGGCCATCCGCGCGGCAAGCGGCTACCGTTGGGTGCGCGACGGTGCGTTCACGGTCGCGATTTCGCCGCACGCGCCGCCCGTATCGACTTATGCGACCGACGCGCGCACCGTGGTCGGCGCCGATCCCGACTATGCGCAGCTCGTTGCCGACGCGCTCGGCCGTACGCTCGTGCTGGTGCCCATCGCATGGGCCGACTGGCCGCTCGGGCTGACGTCCGGCAAGTACGACGCGGTGATCTCGAACGTCGGCGTGACCGAGAAGCGCAAGGAGAAATACGATTTCACGACCTACAGGCTCGGGCTGCACGGCTTCTACGTGCGCACCGGCAGCCCGATCCAGAAAATCGCCGAGCCGAAGGACATCGCGGGCTTGCGGATCATCACCGGCGCCGGCACGAGCCAGGAGCGCATTCTGCTCGAATGGAGCAAACGCAACGTCGCGCAAGGGCTCAAACCGGCCGAGCTGCTCTATTTCGACGACGATGCAACGGCGCGCGTCGCGCTGCTGTCGGGCCGCGCGGACGCGGAACTGAACCCGAACGCGTCGCTCGCGTACGAGGCCGCGCGCAGCGGCAAGATCCGGCGTGTCGGTGTCGTCAATGCCGGCTGGCCGGCGAATGCGGATGTCGCGATCGCGACGCGTCGCGGCAGCGGGCTCGCGCCCGCGCTGACGGTCGCGACCAATGCATTGATCGGCAACGGCCGCTACGGGCAGGCGCTGGCGCGTTGGGGATTGCAGAGTGAAGCGGTCGCGCGGGCGGAGACCAATCCGCCGGGGTTGCCGTCGTTCTGACGAGCGGCGACGTGGGTCGCCGTCGAGGTCGCGCTCCGGCGAGGGCTAAATTACGTCCGAAAACCCGCCGACGGCGGAGCTAGATCCGGCGAGGGTCAATGAGGCAACCCGAGCACGTCGAGATACGTATCGAGCGAGCGCTGCACTGATTCGGCGACCAGGCACGTGATGTCGCCGCAATCACCGCTGACGCAGGCTTTATCGAGCGAATCGTAGTAGGCAAGCCGATCCTCTTTGCGGATGATCGCCGGAGGGTAGCCGGCCTTCATCATCTCGAAATTGAGCAGCAGCCGTCCCGTCCGCCCGTTGCCATCAACGAACGGATGGATCTTCACGAATCGCGTGTGCAGTTCCGCAGCCCGCTCGACCGGATGCATGTCTCCGGCAGCCTCGTACCAGCCGATCAGCGCGGCCATTTCGGCAGGCAGATGCATGAAGTCCGGCGGCGTCGTACTCGCGCCCGCGATCACCACGTTTTCGCGGCGATACCTGCCCGCTTCTTCGGCGTCGATACCTTTCAACACGAGACTGTGGATGTTACGGATCTGCCATTCCGACAGCGCTTCCCCCTTCGACACGATGTCCTCGACGTAGAGAATCGCGTCGCGGTGGTTCGTTGCTTCGAAATGCTCTCGAAGGGACTTCCCGCCAACCGTGATGCCTTCGAGTACCACCTTGGTTTCGCGCAGCGTCAGTGTGTTCCCCTCGATTGCGTTCGAGTGATACGTCCACTCCAACATCAGCTTCTCGCGCAGCGAAGCCACCGAGTTCGGCGGCAGCGGACGCGCCGCATCGAGCGTCGCCTTGTTGGCGTCGATCATGTTCAGCAGCGCTGCAGTTTGGTTCGGCATTTGCGTCTCGATGCGAGGTTCACTATTCGTCGGTACATATCCCCATTGGGGATAGTCAAGCAGGCTTTCGCTTTTCCAGTTTATCGGCTAGTACGGTGATTACTTGATCAACTGCATCCCTGCGACCTTGGCAGCCGCGCCATCGAAAGTAGCTGTGTACTCGCACTCGGCTGCATGGCCGGAACGCTCGATCAGGCAGTCTGCAAAATCCGCCTTCGAAGATGTCGCGTACACGCGAAGTGCCTTTCGCACCGTGTCCGCACCTTCGACGACCAGTTCCTTGGTGCCGATCATCGAGTCGATGATGTCCTTCATCTGCTCGCGCTCGACGCCGTAGCATCGCTCGAGTACCCACACGACTTCGGCCAGGGCGACCTGCGAAACGTACCCCGGTCGTTCGGCCGACAAGGAATCCATCAGCGCCGTTGCCTTCGTCGACTGCACGGCGTCGTCCTGCGTGAAATAGCGAACCAGCACGTTCGTATCCAGTCCGATCATCGCGCGGATGCCCCCTGCTCGGCGATCGCCCGGTTCATGTCCTCGATCGACACCGGTTTCGCCGGCTTCTTGACGATGCCCTTGAGGGACGCGAGCGACCGCGTGGCCGGATAAACCTCATACCGGCCCGTCGCCTCGTTGAAGCTGAATTCGATCCGGTCGCCTGATTGCAAGCCGAGCCGAGTGCGCACATCCACAGGGATGGTGACCTGGCCCTTTGAAGTGAGCGTTGCTGCTGTCATGGGTGACACCTCCAATATTCCTTACTTTAAGGTAAGGCAAATGGAACTGCAAGAGCACGCGCCGGCGCGTGCCGCACGACCTTCCGCGCACATTCACCCCCGCGCGTAGCCTTCGAACGATTCCTCGACATATATTTCGCACACGAAATAAGCTTCGCATTATATTTCGGATACGAAATAAATTCCCGGGACGACGACGACCATGACTGCCCAACCCATCGAGTTCTCCGCCATCGACGGCTATCCGCTGCGCGGCACGCTGTGGACACCCGACGCCGAACCGCGCGCACTGGTGCTGATCCATCCGGCGACGGCCGTCCCTGAACGGCTGTATGCAGGCTTCGCGCGCTTTCTGACCGAACGCGGTTTCGCGGCGCTGACCTACGACTACCGCGGCATCGGCGCATCGCGGCCCGCGCGTCTGGGCGCGCTGCAGGCCCGCATGCGCGACTGGATGGAGCTCGACGTGGCCGCCGCGACCGCGTGGGCCCGGCACACGTATGAAGGGCTGCCGCTGCTGGCGGTCGGCCACAGCGTCGGCGGACACGCGATCGGGCTGTCCGGCGCGACGCCGCATCTGCGCGCCGCCGTGCTCGTCGCCGCGCATGCGGGCAGCACGCGGCTGATCGAACGGGCGGCCGAGCGCCTGAAGGTGCGTTTGATCCTGCGCGTGTTCGGCCCGCTGATGTCCGCGCTGCTCGGCTACGTGCCCGGCAAGCGGCTCGGGCTCGGCGAGGATCTGCCGGCGGGCGTGTTCCGCGAATGGAGCCGCTGGACGACGCTGCCGCACTATTTCTTCGACGATCCGACACTCGGCGCGGCCGAGCGCTTCTCGAAGCAGCAGTTGCCGATCCTCGCGCTCGGCTTCGACGACGATCCGTGGGCGAACCCGGCCGCGATCGGCCTGCTGGTAAGCTATCTGACCCGCGCGAAGGTCGAACGCCGCCAGATCGATCCGCGCGCGGCGGGCAGCGGCCCGGTCGGGCACATGGGCTTCTTTCGCAGCCGGCCCGGCGCCGTGCTGTGGCCCGACGTCGCCGATTGGCTCGCACAGGCACTCGACACGCCGCGCACCGCGAGCCGCCCCTCCCTTTCCATTGCAGCCGGGAACCCAGCTTGAGCGAAGACCGACGACTGTTTTTCATGTTGAACATCGGCCAGCGGCGCGTGCAGCGCTGGATCGACCGCAAGGCCGAAACCGAGACGCGCGCGAGCGCCGCGCAGGCCGGTGCGCTGTTCTGTCTCGCGAAGCAGGACGGCGCGCTGATCGGCGAAGTCGGCGCCGCATTGCAGCTCGCGCCGTCCGCGATGACGGGGCTCGCCGACCGCATGGCGAAAGCCGGCCTCATTACGCGTCATGCCGATTCGGACGACGGCCGCGCGACGCGGCTGTACCTGACCGACGAAGGCCTCGCGGCACTCAAGCGCGCACGCGTGCTGCTGCGCGAACTCAACGGCAAGCTGTGCGACGGGTTTTCCGACGACGAACTCGATGTCGTCGCGCGCTGGCTGCACGCATTGCAGGAGCGGTTTCCAGCGGAGCGCTGAGCAGCGCGCCACGCGCTCACGAGCGGCTAGCGCCGACATCAATCGCAAGCGATTGCGATTCGCGTTTTCGATTCGATTTTCATGCCGCCGCAGCGGCAAATCTTGCGTGCCCGCGCCCGCTTCCGGCAACGCTTTCCGGCTACGTACTGTTACAAAAAACCGTCTGTCGCGCGGCATTCGAATCGCCTACATTGCAATCCACTTCGACGCATTCGTCGCATGCCCGGGCCGGCTTTCCCGTCGGGTCGACATCGCAGGCACACCCGACAAGCAATGAAAATGAAGAGGAGTCTTAACCGAAGCGCTGGCGGCATCCAGCGCACGCGGATGGCGATGACCGAAGCGGCATGCTGAACGGCACGTAACGACGTGCGCGGCTCGATTGGCCGCGCCCCGGCTCGCGTCGTCTCGCCGTGCCTCGCCATCGCATCCGCACCTCACCGAGGAGTCGTCCATGCGACGCATGATCGTGTCCCATCCGCTTGTCACCCGCCTGTCCGCCGCGATGGCGCTGGCCGCCGCTGCCGCGGCGCACGCCGAACCCGTCGTCGTGTCGGGCCCCAGCCCGTTCGCCGCGTGCACCATCGGCGGCCCGGGCACCAACTACGTGAATGCAGAAGTCGAACCGTGGCTCGCGGTCAACCCGGCGAATCCGAACAACATGATCGGCGTGTGGCAGCAGGACCGCTGGTCGAACGGCGGCGCCCACGGGCTCGTCGCCGGCTACTCGTTCGATGCCGGCGCAACCTGGGCGCGCACGCCGCAGCCGTTCAGCGCATGCGCGCCGGGCGGACTGAAGTACGAGCGCGCATCCGATCCATGGGTGTCGTTCGGTCCGGACGGCACCGCGTACTCGGTGTCGATCTCGTTCAATCAGTCGAACAACGGCAACGCGGTCGCCGCGTCCGTCTCGACCGACGGCGGACAGACGTGGAGCAGCCCGGCCCTGCTGATCGCGAACGACGAGCCGACGACGCAATTCTTCAACGACAAGGAATCGGTGACCGCCAACCCGGTGAAGGCCGGCACCGCGTACGCGGTATGGGACCGCCTCGAACTGCCGAACGGCAACCCGTACGCGAACCTGCACACGCAGGCATTCCGCGGGCCGACGCTGTTCTCGAAGACGACCGACGGCGGCAAGACGTGGAGCGCCGCGAAGGTCATCGTCAATGTCCCGTCGCGTCAGCAGACGATCGGCAACCAGATCGTCGTCGATCCGAAGAGCGGCACGCTCTACGATTTCTTCGACCTGATCCAGCCGCCGTTCAGCAAGGCGGCCGGCAAGGTCGCGTTCATCAAGTCGACCGACGACGGCGCGACGTGGACCAAGCCGCAGGTGATCGCGGGACTGCAGACGGTCGGCGTCACGGATCCGAACACCGGCGAACCCGTGCGCACCGGCGACATCATTCCGGAGCCGGCGATCGACCCGGCATCGGGGCAGCTCTACGTCGTGTGGCAGGACAGCCGCTTCAACGGCGGCACGTACGACGAGATCGCGATATCGACGTCGAAGAACGGCGGCGCGACATGGAGCACGCCGCAACAGGTAAACACGCCGACCGGGCGCCCCGCGTTCAATCCATCGGTGCGCGTCGACAACACGGGTGCGGTGATGGTCACGTACTACGACTTCCGCGACCTGCAGGCCGGCAACACGACGACGCTGCCGACCGGCTTCTGGCGCAAGATCTCGCACGACGGCGGCACCACGTTCGCGGACGAGCGGCGCGTCGGCGGCCCGTTCGACATGAAGCTCGCGCCCAATGCCGAAGGGTTCTTCATCGGCGACTACCAGGGGCTCGACGTCCTCCCGTCGTCGTCGTTCCATCCGTTCTTCGTCCAGACCAACGCGGGCAACCTGACGAACCGCACCGACGTGTTCTTCGCGCCGTGATGCGAAGATGACGTCACGCCGCCGCGCGACGCCATGCGCCGCGCGGCGGGCGGGCGCAGGTTCGGCGCATCAATGCATGTCGGTCAGCACGATGCGCCCGTCGACCTTCCCTTGCCTCAGCTTCGCGAATATGTCGTTGATGTTGGCGAGCCGGTCGCGGTGGATGTGGGCGCGCACCAGGCCGTCCGCCGCGAAATCGAGCGACTCCTGCAGATCGCGCCGCGTGCCGACGATCGACCCGCGCACGGTGATCCCGTTCAGCACGGTCGAGAAGATCGGCAACGGGAAATCGCCCGGCGGCAGGCCGTTGAGCGCCACCGTACCGCCGCGCCGGACCATCCCGAGCGCCTGCGCGAACGCGCCGCGCGACACGGCCGTGACGAGCACGCCGTGCGCCCCGCCGATTTCCTTCTGGATCACTTTCGCGGGATCGTCGACCGATGCATCGATCGTCAGGTGTGCACCCAGTTGCCGCGCCAGCGCGAGCTTGTCGGGCGAGATGTCGACGGCCGCGACGTGCAGGCCCATCGCACGCGCATACTGCACGGCCACGTGCCCGAGGCCGCCAATGCCGGAAATCGCCAGCCACTGGCCCGGACGCGTGTCGGTGACGCGAATGCCCTTGTAGACCGTGACGCCCGCGCACAGGATCGGCGCGATCTCGTCGAACTCGACCTGCGCGGGCAACTGGCCGACGTAATCGGGATCGGCCAGCACGTATTCCGCGTAGCTGCCGTTCACCGAATAACCGGTGTTCTGCTGGCCATGGCACAGCGTCTCCCACCCCGTGCAGCAGTACTCGCAATGACCGCAGGCCGTGTAGAGCCACGGCACGCCGACACGGTCGCCCTCGCGCACGTGCGTGACGCCCGCGCCGACCGCCGCGACGATCCCCACGCCTTCATGGCCCGGAATGAACGGCAGCGACGGCTTGACGGGCCAATCGCCGTCGGCCGCGTGCAGATCGGTATGGCACACGCCCGACGCCTTGATGTTGACGAGAATCCGGCCGGGCCCCGGTGCGGGGATCGGGACTTCCTCGATGCGCAACGGCTCGCCGAACGCGTGTACCACGGCCGCTTTCATGGTCTGGGTCATGCGTTGCTCCTGTCTGGTCGATGAGCAACCCAGTATCCGGTTTCGGAATCGGAGCACGTTGATACGCGTCAACGCATCGGGGCGCATGCCACGGTCAACGCGGCTTCGCCACGATCGGCGTCGTTTGACGCGAAAGCTCGGAAAGCTCGAGCCGGCGGTTGCACGCCGCGTCGCCGCCCCGCCGCTCCCACGGCCATCGCCGATCCAACGGAAACCCGACGGGATCCTGCCATTCGGCTTGGAATTTGAAATGATATAACATATCATTTCGCGTGCTCGTCCGCCGACGCCATTCCAACCGAGGTGGCCGAGCCTCGCCGAGCCATGTTTCAACGGGTCATTGCGCGCCATTGACGCAACAATATATCGTATCCAGCGGTGACCCGCATCGCTCGTTATCCGATCCGATTCCAACCGATTCACCGACCATGCGCGACCACCCTCGCTTACCGCTTCGCCCGCTCTCGTCCTTGTCGCTGATGCTGTTCGCCGCCGTCGCCCACGCGCAGACCGATGCGCCCGCCGCGTCCGGCACGCCGGCCGCCGCACCGCTCGCACCGATCTTCGTGACCGCGAACCCGCTGGGCGACACCGAACTGATCGTACCGACCGTCCAGCTTTCCGGCGATGCGCTGACGCGCCGCCAGGCCGATTCACTCGGCGAAACGCTCAACGGGCTGCCCGGCGTGTCGACCACCACCTACGGGCCGATGGTCGGCCGTCCGATCATCCGCGGGATGGACGGCGACCGGATCCGGCTGCTGCAGAACGGCGTCGCGGCCTATGACGCGTCGTCGCTGTCGTACGACCATGCGGTGCCGCAGGATCCGCTGTCGATCGAGCGCGTCGAGATCGTGCGCGGCCCGGCCGCGCTGCTGTACGGCGGCAATGCGGTGGGCGGCGTCGTCAACACGATCGACAACCGGATTCCGCGTGAAGCGATCGAGGGCGTGACCGGCGCGCTCGACGCACGCTACGGCGGCGCGAATTCCGTGCGCGCGGGTGCCGCGCAGGTCGAAGGCGGCAACGGCCGCTTCGCGTTCCACGTCGATGCATTCGATCGCGAGACGAGCAAGCTGCGAATTCCCGGCTACGCGCGCAGCAGCCAGCAACGCGCGCTCGACGGCCCCGACACGCCGCAACCGGAAGGCAACGTGCCGAACAGCGACGGCCGCGTGCACGGCGGCGCGGTCGGCGCGTCGTACACGTGGGCGGACGGTTTCGCGGGCCTGTCGTACAGCGGCTACGAGTCGAACTACGGCTCCGTCGCGGAAAGCGACGTGCGGCTGCGGATGCGCCAGGAACGCCTCGCGCTCGCCTCCGAGGTACGCAACCTGAGCGGACCGTTCACGAAGCTGAAATTCGACTTTGCGTACACCGACTACCGCCACAAGGAAGTCGACAACGGCGAGACGGCGACCACCTTCCGCAACCGCGGCTACGAGGCGCGCATCGAGGCGCGCCATCGCAAGATCGGCCCGTTCGAAGGCGCGATCGGCGTGCAGTTCGGCCAGAACACGTTCTCCGCCCTCGGCGACGAATTGCTCGTGCCGTCCACGCGCACGAACAGCGTCGCGCTGTTCGGCCTCGAGGAATGGCAGGTCGTCCCGGCGCTGAAGCTGAGCCTCGGCGGCCGCTTCGAGCACGTGAAGGTCGATCCCGATCCGGCCGGCGTCGAAAAATTCGCGCTCGCGCAGCCGCGCGACTTCAACGCCGGCAGCCTGTCGGCCGGCGCGCTGTTCTCGCTGACGCCGGTATGGTCGATCGCGGCGAACGTCGCCTACACCGAACGCGCGCCGACCTTCTACGAGCTGTATTCGAACGGCCCGCACGATGCGACCGGCCAGTTCCTGATCGGCAACCCGAACGCGTCGAAGGAAAAAGCCGTGTCGACCGACCTGTCGCTGCGCTATGCGAGCGGGCCGAACCGCGGCAGCGTCGGCGTGTTCTACAACCGCTTCTCCAACTACCTGACCGAGTACAACACCGGCCGCGTGGTGGACGGCGACGGCGAGCCCGTCGCGCCCGGCACCGACGGCTCGCTCAACGAGGCGATCTATCGCGGCGTGCGCGCCGAGTTCTACGGCATCGAGCTGGACGGCAAGTGGCGTGCATTCGCGCGGCGCGGCCATACGGTCGATCTCGAACTGACGGCCGACTATACGCACGCGCGCAACGTCGACACGGGCCAGCCGTTGCCGCGCATCGCGCCGCTGCGCGCGACGCTTGCGGCCGACTACGGTTACGGCCCGTTCGGCGCGCGTGCGCAGGTCACGCACGCGTGGTCGCAGCATCGGGTACCCGACAACGACTTCTCGACGGACGGCTACACGTCGCTCGGCGTGATGCTGACCTACAAGTTCCGCGTCGGCTCGACGCACTGGCTCGCGTACCTGCGCGGCGACAACCTGACAAACCAGGAGATTCGCTACTCGACTTCGGTCGTGCGCGGCTTCGCACCGGAAGGCGGCCGCAGCGTGATGGCCGGATTGCGCACCACGTTCTGACCCTCGTACGGCCCGCGGCGCCCGCCGCGGGCCTGTTACCGGCGCGAACCCCGACCATCCGCGTCGTTCCGTTTTATTCGTCAATCCATCGCGCCATTACGTCGATTACACCGTTCACGTCGAACCCGCGCATCGTAACGAAATTCCTTTATTCGCCAGTCAATCAGAACAAAATCATCTGACGATTATTATAAAAAAGATGTTTTTTGTTTTGCCAGTAAAACCGGCTTCAAATCATGCGCATAACAAATTGAATAAACCGCGCCCCGCGAGATTTTTGATCCAGATCAAGGAAGCCCACCTGATAAGGCCGTCAGCGTCAAGAAAACGAATGTAAGGGTTTTCGAAGGCTAAAGAATCATCCCGAATGCCCGTTAAATCCGGCACGAGCCCGTATCTGGTCGCACGATAAATTCAATTTACCAAACCACACGCGCAGGGGCACCACGTGAAAATCGCCAGAATGAGCATCAAAACAAAACTCCTTGGCGGCTTCGGCCTGCTCGCCGCGGTCGTCGTGACCGTATCGGGCATGGCCCTCAAGGCACTGTCCGACACCAACACCGAGTTTTCACGCTACATGAACGGTATCAACGCGCGGGCGAACCTGTCCGCGCAAATCCGCACCGCGGTCGACCGGCGCGCGATCGCCGCGCGCAATCTCGTGCTCGTCACCCGGCCCTCCGACATCGAGGCCGAGCTGGCCGAGGTGAACCGCGCGCACAAGGACGTGCAGGACCATCTCGCGAAGCTCAAGGAACTCATGGCGGACGCCACCGACACCTCCGCTCGCGCACGCGAACTGGTGGCCGAGATCGTGCGCATCGAAACCCGCTACGGGCCCGTCGCGCTGCGCATCGTCGGGCTCGCGCAAGCCGGCAAGAAGGACGAGGCAATCGCCGACATCGACGACAATTGCCGCCCGCTGCTCGCGCAACTGGTGCGTGCGACCGACGCCTACGCGACCTATACGCATGAACGCGAAATCGAGATCGCGCAGGCATTCGCGGATCGCTACGCGGTGGAGCGCAACCTGCTGGCCGGCATCAGCCTGCTCGCCATCGCGATCGCGACCGGCGGCGGCCTGTGGCTGACGCGCAAGATCACGGTGCCGATCGGCTCGGCCGTGGACGTCGCGCGCACGGTGGCGAACGGCGATCTCGGCAGCCGCATCGAGGTGCGCGGCAACGACGAAACGCGCGACCTGCTCGACGCGCTGCGGACGATGAACGAGCGGTTGATCGGCATCGTCGGCCGCGTGCGCGACTCGTCGAACAGCATCGCGCACGCGGTCAGCGAGATCGCATCGGGCAACCTCGACCTGAGCCAGCGCACCGAGGAACAGGCCGCATCGCTGCAGGAAACAGCGGCGACGATGGAGCAATTCACGTCCACCGTGCGCCTGAACGCGGAAAACGCGCAGCAGGCGAGCACGCTCGCCGCGAATGCGTCGGACGTCGCGCATCGCGGCAGTTCGGTGGTCGGTCGCGTGGTCGACACGATGACGGAAATCGGCCAAAGCTCGTCGAAGATTGCCGACATCACCGGCATCATCGAAGGCATCGCGTTCCAGACCAACATCCTCGCGCTCAACGCGGCGGTCGAAGCCGCCCGCGCGGGCGAACAGGGTCGCGGCTTCGCGGTCGTCGCGAGCGAGGTGCGCAGTCTCGCGCAGCGCTCGTCGACGGCGGCGAAGGAAATCAAGGAGCTGATCTCCGCGTCGGTGCAGACGATCCGCGACGGTTCGGCGCTCGCGGGCGAAGCCGGCAAGACGATGTCCGACGTCACGCAGGCCGTGGCGCGCGTGACGGACATCATGGGCGAGATCGCGGCCGCGTCGGCCGAACAGAGCCGCGGCATCGATCAGGTGAATCTGACGATCACGCAGATGGACGAGACGACGCAACAGAACGCGGCGCTCGTCGAGCAGGCGGCGGCCGCATCGAAGTCGCTCGAGGCGCAGGGCCGCGAGTTGTCCGAAACGGTCGCCGTATTCCGGATGCCGGCGGGCGCCCATGCGGCATTGCCCGGCACGCATGCGCAGGAAGCCGACCTGCGTCGCTGGCAACCGGCTGCCGCGTAACGGCATACGGGAAGGAGACGACGATGCGCACGCTGTTCCGCTTGTCCGCCTGTGTCGCGCTGGCGCGCACCGCACGATGCGCGGCCGCGCGCGGCACGCGATGCGCCGGCGCATCGTCGTCGTCCGATGCGCCGGGAAGCGCACGCACACGGCGGCGCGCGGTGCCGCTGCGCGTCGCACGTTCGCGGCATGCGTGCATATAGGCCCGCGAGGCCCGCGCACGGCATGTAATCGCCACATCCGCATCGAAGATCATTCCAGTCGATACACATGAGCCGTCATGCACGCATACGCATCCTCGGCACCCTCACTCGCCATTCGCCCCACTCGCCGCACGGCCTTGGACACACGGCTTCTAAGTGCGGCGCAAGTTTCGGTCCCGCTCGCGCATCGCCTGTTGCCGCGCCGCCGCCGTCGATCCCGCGCGACACGCTCGCCCGCGCCATTCGTCGACACGGACTTTTAAAACGCACGAATGACGAGTATCCTAAAAAAGCACTTTTCGACCGGACGGCGAATCGCGTGCCCTGACTCCCGTCCGATCGCCATGCGGCCCCGTCGTATCGCGCAGCGCGCGCCGATGGCGGCGTCTGCCTCTCGCGCCCTGGCCGCACGAACCTTCCCCAACAATCTTCAGGAGAGCTGGTGAGCCGACTCGTCGTCGTATCCAATCGCATCGCAGATCCCCGTAAAGCCGCGGCCGGCGGCCTCGCCGTAGCCGTGAAGGACAGCCTGCAGGAAACCGGCGGCGTCTGGTTTGGCTGGAGCGGCAGGCTACGGGGCGGCGACGATCAGCCCGCGCATGGCGACGACGTGCAGATCCAGAACGTCGGCGGCATCCAGCTCGCGACGGTCGATCTCGATCCGCAGGATTACGACGCTTACTACCTCGGCTACTCGAACAACGTGCTATGGCCGGTGTTTCACTACCGGCTCGATCTCGCGCAGTTCGACCGGCGCTTCGCCGACGGCTACCGACGCGTGAACCAGCTGTTCGCGCGCAAGCTGCGCACGCTGCTGCGGCCCGACGACACCATCTGGGTCCACGACTATCAGCTGATTCCGCTCGCGGCCGAGCTGCGCGCGATGGGCTGCACGAATCCGATCGGCTTCTTCCTGCACATCCCGATGCCGCCGCCGCCGATCATGGCCGCGATCCCGGAGCACGAATGGCTGATGCGCTCGCTGTTCGCGTACGATCTCGTCGGCTTCCAGACCGAATCGGATCTGCTCCACTTCGAGCATTACGTCGAAGCGGAAGCCGGCGCGGCGCGGCTGCCGGACGGCCGACTGCGCGCGTTCGGCCGTACGCTGTCGGCCGGCGCGTTCCCGATCGGCATCAACGTCGACGAATTCGAATCGCTCGCGCGCGATCGCGACGGCCTCGCCATGTTCGAACGAATGCGCGACGAATATTCGCGCCGCCAGTTGCTGGTCGGCGTCGACCGGCTCGATTACACGAAAGGGCTGCCACAGCGCGTGCATGCGTTCCGCGAGTTGCTCGAACAGTATCCGGAGAACCGCGACCGTGCGACGCTGATCCAGATCGCCGCACCGAGCCGCGAGGATCTCGGCGCCTACGACGACCTGCGGCGCGAGATGGACAGCCTGTGCGGCGCGATCAACGGCGACTACGGCGAGCTCGAATGGATGCCGATGCGCTACATTCACCGCACCGTCGCGCGCAAGCGCCTGCCGGGCCTCTACCGCGCGAGCCGGGTCGCACTCGTCACGCCGCTGCGCGATGGGATGAACCTCGTCGCGAAAGAGTTCCTCGCCGCGCAGGACGCGGCCGACCCGGGCGTGCTCGTGCTGTCGCGTTTCGCGGGTGCGGCCGAGCAATTGAAGTCGGCGCTGCTCGTCAATCCGTACGACACGCAAGGCACCGCGCAGGCGATCCAGCGGGCCCTCACGATGCCGCTCGAAGAGCGCCGCCAGCGTCACGCCGGGCTGATGGCGATCGTGCGCAAGAGCGACGTGCACTGGTGGCGCACGCGCTTTCTCGAAGCGCTCGCCGAAGCGGCCGAAGTCGCGGCCGCGACCGAATCCTGACGCGCCGACGCGCGCTCACGCCCTCGTCATCGTGCATTCGAGCGCGACGCCGTTCGATCGAGACGTGCGCGTCGCTCATGGCGACTCCGTGACGGGAAAGATAGAAAAGAAAGCGCACGGCATCGGAATACCGACGCGCACCGGTCGCCGGCCCGCGCACCGGCATCAGCGATCGGGTTCGTGCGGCCGGCGATACGCGATGAAATCGCGCTCGACGGTGGAGGCCTGCTCCGTTTCGATCGCGCCGCCGCGCGCGTTCGTTTCGTCGCCGGGTGACACCGACGTCGCCGACGACGGTTCGATCCGCCCGTCGATCAGCGCCTGCAGCGCGTCGCGTTCGAGCACCTCGCATTGCAACAGCCGTCGCGCGATGCGTTCGAGTGCGTCGCGGCGCTCGCCGAGCGTCGCCGCCACGCGCGCATGCGCATCGGTCAACAGCGTCCGCACCTCTTCGTCGATCATTCGCGCGGTGTGCTCGCTACAGCGACCGCCGTCCGCATGCCACGCGCCGGGCATGCCCTGGCGCACGTCGCCGTCGTCGAACGTCGCGAGCCCGATCTTCTCGCTCATCCCGTATTGCATGACCATGTGGCGCGCCATCGCGGTCGCGCGTTCCAGGTCGTTCTGCGCACCGGTCGAGACGTCGCCGAACACGAGTTCTTCCGCCACGCGCCCGCCGAGCAGCGCATCGATCCGGTCGAGCAGCTCGCTGCGGCGCAGGACGTAGCGATCCTCGGTCGGCACCTGCTGCGTGTAGCCGAGTGCCGCGACGCCGCGCGGAATGATCGACACCTTCTTCACCGGGTCGCAATGCGCGCGGCTTTCCGCGACGAGCGCATGGCCGGCTTCGTGATATGCAATCGTCAGCTTCTCCTGCTCGTTCATCACGCGGCTCTTGCGCTCGAGGCCCGTCAGCGCGCGGTCGATCGCCTCGTCGAAATCGGCCATGCCGATCGCCGGCTTGCCGAGTTCGGCCGCATGCAGCGCGGCCTCGTTGACGACGTTCGCGAGATCGGCGCCGACGAAGCCCGGCGTGCGCGACGCAAGCTCGCCGAGATCGACGTCGGCCGCGAGCTTCACGTGCTTCACGTGCACGCCGAGGATCTGGCGGCGACCGTTCACGTCGGGCCGGTCGATCGCGATGTGCCGGTCGAAACGGCCCGGCCGCAGCAGCGCGGGATCGAGGATCTCGGGCCGGTTCGTCGCGGCCATGATGATCACGCCAGAGCCGGCCTGGAAGCCATCCATCTCGACCAGCAACTGGTTGAGCGTCTGTTCGCGCTCGTCGTTGCCCGACATCGGGCCGACCCCGCGCACCTTGCCGAGCGCATCGAGCTCGTCGACGAACACGATGCACGGTGCCTTCTGCTGCGCCTGCTCGAACAGGTCGCGCACGCGCGCGGCGCCCACGCCGACGAACATCTCGACGAACGCGGAGCCGCTGATCGAGAAGAACGGCACGGCCGCCTCGCCGGCCACCGCGCGCGCGAGCAGCGTCTTGCCCGTACCCGGCGCGCCGACGACGAGCACGCCTTTCGGGATCTTGCCGCCGAGCCGCTGGTAGCGATCGGGATTGCGCAGGAATGCGACGAGCTGCTGCAATTCGGCCTTCGCTTCGTCGATGCCCGCGATATCGTCGAACGTGATGCCGGTTTCCTGCTGTACGTATACGCGCGCGCGGCTCTTGCCCATCCCGGTAAAGTCCTGCAGCCCGCCGCGCTTGCGCAGCATCATGTTCCACACGAACACGAGCAGCATGAGCGGCAGCAGCCACGACGCGAGCGACGCGATCCACCCCGTGTCGGGCGTGCCGTGATAGCGGATGCCGGCGGCGGTCAGCGTGTCGATCAGGTGTTCGTCGCTCACGCGGCTGGTCGTGAAGCGCCACGGCGCGCCGGCCTGCTGCACGACCGCCGCGTCGGACGCCGGCAGCATCGTGCCGGCCTGCGGCATCTTCAGCGCGCCCGAGATCGACGCAGGGCCGACCTCGAGATCGTCGACGAGCCGCGCGGCGACGAGCCGGTGGAAATCGCTGTACGCGATCGGTGTCGACGTCGGGTGCAGCATCAGCAACTGCGCGGCGAACAGCACGAAGAAGCCCGCCGCGATCAGCAATCCCGGGTAGTCGAATTTCCTGTCCATGGCATCGGGCCGGCCGTATCTGCTGCGCCGCGTGCGCTCACACCGGCACGCGCGCGGAACCGGTACGCGGCCGCCATGCGGAAACGGCATGCATCCACGCCATCGTCGCCTCGCTGTCTCGCGTCGTTCGTCGCATCGATGCCGCCTCGGCAACACCGTGGGCCGGCGTCGCATGGCGATCCTCGCCCGGGCGGCACACCGCCGCGCGCCGCCCCTGGTTCCAGTCTAGTTCGCGCGCGGGCGTCGCGCACCGCTCGCCGCGCGAGCATCGAATCGTCCGACAAGCAGCTTTCATCTGCCCCCTTGGCGCGTTATAGTCGCATTCATGACATTTTCGTGACAGTCGCGTCGCGCCGCCGCGCGCGATGCCGGCCGTAGCATTCCGCCCTGCGTCGCGGCAGCCCGCGGCGCCGGCACGCATCGAACGACAACACCCACCCGCCCATCCGAGGAGCCACGACGTGAACGACACCCCCGATCGCCCCGACGACCTGCCCGTCGATCCCGACCGCCGCCGTGTACTCGGCGGCATCGCCGCCCTTGGCGCCGGTGTCGCGCTCGCCGGCTGCGAGACCACCGCGGGCAACGCGCCACGTTCGGCCGCCGACCTGCGCATCGACGAAGCGTTGCGCCAGCGCGTGCGCCACATCGTCGTGATCTATGCGGAGAACCGCAGCTTCGCGAACCTGTACGGCGATTTCCCGGGCGTGCGTCATCCGCTCAGCGAAGTGCGGCCCGAACACGCGCAGCAGTTCGATCGCGATGGCAAGACGCCGCTGCCGGTACTGCCGAAGATCTGGGGCGGACTCGTGCCGCAGGCGCAGGAAGTGAACGGCAAGCGCTACGCGATCGCCGAGCGCGACATCGACAAGCTGCCGAACGCGCCGTTCCGGATTTCCGACGCGCAAGGCAAGCCCCTGCCGAACGGCGTGATCACGCGCGATCTGTGGCATCGCTTCTACCAGAACCAGATGCAGATCGCGGGCGGCCGCAACAACCAGTTCGCCGCGTGGGCCGATTCGGGCGGCCTCGTGATGGGCCATTACCGCAATTCGGCCGACACGCTGCGGCTGTGGAATCTCGCACGGCAATACACGCTGTGCGACAACTTCTTCATGGCGGCCTTCGGCGGTTCGTGGATGAACCACATGTTCCTGATCTCCGCGCAACCGCCGCTGTATCCGGACGCGCACAAGCATCCGCATGCGGCGAAACTGCTGTCGAAGGTCGAAGGCGACGATCCGGCCGGCACGCGCCTGAAGCTCGCCGACGATTCGCCCGCGTCCGCGCTCGACGGCCCGCCGAAGTTCGCTGTCGACGGCCCGCTGACGCCGGACGGCTACGGCGTGAACACGATGGCGCCGCCGTACCAGCCGAGCTACGTGCCGCCGCCCGATCCGGGCAACGCCGCGTATGCGGATCCGGCCGACCATCGCGTGATGCCGCCGCAGGGCTACGCGACGATCGGCGACCGCCTGTCGGAAAAGAACATCGACTGGGCGTGGTACAGCGGCGCGTGGCAGTACGCGCTCGAGCATCGCGACACGGGCACCGTGCCCGATTTTCAGTACCATCACCAGCCGTTCAACTACTTCGTGAACTACGCGCCCGGCACCGAGGGCCGCCGGCGGCACCTGCGCGATGCGGGGCTCGGCGACGAGCCGTCGACCAACCACTTCATCGCCGACATCGACGCGGGCCGCCTGCCGGCCGTCACGTTCTACAAGCCGCAGGGCAACCTGAACATGCATGCGGGCTATGCGGACATCGAATCGGGCGACCGTCACATCGCGACCGTGATCGACCATATCCGGCGCGGGCCGCAATGGGAAAACACCGTGATCGTGATGACGCACGACGAGAACGGCGGCTGGTGGGATCACGTCGCCCCGCCGGTCGGCGATCGCTGGGGCCCGGGCTCGCGGATCCCGGCGCTCGTGATCTCGCCGTTCGCGAAAAAGGGTTTCGTCGATCACACGCTGTACGACACGAACTCGATCCTGCGCTTCATCAGCCGCGTGCACGGCCTCGCGCCGCTCGACGGCGTGGTCCTGCGCAACAACGCGTTCGCCGCACGCGGCGCGACACCGCCGGGCGATTTGACGAACGCGCTCGATCTCGGCTGATCGCCGGGTTGATCACCGTAAACGACGATGCCCCGGGCCACCCGATGGATGGCCCGGGGCGTCGTTCGTTTCCGGCCCGGCGAGGCTAGGCGGCGCCGCGCAATGTGCCGCGCACGACGTGCGCGACGGACGGCCCGCATCTGCGTACCGCATTCGACTTCCTCGGACGTTTCGCCGGCCGCCGCGACGCCGATCCTTGCGACATCGATGTCGAAACGACAACGTCCCGCCGCCGCAGAGGCTTGCCGGCGACGGGACCTTCATACCTCGTTCGACTCGTGACGTCGATTCCGCGCGTCAGCCGCCGATACGCTGCTCGATCCTGTTCATCGTGTCGGTCATTTCAGCCGGCAAGCGCAGCTTCAACGTATCGAACAGCGCCGCATGCAGCTTCAGCTCCTCACGCCATTCGTCCGCGTTCATCGACGTCACCGCATCGAACTGATCGCGTGTGAAATCCAGGCCGTCCCAGTGCAGGTCTTCATACGCAGGCGACACGCCGAACGCATGCTCGCCGCCACCGCCGGTGCCTTCGAGACGATCGAGCATCCACTTCAGCACACGCATGTTCTCGCCGAAGCCCGGCCACACGAACTTGCCGTTCTCATCCTTGCGGAACCAGTTCACGCAATAGATCTTCGGCGGCTTCGCGCCGGCGGCTTCGAGCTGCTTGCCGAGCTTGAGCCAGTGCGCGAAATAATCGCTGACGTTGTAGCCGCAGAACGGCAGCATCGCGAACGGATCGCGGCGCACGACGCCCTGCTTGCCGACAGCTGCCGCGGTCGTCTCGGAGCCCATCGTCGCGGCCATGTACACGCCTTCGACCCAGTCGCGCGCCTCGGTCACGAGCGGCACCGTCGTCGAGCGGCGGCCGCCGAAGATGAACGCGTCGATCGGCACGCCGGCCGGGTTTTCCCAGTCGTCGTCGATCGACGGGCACTGCGCGGCCGGCGCGGTGAAGCGCGAGTTCGGATGCGCGGCCTTGCGTCCGGTTTCCTTTCCGATCTCCGGCGTCCACGGATTGCCCTGCCAGTCGGTCAGCTTCGCGGGCGGCGTGTCGGTCAGCCCTTCCCACCACACGTCGCCGTCTTCCGTCAGCGCGACGTTCGTGAAGATCACGTTTTCCTTCAGCGTGGCGATCGCGTTCGGGTTGGTCTTCACGCCCGTGCCCGGCGCCACGCCGAAGAAACCGGCTTCCGGATTGATCGCATACAGGCGGCCGTCGCGGCCGGGCTTCAACCACGCGATGTCGTCGCCGATCGTCGTGACTTTCCAGCCGTCGAAGCCCTGCGGCGGGATCAGCATCGCGAAGTTGGTCTTGCCGCACGCGGACGGGAACGCGGCCGCGACGTGATACTTCTTGCCGGCCGGCGACGTCACGCCGAGAATCAGCATGTGTTCCGCGAGCCAGCCCTGATCGCGGCCCATCGTCGACGCGATGCGCAGTGCGAAGCATTTCTTGCCGAGTAGCGCGTTGCCACCGTAGCCCGAGCCGAAGCTCCAGATTTCGCGCGTTTCCGGGAAGTGCACGATGTACTTGACCGGATTGCACGGCCACGGCACGTCCTGCTGGCCGGCCTCGAGCGGATGGCCGACGCTGTGCACGCACGGCACGAAATCGCCGTCCTCGCCGAGCACGTCGTACACGTCGCGCCCCATGCGCGTCATGATCCGCATGTTCACGGCGACGTACGGGCTGTCGGACAACTCGACGCCGACGTGCGCGATCGGCGAGCCGAGCGGTCCCATCGAGAACGGCACGACGTACAGCGTGCGGCCGCGCATCGAACCGCGGAACAGTCCGTTGAGCGTCTCGCGCATTTCGGCCGGATCGATCCAGTTGTTGGTCGGGCCGACGTCGTCGCGCGACGCCGCGCAGATGAACGTGCGATCCTCGACGCGCGCGACGTCCGACGGATCGGATTGCGCGAGATACGAATTCGGGCGCTTCGCCGGGTTCAGGCGCGTGAGCGTGCCCTGGTCGACCATCGCCTGGCACAGCGCATCGTATTCTTCCTGCGAACCGTCACACCACACGACGCGCTCGGGCTCCGTGAGCGCCGCGATGCGCGATACCCAGTCGATCAGCTTGCGATGTTTGACGAAAGCCGGCGGAGCGATCAGCGAGCCGTGTGTCGCTTCGGCCAAAGTATTTTGCGACATGGGGATGTCTCCAGATTATTGGACGGGGATGGGGATGCGGGGCGAGCCCGCGAGATGGGGAATGCGTGCGGAGCGCAGGACGATGCGGCACGCAGGACGGGACGCGCGAGCGGAGCGCGCGTCGATGCCGCGATGCGTGCGAGAGAAGGTGAAGTCTCGTTAGAGGGTGCGAACGCGAGTTTCGCCATGCAAGCAACCTGCCATACAACTCCATGCCGGCCAGCATACCATCGCCGTTATTGGGCCGGCGTTGCGTTGCAACAAGAAACAACTGTGACGGCGCACCGGCACGCGCGTTGCAGGCGGGTGTTTTTTACGGCGTCGTCGCAGGCGGCTGGGGGGACAAAACGGCCGCAACAGCCGCCCGGCAAGGGTTTCGCGCGAGCGGCAATTTCAACCTGCGACGCGTCCGTGCCGACGATACGAGCACGCGCGGCGCCCATTCGCGTTTTCGCTACTCAGGCAAACCCTGAATTAGGTTGCGTACACAAACATCCCGATCGAATGCCCGATGCAGCCACTGCTCATAACGGTGCGCGCGGCAATCCGGGGTAATACGCGTCCGGCTACGACGCGAATCGTCGAGGAGTACTTCCGGTCGCCGCAATGAGCGACCCGCCTGCATTTCTTCCACGCGGTTGGCGACACGCAAAATCCCGGCCCGATGTGTGTCGGGATGATGGATGGACAGTTGCGGGCGCTTCATCGATTTCGACGAGATCGATGGGATGCCGACGAGCCAGTACGTCGTGAAGGCCATGCGCCGGTAACGCCCCAGCCAAGGCCGACAAAAAAACGCCAGCCCCAAGGGGCTGGCGTCGTGCTTCGAGTCGGACGACGATCAGAACTGGTTCATCGTGTTGTCCTTGCCCGCTGCCTTCAGCGCCGCTTCGCCGCTGAAGTATTCCTTGTGATCGTCACCGATGTCCGAACCGGACATGTTCTGGTGCTTCACGCAGGCGATGCCCTGACGGATTTCCTTGCGCTGCACGCCCGCCACGTAGCCGAGCATGCCCTGGTCGCCGAAGTATTCCTTGGCCAGGTTGTCGGTCGACAGCGCAGCCGTGTGGTACGTCGGCAGCGTGATCAGGTGGTGGAAGATGCCTGCTTCACGCGATGCATCGGCCTGGAACGTACGGATCTTCTCGTCGGCCAGCTTGGCCAGTTCGGTTTCGTCGTATTCGACGCTCATCAGTTGCGCACGGTCGTAAGCCGACACGTCCTTGCCTGCAGCCTTCATCGCGTCGTAGGCCTGTTGACGGAAGTTCAGCGTCCAGTTGAACGACGGGCTGTTGTTGTACACCAGCTTCGCGTTCGGGATCACCTTGCGGATCTCGTTGACCATGCCGCCGATCTGCGCGATATGCGGTTTTTCGGTTTCGATCCACAGCAGGTCGGCGCCGTTCTGCAGCGACGTGATGCAGTCGAGCACGCAACGCGCTTCGCCCGTGCCGGCGCGGAACTGGAACAGGTTGCTCGGCAGGCGCTTCGGACGCAGCAGCTTGCCGTCGCGCTTGATGACGACGTCACCGTTGCCCAGCTGGTCGGCCGACAGTTCCTCGCAATCGAGGAACGCGTTGTACTGGTCGCCCAGGTCGCCCGGCGTGCTGGTCACGGCGATCTGCTTGGTCAGGCCGGCGCCCAGCGAATCGGTACGCGCGACGATGATGCCGTCGTCCACGCCCAGTTCCAGGAACGCATAGCGGATCGCGCGGATCTTCGCGAGGAAGTCCTCGTGCGGCACCGTGACCTTGCCGTCCTGGTGGCCGCACTGCTTCTCGTCCGACACCTGGTTTTCGATCTGGATGCAGCACGCGCCCGCTTCGATGAACTGCTTGGCCAGCAGGTAGGTCGCTTCCGCGTTGCCGAAGCCGGCGTCGATGTCGGCGATGATCGGCACGACGTGCGTGACGTGGTTGTCGATCTTTTGCTGGATCGCGGCCTTGGCGGTCGCGTCCTTCGCGGCATCCAGCTCGCGGAACAGGCCGCCCAGCTCACGGGCGTCGGCCTGGCGCAGGAACGTGTACAGCTCGCGGATCAGCGCGCTGACCGAGGTCTTTTCGTGCATCGATTGGTCCGGCAGCGGGCCGAACTCCGAGCGCAGCGCGGCGACCATCCAGCCCGACAGGTACAGGTAGCGGCGTTCGGTGCTGTTGAAGTGCTTCTTGATGGAGATCATCTTCTGCTGGCCGATGAAGCCGTGCCAGCAGCCCAGCGACTGCGTGTACTTGGACGGATCGGCATCGTAGGCGGCCATGTCGGCGCGCATGATCTTCGCGGTGTACTTCGCGATGTCCAGGCCGGTCTTGAACTTGTTCTGGGCACGCATGCGGGCGGCATATTCGGGGCTGATGGCATTCCACGCGCTGCCGTGGTTTTCCTTCAATCCAGCCACTGCCTTGATGTCGTCTTGATATTGGGACATGTCTATCTCCTGGGAACGAAGCGCATTTGAGTAAAGGATTCAGCGTGCCCGCCGCGTGTGACGAAGCGAACTGCATGGACTCAATGGTAATCCTGTCCGGCGCGAATTCGATCAAGTCTTATATAAGACATAAGATATAAATTTCTGTTGTTTTTCAATGAGATAGCCGGTCGTTTTTGCGATGCAAAACACGGTTTCAAGCGGCGGTAAAACGCGGCGGCAGGAAGTTGGCACTAATTCCGCAATATGAAATGCCCTTTCGGCTACTGAAGGACGCGCAGGCTTTGATCCGGCCGGGGCAACGCGGGCCGTCGCGCTTCATCACAGTCATGACAAAACGTCTATACTTGGACGATTATTTGATCCGCGCGCGTCAGCGCATCGGCCAGCTTTCCGGAGCGACATGAACGACTCTCCCGTCTTCGACACCCTTTGCGAACTGCTGAATTCAGCCGGCGCGCGTTTCCGCGTGCTCGAGCATCCGGCGGAAGGCAAGTCCGACGCGATCGCCGCGCTGCGCGGCACACGCCCCGAACAGGGCGCGAAGGCGATGCTCTGCACGTTCAAGGACGGCGGCGACGCCGCCGCGCTCGCGGTGATTCCCGGCCATCTGAAGATCGACTTCCGCAAGGTCGCCGATGCGGTGGGCCGGCGCAAGGCGACGCTCGCATCGCCCGACGTCGCGGCCGCCGTCACGCGCTGCGTAATGGGCGCCGTGCCGCCATTCGTGTTCGATTCGAACGTGACGCTCGTCGTCGATCCGGCGCTGGTCGAGCGCAACGCCGAGATCGCGTTCAACGCGGGGCGCCTCGACCGCTCGGTCGTGCTCGACACGGCCGACTACGTCCGGATCGCGCGCCCGCTGCTGGCCGACATCACGCGACCGGAAACGACGCACACGCCCGCCCCCCAGGACCACGCATGAGCACGAACCGCAAACCGCTGCCGTCGGAGCAGGCATCGCTGATCGAGCAGGTGCAGCGCATCGCCGAAGGGCTCGGCGAGATGTTCGCGCCGTTCACCGAGGTCGTCGTGCACGACCTGCGCACGCCGGAGCACGCGATCCTCGCGATCCACAACAACCTGTCCGGACGCGCGGTCGGCGATCCCGCGACCGAACTCGGCCTCGCCCGCATCGCCGACGACGAGTTCCCGCAGGTGCTCGCGAATTACCCGAACCGCTTCGCCGACGGCCGCACCGCGAAAAGCACGTCGATCGGCATCAAGGATTCGACCGGGCGCTACGTGGCCGCGCTGTGCCTGAATGCCGACGTCACGCTGTTCCGCGGCTTCCAGGGCATGCTCAACCAGTTCTGCCGCACGGACGGCGAAGCCGTCGTCGAAACGCTCGACCCGGCCAGCGCCGACGCGATCCGGCAGCGCATCGACGCATTCGCGACGCGCCTCGCGACGACGCCGCGCGAGCTGAAGACCGACCAGCGCCGCGAGCTGATGCAGACGCTGAAGGCCGACGGCTTCCTCGAGGTGCGCCGTGCGATGGAGATCGTGTCGCAGCATCTCGGCGTCTCGCGCGCCACCGTCTACAACGATGCGAAGTGACGCGCCGCGCCCGGCGTTCCCGTTTTGAGTTTCCCGTTGACTGATCTTTTCGACCCTCGAGCGACCATGAATTCTCCGACTCTCCCCACATACGACGACGTCGCCGCCGCCGCGGCCCGGCTCGAAGGCCACGCGCACCGCACGCCGGTGATGACGTCGCGGACGATCGACGACGCGCTCGGCGCGCAAGTGTTCTTCAAGTGCGAGAACCTGCAGCGCATGGGCGCCTTCAAGTTCCGCGGCGCGTTCAATGCGCTGTCGCGCTTCAACGCGGAACAGCGGCGCCACGGCGTCGTCGCGTTCTCGTCGGGCAACCATGCGCAGGCGATCGCGCTGTCGGCGCGCATCCTCG
The DNA here is from genome assembly GCF_002959955.1 of Burkholderia sp. BE12. Taxonomy (NCBI): domain Bacteria; kingdom Pseudomonadati; phylum Pseudomonadota; class Betaproteobacteria; order Burkholderiales; family Burkholderiaceae; genus Burkholderia; species Burkholderia sp. BE12. Next base: position 331,657 of record NZ_PREY01000002.1, on the reverse strand, counting down.
GCATTCCCGCGACGATCGTGATGCCGCAGGACGCGCCGGCCGCGAAAATGGCCGCGACGCGCGGCTACGGCGGCAACGTCGTGACCTACGACCGCTACACCGAGGATCGCGAGCAGATCGGGCGCGAGCTCGCGGAAAAGCACGGGCTCACGCTGGTTCCGCCCTACGATCACCCGGACGTGATCGCCGGCCAGGGCACCGCGGCCAAGGAACTGTTCGACGAAGTCGGCCCGCTCGACGCGGTGTTCACGCCGCTCGGCGGCGGCGGGCTGCTGTCGGGCACCGCGCTCGCCACGCGTGCGCTGTCGCCGCATGCGAAGCTGTACGGCGTCGAGCCCGAAGCCGGCAACGACGCCCAGCAATCGTTCCGGTCCGGCACGATCGTGCACATCGACACGCCGCGTACGATCGCCGACGGCGCGCAGACGCAGCATCTCGGCAACCTGACGTTCCCGATCCTGCGCCGCGACGTCGACGACATCCTGACCGCGACGGACGCGGAACTCGTCGACTGCATGCGCTTCTTCGCCACGCGCATGAAGATCGTCGTCGAGCCGACCGGCTGCCTGTCGTTCGCCGCCGCGCGGCGGATGAAGGATGCGCTTCAGGGCAAGCGCGTCGGCGTGGTGATCAGCGGCGGCAACGTCGATCTCGAGAACTTCTGCGCACTGGTGTCGGCACCGGCCTGACCGTCACGGCGCGCATGAAGATCCTGTCATGCGCGCGCCGCCCACCCTTCACGTCGCGTTAAGTTTCGCGCCCTAGACTGATTGCGTCGTCCCCGAAGTCAGTCGTATAGGAGTCGCCATGAATACGCACGCGATCGTCGCCGCCGCCTTGGCGGCCGCTTCCCTGTCGGCGTTCGCTCAACCGGGCGTGACGTCATCCGGTTTTCCCGCCGCCTCGCCTCACCCTGCAGTCGGGCAAGCGATGCACCGTTCGCCCGCCATGTTGCCGCCCGCCGGCTTCGTGCTCGCGAAGATCGATCAGAACAATACGCCGCCCGATCGAGGAGACGACCCGGGCGGCCGCACGCACGGCGGCACGCACATGTAACGACACGCGCCGGCCGTCGGCATCCGGAACGACGGTAACCGGTTCCGGCGCGGCGGCATGCATTCGAACCCGGCCGTTTCTTCAGACCTGAAACACTGTCGGCGCGCATCGAACGAAAGGATTTGGAAAGCCGACGCCGGACAATGACGTTTTTTCGCATCCGCGCGCAGCCGGACGATTGACGCGCCCGAGCGCACGCCATTACCCTTGCGCGCTGATGGTTCCCGGAGACGGGATCAAAAGGGAACGCAGGCGAGGCAATGCCTCGAATCTGCGGCTGCCCCCGCAACTGTGAGCGGCGAATCCGTGCCACCGCGTGCCACTGGGAAACCGGGAAGGCCTGCACGGATGGCGACCCGCGAGCCAGGAGACCTGCCATCGACCCGAGGTCCAGCAGCCGCACCGGGCGGGGTGTCCCGATGTGCAAGCACCGCCGTTGGCGGTCGCCCGTTGCATGGACGACCCGACCTCAGGATCCGTCAGATGTCCATCGTTCCCGAACCCGCTTCCCGGCCGGAAGCGTCGCACCGACACGCCGTTGGCATGCGCCCCCTGCTCGCCCTGCGCTCACGATCGCCGTACCCGCCACACGCTTTGTCCCGCCGCCTCATGCACATTCGCCACCTGCTTGCCACGTCCGCCGCCACCGCGCTGTTGTCCCCGCTCGCCCATGCGGCTGGCGACACGGCGCTTGCGCAGCCCACCGTGCCCGCGCCAGGCGCGGACCTCCCGACGATCAGCGTGACCGACACGCGGCATTTGCCCGAATCGTTCGACCGGCGCTACGCGTCGACGCAGGTGCTCACACGTGAGGATCTCGACCGGCTGTCGCCGACCGACCCGAGCATCACGCAGGCGCTCGCGACGCTGCCGGGCGTGACCGTCGCGCAGAACGGCGGGCCCGGCTCGTCCGCGTCGGTCAGCATCCGCGGCTCGTCGGCGAGCCAGGTCGCCGTGTTCATCGACGGCATCCGGATCGGCTCGCCGACCACCGGCATCGCGCCGTGGGCCGACCTGCCGACCGAAGCGTTCGAGCGCGTCGATGTGATCTCCGGCCCGGCCGCCGCGTCGTTCGGCAACAACGCGATGGGCGGCGTCGTGCAGTTGTTCACGCGCCGCGCCGCCAACCAGCCGAACCGGACCACCGTGTCGTTCGGCGGCGGCTCGAACAAGACGTTCGACACGCAGTTCCGCACGTCGGGCACGGTGCCGTCGACGGGGCCGCTGGCCGCGCTCGGCGGGCTCACCTATTCGCTCGGGCTGCACGACTACAACACGGCCGGCATCGATGCGACGCGGCCGTTCTTCTACGGCCACGAAGACGGCCGCAATCCGTATCACGCGCAGGATCTCGATGCGCGGCTCGGCTATGCGCGCCACAACTGGTCGATCTCGACGTTCGCGCTGTACCATCGCTCCGATCTGTCCTACGACAACAGCGGCTACGCCAATCGCGAGCTCGATCACCAACTGACGACCGGCGTTGCGTTCCATCTCGACATCACGCCCGATACGCAGTTCGATCAGTCGTTCGGCTATGCGAACGACCGCCAGTTCATCCACGCGGACAACCCGGCCCTCGCGACGGATCAGATCAATTCGCAGCGGATCAGCACATCGACGTCGCTGACCCATCAGGAGCACGGCTTTCACCTGTTCGGCCTGCCGCTGTCGGGCGAATCGAAGCTCGCCTACGACTTCACGCGCGAACAGGCGTTCCTGCCGGTCGACGTTCCCGGCGGCGTGCCGACGCGCAACGATTCCGCGTTCTCGCTGCATCAGTCGGCGACGCTCGGCAGCGTGACGATGTTCGTCGCCGGCCGTCACGAGGTCGTCGCCGGGCAAGCGGTGAACACCGGCAACGCCGCGCTGTCGTGGGCGATCACGCCGGTCTACACGGCCCGCGTGTCGTATGGCAATGCGTTCCATCTGCCGACGTTCAACGACCTGTACTACCCCGGCTACGGCAACCCGGCCCTCAGCCCGGAACGCAGCACGTCGATCGAGGCCGCGCTCGACGCGAACACGGCGTACGGCACGTTCACCGCGGCGATCTACGACACGCGCGTCAACAACCTGATCGCGTACAACCCCGCGACATTCTCGCCGATGAACATCGGCCGTTCGCACATTCGCGGCATCGACCTGTCGTACAAGGGGACGATCGGCCGCTCGACACCGGTGAGCGTTGCCGTCGGCATCCTGAATCCGCAGGACGAGACCAACCAGACCTGGCTCAACCGCCGGCCGCGCCAGACGGTCAGCCTGAACGTCGACCACACGTGGGACGAACTGAAGCTGCACGCGCTGAGCACGGGCGCGTCGCTGCTGTACGGCGGCTCGACGTTCGACGATCCGGCCAACCGGCAGTATCTGGCGTCGTACCTGACGGTGAGCCTGCGCGCGTCGTACCGGATCAATTCGCACCTGACGGTGTCGGCGTCGCTGTCGAACCTGTTCGACCGGCAGTACATGACCGCGTACGGCTACAACACGCTCGGGCGCACCGCGTTCGGCAAGGTCAGCTATACGTTCTGACGGCCCGGCGCATCGGCGCAATGCGCCACACCGGCACGCGCGGGAAATTGACATCGCGGCAAAAACTAATAGAATTAGTTTCTTGACTAACCCGCATAGAATTCGTCATGGCGCGTGCCGGCATTACCGTGGACAAGCTCGTCGAAGCCGGCGCGCAGCTCGCCGATGAAATCGGCTTCGAGCAGCTCACCGGCGCGGCGCTCGCGCGACATTTCGACGTCAAGCTGGCGAGCCTGTATTCCCATATCCCGAGCTTCGACGATCTCAAGAGCCGGATCGCGCTGTTCGCGCTGCAGGAGCTGGCCGATCGCGCCACCGACGCGCTGGCCGGCCGCACCGGCAAGGACGCGCTGGCCGCGCTCGCGAACGTCTATCGCGACTACGCGCGTGCGCATCCGGGCCGCTTCGCGGCCGCGCGCCATCCGGTGAGCCCCGAGCGCGCGGCCGCGAGCGCGGGCGGGCAGCTCGTCAGGATGACGTCGGCGGTGCTGCGCGGCTACGGCCTGCCGGATACCGAACTGGCGCATGCGATCCGCCTGCTCGGCGGCTTCTTCATGGGCTACGTGACGCTCGAAAGCGCCGGCGGCTTCTCGCACAGCGCGCCGGACGCCGACGCGTCGTGGTCGCGCAGCCTCGATGCGCTCGACGTGATGTTGCGCCACTGGCCTTCGGCTGCATGACACACCGAACGGAACCCAAGCCATGAAAGACAAACCAGACGGCGTCGTGCTGCCGAGCCGTGTCGTTCCCTTCCCGACCTCGATCAGCGACGAAGCGCGAGCGGCGCTGCGACGCCTGACCGGCGATGACGGCGTGCCGCTGAATGCGTTGCACGTGATGCCGGCGCCCGACGATATCGATGCGTGGATGCGCGTGAAGGCCAGCGCCGACGCCCATTACGCGGCTGCGGTCGAGCAACTCGCCGGCTATTTGCGTTCGAGCGTCGAGACGATTCGCGTCGGCGATGCGGACGTGCATGTCGCGACACCCGAAGCGGCGGCTTCCGGCGCCTACGCGACCATCGACCTGCACGGCGGCGCGCTGGTCGCCGGCGGCGGCGCCGCGTGCCGCGCCAGCGCGCAGATGCAGGCCGACCGGCTCGGCATTCGCTGCTACGGCGTCGACTACCGGATGCCGCCGCAACACCCGTATCCGGCCGCGCTCGACGACTGCATCGCGGCCTATGCCTACGTGCTGGAGCGTCACGCACCGGAAAACGTCGTCATCGGCGGCCGTTCGGCCGGCGGCAATCTCGCAGCCGCGATGGTGCTGCGCGCCCGCGACGAGGGCCTGCCGCTGCCGGCCGCGCTCGTGCTGTTGTCGCCGGAAGCCGACCTGACCGAATCCGGCGACAGTTTCGAGACCAACCGGCTGGTCGATGTCGTGTTGCCGGGGCCATTGATGGCGAACAACCTGCTCTACGCGAACGGTGCCGATCTCGCGCATCCGTACCTGTCGCCGCTGTTCGGCGATTTCGCCGCCGGCTTCCCGCCGACCTTCATCCAGAGCGGCACCCGCGATCTGTTTCTGTCGAACGCCGTTCGCCTGCATCGCGCATTGCGGCGCGCACAGGTGCCGACCGAGCTGCACGTGTTCGAGGGGATGCCGCATGGCGGGTTCATGGGCGCGCCGGAGGATATCGAGCTGAGCCAGGAAATCGCGCGCTTCGTGCATGCGCATTTGCGTTCGCATGGATCGAATTGAGCCGGCGATGAACGGGAAAGCCCGCAAGGACGACATCGGCATCGGCCCGGATCGCTGGATCGAATGCGGCGATCTCGCGGGCGGCCACGGGCATGCGGTCGACGTCGATCCGCATCTGGCGGCCGTCATGCCGTTGATCGACGCGCTGGAGATCCACTGTCTCGCCGGATGCTGCGGCATCGACGCGTTCGGCTTCTGGCCGGACGAAATCACCGCTGCGCTCGACACGGCCCCGCGCGCCTAGATCAACCCGCGCACGCCCGCGACCAGCTGGATCGCGCCGAATACCGCGACGACGGCCGCCGACACGCGCGACAGCCCGTGCATGAACGCGAACGACAGCTTCGCGCGCAGCGCGGCGGTCGCGCTGCTCAGGCACAGCCACCACGTGGCCGAACCGACGAACACGCCGGCGACCATCCACGCGACGGTCGCCCACATCGCGCCTTCCCGCGCACCCGGCAGCGGGCCGAGCGCCGCGAAGATTCCGACGAACGACACGATCGTCATCGGGTTCGACAGCGTGAGACCGAACGTCGTCAGGAAATCGCGCAGGACGGTCGAACGCGGCAATTCGCGCTGCCCCGCCGGTGCGGCCGGCGCCTTGCGCGCGATGGCCCACGCGAGCCACACGAGAAACGCGCCGCCGCCGATCTTCAGGCCGACGGTCAGCATCGGGAACGCGGTGACGATGCCCGCGACGCCCAGCGCCCCGAGCAGGCCGTAAATCGCATCGGCGCACGCCGCGCCGATGCCCGTCGCGAATCCCGCCCGGAAGCCGCGGCTCAGGCTGCGCTGAATGCACAGCATGCCGATCGGGCCGACCGGCACCGCGATCGACAGCCCCATCACGACGGATTTGATGAACAGCATCGCCTGCCCCTTGCAACCTCCAGTGGATCGAATAGGCATCGTAGGGAAAGTCCGGCCCCCGCTGAATGCGGTTTTTAAGGAAAAATGGCGGCTCTACCTTAAAAATTCCACTGCGATGGACGATCTGGACTGGAAGGTACTGGCGCTGCTGCAGGACAACGGGCGCATCAGCTATACGGAGCTCGCGCGCCAGGTTCACCTTTCGGTGCCGGCGGTGACGGAGCGCGTGAAGCGTCTCGAAGCAGCCGGTGTGGTCGAAGGCTACACCGCCCGGATCAATCCTTCCGCGGCCGGCTATCCGGTGAGCGCGCTGATCGGCATCACGGTGCCCCAACCGGCGAAAGCGAAGTTCCTCAAGCTGCTGGAGACGATTCCCGAAGTCGTCGAATGCCATCACGTGACGGGCGCGGATTCGTATGTGATGCGGTTCGTCGCCGTCAGCATGGTCCATCTCGAACACCTGATCGAACGCATCAACCTGTACGGCGAAACGCGCACATCGATCGTGATGTCGACGCCGCTGCCGGCGCGTGGGTTGGCGCGGCCGGCGTCGAAGTCCGGCGACACGCGCAGGTAGCGAGCCGCGGTTTCACGATCGTCGGCCGGTCTCGGCCGGGACCGGCGACGACCGGCCATCGCCGGTCATGCGGCCCGGTTCCCGCGTGACGATCGGTACGCGCCGGCTATTTGCCGACCGCGCCGCCGAGCAGGCCGCCCACCAGCGACGTCACCGGCGCGAGCGGATTGGCGAGGCCGCCCAGCGGCGAGCTGCCTCCCGTACCGGTCGCGGCGCCGTCGTGCACAGTGGCCGGGATGCCGCCGACCACGCTCGTCACCAACCCGGAGATCGGCACGGCGCCGTTCGCACCGGTTGGGTTCACGAGGCCGCCCACATTGGTTACCGTGTTGCCGACCGCACGGACGAGATCGCCGACGCCACCGACGATCGGCTGCGGCGACGCGGCGGTCACCTTCCATCCGGCCGACGTGATCGCCCCGCCGACCTGTCCGAGCAGGCCCGCGACCGGCTGCCCGAGGCCGGTTGCGGTGCCGACCTGCTGCGTGAGGTGGCCCGCCGTCGTCACGAGCGGCGTGATCGCGGTGCTGATCGCCTGCGTCGCCTGCTGGACCGGGGCCGACGACAGCGATGCGTCGAGCGTCGCGCCGCCCGTGCGCAGACCGCTCGCCACCGTGTCGAGCAGCCCGCCGACCGGCGTCGTGATCGGCGCCAGCGGCGACAGCGGGCCAGACCCGAGCGCCTTGACGGTTTCGCTGATGCCGCCGACCGGGTTACCGGTCGTGGCTACGACCGTACCGAGGCCGCCGACCGTCGTGCCGACCGGGTTCGGAACGATACCGATCTGGCCGAGACCGCCGCTCACGGCGTCCGACGTATCGCGGATGATCGTGCCGACGCCGATCACCGTATCGGCCGGCCCGACGGTGACGCCCTTGCTGATGCCGGGCACGCTCGCGCTGCCGAGCGTGGCGCCCGCGTCCATCACGATCCCGCCGATGGAGGTGACGATGCCGTTCGTACCCGGCGCGCCGCTCGTGCCCCAGCCGCTGGTGTTGCCACTGCTCGTGCCGCTGCTGCTTGTGCCGCTGCTGCTTGTGCCGCTGCTGCTTGTGCCGCTGCTGCTCGTGCCGCTGCTGCTCGTGCCACTGCTGCTTGTGCCACTGCTGCTCGTGCCGCTGCTGCTCGTGCCGCTGCTGCTCGTGCCGCTGCTGCTTGTGCCACTGCTGCTCGTGCCGCTGCTGCTCGTGCCGCTGCTACTACCGCTAGTCCCACTCGTCCCGCTCGTGCTCGTCCCAATGTTGTTACCAGCAAGCGTCGGCGCCGTAATGTCACTTCCGCCGCACGCCGCGAGCGTACACGCCACGGCAATAGCGGCGAGCGTAACGTTCGTCTTGATGAAATGATTTTGCATGGAAGCCCCAGTCCGCTGATCAGCGCGAACATTTCATCAAGCATCTACCATGCCATCTCCTTTGGTTTCCTTAACAGTTTCACAAACGCCTTGCAATGACCATCCAGACCGCACTGCTCGGCACAGCGCATCGCATGCGGATGGTGCCTCACGGTTCGGCCCGTCCCGACATGTCGATAGCACTGACGTAACACCGGCCCTGCGTTACGTAGCACGAACCCGGAAAGCCGACGGCGTCTACCCGCGCCCGCGCCACATCCTCGTCACGGCCGCTTCACCAGCTTCATGATCGTCAGGGTGCCGTTGACGTTTTCCACCCGAACCCGAACCTTGTCGCCCACATGCAGCGACGAGATCATCGCCGCGTCGCCGGCCTTGAACGCCATCGTCATCGGCGGCATCCCGATGTTGTCGAGGGCGCCGTGCTTCAGCGTCACGAGTCCGCGCCCGGCATCGATTTCCTTGACCTCGGCATCGGTCAGCTTCGCATCCGGCGCCGGCACGTTCGTATCGCCCGACTTCATGCCCGGCATGTCGCCACCCGCAATCACCGGCGTGGCAACGACCGCCATCGCGCACGACATGGCGACAGCGTGAAAGCAGGTTTTCATCGAGCGTCTCCCCCCGGGCCCGGCGCATTTCTGCTGCCAGTCGATGCCACACATCACACGATCAACGTCACGCCGGCCCAGGCAATCAGCACGACACCCAGCACGCGGCCGACACGATCGCCGCCGGGCAGGACCTTTTCCACGAACACGAACAGCGACAACGCGACGATCCACACGACATTCATCACGCCGCCGACGAACAGCAGCGCCATCAACAACCAGCAGCAGCCCACGCAAACCATGCCGTGCCGCACGCCCAGCAGGAAGCTGCCGGCAACGCCAGGACGCCAGTGCGCGACGAGAAACGCCGCCGGCGCGCGGCATTGCCACAGACACGCGCGTTTCAGCGGCGAGAATTGATAGAGCCCGGCCATCGCCAGCACGATGGCGGAAAGGAGTGCGCTCTTCGACCACAACATCATCGCGGAGATCATCCCGGCCGGCTGCAGCAGCGCCTGAAGCAACGCCGCGCCGATCGAGAACGCGAGCCATGTCGTCAGATAGCCGGCCAGCAGCGCCGCCGACGTGAACGCCGATCCCGCCGCCCCGAGGCCGTGCTGCCGCAGCACGCGCCGGTACAGCATCACGAGCGGCGCCGCGCCGGGCGTCATCATCGCGATCATCATCACCCACCACATCGCGATCACGGTCGGCAGAGACGGATCCATGCTGCCCATGCCGTCCGCCAGCCGATGCGGAAACAACGCGACGGCCGTCATCTCCCACGCCGACATGCCGGTTCCCGCGCCGGTCCACAGGTAGAACCAGCACAGGCCGACGAGCGCGGCCATGCCGGTCAGCATGACGGCGCGCTCGCGCGCGAGCCAGGTGTCGAACGGCGTCATGCCGCGGCGCGATGCCGGATCAGCCCGTGGTTGTTCAGATGCAGCCGCGCGAATTGCGCATACGTTCCGTCGAGATTCAGCGCAATGTTGCCCTGCGAACGCCCCGTGCCTGAACCGATCTCGGCCAGCTCGTATTCGAAACCGTGCGGCAGGTCGATCCGCGCGCGATGCTCGGCACCCGTCACCGGATTGTGGATCGGCTCGCCGATGACGTCGAACACCCCGTCCACGTGAATCCGGCCGCGCCGCGCATCGACATCGACGTCGAAATCGATCTTCGTGAAAATCGGATCGAACGCGTGCTCGAGCGTCGACGCATACACCGAGAACATCGTCGCGAATGGATCGGTATCCTGACCGGTCATGATCTTCAGCACGGCGTCGCGTTGCGGCGGACTGGCGCGCTCGTCGACGATCGGCTGGCACTTGCCCATGCCTTCGTGAACGGCGCCCGGCCACTGGAACACCACCGCGATCCTGACGCCGTCGAGCACCACGTCGCCGTAGTGGCCGCTGTCGATCGAAATCGCCCCCATCGCTTCGCAGTTGCCGTTGGTCGGCAACGCATTGAACTGGCAAGGGCAACCGTATGAGCAATTGCAACTGATCATTTCGGTACCCTGAATTTCCCACGGCGTCATGGCTCCACCTCGCGCTGAAACGGACGAACGCTTCGAATCTAGTGCACGCGATCGGGGAAAGCAAAGCAGCAATGGCAGCGTGAAAACCGCGGGCGCCTGCCTCACGTAAGACGTTTCGGGATGCGTTCGCCGCGCTGTTCCGGAAACCGTCCCGTCGCCCGTTCTCACACGAACAACGACGCGACGATCGCGCACCACACCGCGCCGGCACCGCACAGAAACGCGCGCCGCGCGACGAACATTCGCGACTCGTCGTCGGGTGTTTTCATTGGCGAGGTCGCGAGAAACGGCACGCTGACGAGGCACGCGAAACCCGCCAGCGCGGGCACGATCACGACGCAGTCGCCGACTCGCCAGGGCAGCGCTTCGTGCAATCCCCAGTAGCCGAGAAACAGCATGCCCATCGAGGACATCGTCGCCGAGGCCGAGCTGAGCGCGACCACCGATCCTGTCGGAAATTGCACGGGAACCTCCCTTCGCACGGCAGGCGCGCTGCCGCTCATCCAGCCGGGGATCGCGATGATCGCGTCCGCCGGCGCGGACTCACGCGTTCATTTCCGGCTCGAACGCATGGCGTGCGCCTTCGCGGCCGAACAGCGAATGCGCGTTGTCACCGATTGACGGATTCGGCCCGATCGAGTGGTTGTGTCGTACCCGTTTGACAAGGACGCGCGTCGCGCCGCTAACCCGGCTTCTTCGTGCCCTGCGCAACGGAAATCCACCCGACCACGGCCGCGGCGACCCAGCAACAGGTGATCATCAGGTCAAGATCCATCCAGCCCTGGAAATTCGTACTGTTTTCGAAACTGCAGCGCTGATAGCCCCTGATCCACATGCAGCCGCTGACCAACTGCTGGATATGCATGTAGATGCTGTACACGGCAACGGCCGAAGCGATGACGGCGACCCGCAGGCTTATGCTCTTTTTCATTGACGCTGAAGGCGTGGAATGATCTCCCGCCGATCTTAAGCCAATGGCGATGCGTGACGCAATCGATCCGGTATCGACCGATGGTGTACGCGGCATCGTGCGTGCAACCGGTCGCGCACGGCGAAATCGTCGCAACGGAGTCGTCGCGCCCCGTCGCCCGGGCACGCTCGCGAACATCGAGGAATGCGCTGAAGAACGGCCGCGTGCTCGAAGGCAGCCGCGCAGACATGATCGCTAATGCGCTGCCGACAATGGTGCGGGCGCGGGGAGACGCGGCGGCCTGGGCGCATGCGCGCGTGCGGGCATGACGCTTGCGTGGGCTGATGCCCTCGCCTGCTGACAGCACGCTGGCAGCAGGCGGCGCTTAAGGTTGCACGATCGCTGCCCAGGAACGTCGCCATGGCCCATACCGCGGAACTCGCCGACCACGCCCTCAAACGCCGCGGCGTGACCCTGCTCACGTTGTGCATCGCCGTACTCGTGGCCCAGGTCGATACGGCCGTCGTCAACCTCGCCACGCGCGCGATCGGCGCCTATTTCCATGCCGGCGTCGGCGCATTGCAATGGGTCGTCGACAGCTACAACCTCACGTACGCGGTGTTGCTGCTGACCGGCGGGCTGCTCGCCGATTTGTACGGTCGCCGCCGCGTCTTCATGGCCGGCACGGCCGTCTTCACGATCGCGTCGCTGCTGTGCGCGCTGGCGCCGTCGGTGTCGGTGCTGATCGCCGCCCGCGCGCTGGCCGGCGTCGGCGCGGCGCTGCTGCTGCCGGCGTCGCTCGCGATCGTGCGGGTCGTATGGCGCGACCCGGTCGAGCGGGGCCGCGCGCTCGGCATCTGGGCCGCGTGCAACGGCGTCGCGATGGCGATCGGCCCCACACTCGGCGGTGTGCTGATCCGGCACTTCGGCTGGCGCAGCATCTTTTTCGTCGTCGTGCCGCTGAGCGTCGCCGCGATGCTGCTCGCGATCCCGGCCGTGCCCGAATCGTCCGATCCGCACGGCCGGCATTTCGACGGCGCGGCGCAAGTCACGGGCGCACTCGCGCTCGGCGGGCTCGCGTATGCGGCGATCGTGTTCCGCGAGGCGCCGGTCGCATGCGCGATCGCCGGCTGCATCGCGGTCGCGTCGTTCGTCGCGTTCGTGGCGATCGAGCGCCGCCACGGCGAATCCGCGCTGGTGCCGCTCGACATTTTCCGGATCGGCGCGTTTCGCGGCGCGATCGCCGCGACCACCGGCATGACGTTCGGGATGTATGGCGTGCTGTTCCTGCTGCCGCTCACGTGGCAGAGCACCGGCCGCCTCGATTCGACCGGCGCGGGCCTCGCATTGCTGCCGATGGCGCTCGTGTTCGTCGCCGTGTCGCCGTGCTCAGGGCGGTTGTCGGAACGCATCGGCACACGGGTGACGACGGCCGGCGGCGTCGCGGTGATCGCGAGCGGGCTCGCCGCGATCGGTGCATCCGCCGGTTCGTCGAGCCTGCTTGGTGCCGAGATCGGGCTCGCAATGACGGGGCTCGGGATGGGGATCGCGACAGGCCCGCTGATGACCGTCGCGGTCGGCGCCGTCGAGGCCGCGCGCTCGGGCACCGCGAGCGCGCTCGTCAACGTCGCGCGGATGACCGGCGCGACGCTCGGGATCGCGGTGCTCGGCACGCTGTTCGCGGCCGCGCATGGCGGTACCGCGGGGTTGCGCGCGGCGATGTTCGTCGGTGCGGCGGTGCAGTTGGCGGGCGCTGTCGGGGCAGCGATCAGTGTGCGACGCGCGCGCCAATCGGCGTGACGCTGCGCGACCGGCTGCACGAGCGCCGCCGCGGGTCGCATGCGCCAGTCGCAGACGATGGCCTCAGCCGATATCTGCCGCCGAATCAACGATGCTTTCCGCCATGCTTGCGCGCCCGATGTGCGGCACGCTTCTGCAACAGCGCTGGCATCAGTTCCTCGATGTATTGCCGCGCCTGCCCGCGCGTGACGATCTCGCTGAACCGCCGGTGAGCCTTGTCCTGACCGACCAACGCCGCATGCGCTTTCCTCAGGATCTGCAGATAGGCGATCAGGCTCGTGCCGTCGCGCACGGGCAGCGCATCGCGCGGATCCGGGGTCGGGGTGGTACTCATGTTCCGATCCTTTGCGGACAATCGGTCCGGCATGTCGCCGTGACGAGCGCGAGCAGGTCATGGGCGAGGCGATCGCGGTCGGTCAGCGGCGCGAGGCCGAACAGCCGCTCGAGCGTCGCGGCCACCGACGCGTGGTCATACTGCGTGTGATCGACGTGCCCGGCCGCGACCCACGGCGAAATCACGATCGCCGGCACGCGCACGCCGTACACGTCGAAGCCGAAGCCGCTCGCGTTCAGCGTCGCGGGCGCGCCATCGTTCGGGGGCGGCGCGGCGCCCGGCCGGACCGAATCGTAGAAGCCGCCATGCTCGTCGTAGACGATCACGAACAGGCTGCTGTTCCATACCGGCGAGTTGCGGATCGCGTTGTACACGCGTGCGGCGAGCTGGTCGCCGCCGGCCAGCCCGTCCATCGGGTGCTGCGAGCTGCCGTTCCGGTAGGTGCCGTGCACGATGTCGCCATAACCGGGCTCGATGAACGTGTAGCGCGCGGTGTAGCCGGCCGCGAGATCGGCTTCGAAATGCGCGAGATCGTCGATATCGAAGAAGCTGATGCCCTTCAGCGACGCGACCCGCGGCACGTGGCCGAGCGGGTCGCCCGTCTGGTCCTGGTAGATGCGCCAGTTGTCGTCGCCGAGTGCGGCGAAGATCGAACCCTTCGGGTAGGGAAACCCGTCCAGTGCATCCCAGCCGCACATTTCTTCCTTGGTCGGCGAATGGTCGAGCCCGGCCGACGACGCGCCGTGCAGAAAGAACCGGTTCGGCCAGGTCGGCCCCGGCATCGATGCATGCCATGCGTCGCACAGCACGAACGCATTCGCGAGCGCGTACAGCGACGGTGCCTGCGTCGCGGCGTCGACGCCCTGCATGATCTTGCCCGCGTCGGCCGGCTGCGGCGGCGTGCCCTCGGAATGCGACGTCGCGTAGTTCGACACGAATCCCGAATTGGCGACCGGCGGATACGCGTGCCCTTGCACGAACGGCACGCCCGCGCCGCAGAGCTGTTCGAGCACGTCGGTGAATTCGTGACACGGATCGGTCGGCATCCGGTCGGGCGCGCCGCCGCCGAACGGATAGACCGCGCCGCCGTACGCGTTGCTGTTGCCCGGCGACGCGGCGACGATGTCGGCGATGCCCGACAGCGCGAACAGGTGATCGAAGGAACGGTTCTCGAGCATCAGCACGAACACGTGCTGGATGCGATCCCGAACCGACGGGGATGCGGGGGCGGCGTCTGCACTCATGGCGCCTCCTGGCGTCGCGCGACGAATGTCCGGCCGGCACGGCCGTTGGCCCGTTGAAAGCACTGAAGGGATTGAAAGCCGCGCGCGGGCCGCGCATTGCCGACGAGTGTACGACCGCGCCGGCCCGCGCGTAAAGCCGCGGGCGAACGGCGTCGCAGCGCGTGCGGTCAGTCGTCGACGGTATGGACCACGATGCGTTTCGCCGGCTCGAGCGGTGCGTGACGGGGGGATTTCCTGCGGGACGCGGCTGCCTGAGCGTCGTACACGCGCGGCGCCGGTAAAGGCGAGAGGCAAAAGAAGTCGCTGCGGCGCGACGGCGCCGCCGGCGATCGACGAACGGCACATCGTGCGCCGTTCATCCGGCTCGTCCAGCCAAGGGGCCGAACAAGTGTCGAACGGTGCGCACTGTTGCGCACCGTTCGTGGCCGCTTAGCGGCGCGGCTGCCCGCTTCGCGGCGGACGCGGAGAATTCGCGTCCTTGTGCCGGAAGTTGATGCGGCCCTTGGTGAGGTCGTACATCGACAGTTCCAGCGTCACGCGATCACCCGCGAGAATGCGGATGTGGTTCTTGCGCATGCGGCCCGACGCGTACGCGCCGACCACGACGCCGTTCTCCAGCGTGACGCGGTATTTGCTGTCCGGCAGCACTTCGTCGACGATTCCGTCCAGTTCCAGCAGTTCTTCTTTTGCCAAACCAATTCCTCCAGAGGTGATTGACCGCGGCCGCGGCGACTGCCCGGCGCCGGCTCCCGCAACGGGACGGCGGCCGGCAGGCGGCCGGGATCGGTTCGTTCAGACGGGCCATGGGCCTGTCTTGCGATCGGAGCCCGGCGCATTGCGGCGGTCGGGCGGTCAGTGGCGGCGGCGCAATGAGCGCGCCGCGCAAGTCGGGACCGCGCCGGCTACGGGGCATGGCGGCGGCCTGCTCGGGTTGATGCGTTGAAGCGGTGATGCGCTGGCGAAGCGACGAGCGCTTCGCGAGGGCGTTGCGTCGCACGCGGGTCACGCATGCGATGAGGGAGGCGTCACGACCGATGCATCGTGAATGTCGCGATGCATCGGTCGTGCGCATCGGAACGCACGGGCCGCCGTCATGCGGCGCCCGCGCGATACTCCATCCGGCCTCGGCCGCCGCATGGCGACCGCTGCCGATGCGGCTTACTGCGGCGTGATGTTCGACGCTTGCAGACCCTTCGGGCCGCGCTTCACTTCGAAGCTGACCTTCTGGCCTTCGGCCAGGGTCTTGAAGCCCGTGCCGCGAATTTCCGAGAAATGGGCGAACAAATCGTCGCCGCCGTTGTCCGGGGAAATGAAACCAAAGCCCTTGGTTTCGTTGAACCACTTGACGGTACCGGTATCCACAAATACTTCCTTAATACAAATAATTGAACATGCGCCCTCGGCGGGCACAGAAAGAATCAAAGAGGGAGAGACCAACGACTGCCGCACGGTGTGCGGCCAATGATGAGCAATCGAACTTCTTGACGACTTCGGTCTCGGACACTACGCGGTAACGGCCGCTTCGTCAAGTTATTTTGATGCGACGCACAAGTGCCGACCTCCGGGCGCCGTCACGGACGCCAACCGGTCGAGGGCGTTACATCGCCTGTCGGAGCGCGAGGACGGGCGGTAAAAGGCAGGGATTGCGGCGTGAAAACGCGCGGCAGCGGATTCGGTGCCAGGAGCGTGAAACGTGGCGACCGTGTCGAACCGGCCACGGGAGCCAGACGTCGTGCGCCAGCCTGCCAGCGAGCCGCCTCGCCGGCTTCGCGCGACGGCGGCGGCCGCCGCGACGCTAGTCGAACGGATTCAGCAACCGGACGCCTGTACGAGCGAAATCGTCGACGTTGCGCGTGACAACCGTCAGATCGTTGATCAGCGCGGTGGCCGCGATCAGCTTGTCAAGTTCGTGCGTCGGATCGGGCACGCGCAAATGCCCCCACATCTGGCTGATGTCGATATCGACCGGCAGGATGTTCGGCGCATAGCCGGACAGGATCATCCCGATCCAGGCCTCGAGCGCCGACGCCTGGCTGTGATCGCCGCGATGACGAATCAGGTCGACACCGCGCCGCAACTCGGCCACCGTCACGACGGACAGATAAAGCGGGCTCGCATCGGCTTCGGCCTGCGCGAAGAACGCCCGCACGCCGCGGTTGGTTCGCTTGCCCTTCCTGATTTCGCTGATGACGTTCGTATCAATCAAAAACACGCCTGACCTCGCCTGAATCCTGAACACGTTGGAAATCCGCGTCTTCGCCAACCTCTGGCATGCTCATCAGCGCTTGCGCAAAGGTCCGCCGCTTCGGCCGGCCGAGCGCTTCGGCCAGAATGGCTCGATGTTCGGCCTCGGCGCTCCTGCCATTGGCCGCAGCCTGCTCGCGCAGGCTTTGAACGAGAGTGTCATCCACGTTACGCACCAGAAGATTTGCCATGAGTACCTCCATCCAGATTTGCTATCAATGATAGCATCGCGAAGGTAAATTGCAAGCATTGCTATCACCTTCGTGACCGGACAGAACACTGAGTCGGCGTGGACCAGCGGCAGCCGACGATGAGAATTTCGTCCCTCATTCGCCGCTGCTCCGACGCACCGAACTGCTGTCGCTCAAGGTAAGCCGGAGCGGGACGATGTGGAAGCCGGCCGGATGGCCAGTCGAGTGCATCGCATCGATAACGGCGAATGTCGGGCCGGCGAGGAACGGGAATTGCGGCGCGAGCGTCGTCGTGCGACATGCGCTCCGAGTACGGGGTGTCGCATCGATTCGCGCTGAAACATCGTGTTGCACAACGCGCCGCGATCATCGCCGTCGTTTGATACCATCGGATCACAAGACCGGCGATCGAACGCCGTGCGAAGCGCGCAGAAGACCTTGCATCGACGCGGACCATCCGTGCCTGAAATCCCGATCCAAGACACGAGACGCTCTTCAGTGGACTTTGTTACGCCCTCTCTGGAAACCCTGTTCTCCCCGACACCCGACAAACTCTACTTCCCGGCATGCGTTGCGGCCGTGGCGATCATCGCGTGGCTCGTCGCCCGACACGTGCCGTTCTACCGATCGGCCGTCGACAAGTCGCTGTCGATGCGCTATCGCAATCTCGACGGGTTCCGCGGCCTCCTGGCCACCTCCGTGGTCTTCCATCACTTCGCGTGCAACCAGGCGTTGCTGTCGACCGGCGTCTGGGGTGCCGGCACCGACTTCCTGCGCAATCTCGGGACGATTCCCGTCGCGATGTTCTTCATGGTCACCGGGCTGCTGTTCTGGGAACGCGCATGCAGAGGCGCACTCGACATGCGGACCTTCTTCGTCGGACGCGTGCGACGCATCGCGCCGCTCTATCTGTTTTACGCAGCCGTCATCGTCATCTGCACGCTTTACTGGTTTCCCCGCAACGCCGTCGGCGCACCGACGCAGTTGCTGGCCGACCTGCTCAAGGCCGTTTCGCTCGGCTGGTTCGGCGCGTTCCCGATCAACGGAGCGGAGCGAACCCCGTATCTGAGCGGCGTCTGGTGGACCCTCGCCTACGAATGGCGGTTCTACGTCGCCGTTCCGTTTCTCGCGTGGTTCGTCGCCACGCGTGCGTGGCGCAAGCTGCTCGCGCTCGCGATCGTCACGGCCTGCGCGGCGCTGTTCGGGCCGCCCGGTGGCATGGCGCTGCTGTTTGCGTTCGGCGCGGTGGCCTACGAGGTGTCGCGGCATCCCGCGATCCGCGCGCGGCTCGCGACGAAACCGGCGGCGACCGTCGCGCTGCTGATCCTCGCGATATCTCCGTCTCCGGCCGAACGCTATTCGCTCGCCGGCGCGCTGCCGCTGCTTCCGGTGTTTCTCTGCATCGCCAGCGGGAACACGTTCTACGGCGTGCTCAAGACCCGGCCGCTCGCGCTGCTCGGCACCGCCAGTTTCAGCATCTACATGATCCACATGGTGATCGTGTACATGATCGTTCACGCGTTCGACAAGTTCGTTTTCCCGATCAATTCGGCCGACGACTCAGGCATCTGGGCGCTCGCGCTGGCATCCGCGCTGGTTGCCGTCTTCTGTGCGCTGCTGACTTACCGCTACGTCGAGCATCCGTTCATCGCAAAACGCAACGACACTCGGTCGGCACGCCGCGCGGCCGAAATCGCTCGCGAGCGTCAAACGGCCACGACGTGACCTGTTCGCGGCTCAGAAGCGGTACGAGATGCCGATCTGCAGGACCGGATACCACCGATAGCGGGACATCATCTGCCGCAGCGAGTCGAGCCCGCTCGCGACCAGCACCGGGCTCTTCGCCGGCCCGGCCGCCGCGCCGCCCCTGCCGACGATTACGCCCGCTGCGATGATCGACGTGCACGCCTACCCGCGCGCCCTGCCTGATCGCCGGATGCTCGGCGATCAACCGCTCGACCTCCGCCGGATGGCGTTGAAACCGCCGACGACGAACATCTCCCCGATGCGGTTGGCGAGACCGCTTCCCGACGACCGGCGGAATCGGTACCATCGAGCGGGCGCCGCGCGACCGTGCACCGGCGCCGGACTTTCGTACCACCGATTTCGCCATGTCCCGGGAACCCACACATTCCGCGTTGCTCTGGATCGTCGCCGCTGCGTTCTTCATGCAGTCGCTCGATACGACGATCGTCAACACCGCGCTGCCCTCGATCGCTCAAAGCCTGCAGGCGTCGCCGCTCGCGATGCAGCCCGTCGTGGTCGTCTACACCCTGACGATGGCGATGCTCACGCCGGCCTCCGGCTGGCTCGCCGACCGGTTCGGCACGCGTCGCGTGTTCTCGGTCGCCATCCTCGTGTTCGTGCTCGCGTCGATCGGCTGCGCGGCGTCGCACACGCTCGGCCAGCTCGTCGTCGCGCGCGCCGTGCAGGGCATCGGCGGCTCGATGCTGCTGCCGATCGGACGGCTGGCCGTGCTGCGCCGCGTGCCGGGCGAACAGTACGTCGCGGCGATCGCGTTCGTGTCGATCGCCGGCCAGCTCGGCCCGATCGTCGGGCCGACGCTCGGCGGCTGGCTCACGCAGGCGATTTCGTGGCACTGGGTGTTCATCGTCAACGTGCCGGTCGGCGCGATCGGCTTCGTCGCGGTTCAGCGCTACCTGCCGCACGACCAGGCGACACAACCGCCGCCTTTCGACTTCATCGGCTGTGCGCTGCTGTCGGCCGCGATGATCGCGTTGTCGCTCGCGATCGACCCGCCGATGTCCGCGCACCGCGCCGCGTGGGCGGCCGGGCTCGCGGGGCTCGGCCTGGCGAGCGCGCTGGCGTACCTGCCCCACGCACGGCGACGCACGCAGCCGCTGTTTCGGCTCGGGTTGTTCCGCGAGCCGAACTTCGGGTCGGGGCTGCTCGGCAACCTGCTGTGCCGGATCGGCACGAGTTCGGTGCCGTTCATGCTGCCGCTGCTGATGCAGGTGCAGCTCGGCTATACGCCGCTGCAATCGGGGCTGATGATGCTGCCGGCCGCGATCGCGGGCGTCATCGCGAAGCGGTGGATCGCGCCGCTCGTGAAGCGCTTCGGCTATGCGGCGTTTCTGGTCGTGAATACGGGGATCGTCGGCTGCGCGATCGCGGGGTTCGCGCTGGTGTCGGCGCGGCCCGCGCCGGTGCTGGAAAGCGCGCTGCTGATCGTGTTCGGCGCAGCGAATTCGATGCAGTTCGCGGCGATGAACGGCGTGACGCTCAAGGGGCTGTCGCACGCCGACGCGGGCAGCGGCAACAGCCTGTTCACGATGATGCAGATGCTCGCGATGGGGCTGGGCGTGTCGATCGGCGGCGGGCTCGTCAACCTGTTCGCCACCTATCGGGGCTCGATGGCGCACGGGTTCATGCTGTCGTTCGCGTGCATGGGCGCGGTGACCCTGCTGTCGTCCGTCGTGTTCCGGCGGATCGATACGGCCGCGCCGCCGGCCGGTGCGGCGGCGCGCCCTTCCGCCTGATCGCGGCCGTCAGTTCACCTGGCGGCGCTCGACGACGCGCTTGAGCACCCAGCGGATCGACGAACCGTCGGCCGGCGGCCGCGCGACGTGGTATTCGTCGACTTCGAGCGTATACAGATAGCCGGGCTGGTACGCAAACCCTTCGATCCCCGCGTACCACAGGCTCCAAGGCTCGCTCGGCCTGCTGCGCACCTGCAGGCACTCCATCGGCGCGACGCCCGTGCAGCGCGCGGACTGCGGCGCGACGTAGACAGTCTTGGCCACGGGCTTGTCGTCCGCTGGGCGGGTGGCATTCGGCGCGGTGGCCGCCGCATCGGTCTGGCATCCGGCGAGGAGCGTACTGCCGGCAAGGACGGCCGCGCCAAGCAGCGTTCGGGTCTTGTGAATCATCGGATATGCCTCTGGGAGCGTTGGAGGGCCAATTAGACGAGCCACCCGGCGAGAAGGTTCACAAACACCTTACAGAACGCGTTCGAGGACCGTCATTTAGCGGATGTCGTGTGCGAGCCGATACATTACGGTGTTCCGGTTCCGCCGCGCGCTTCAACCGGCCACGCAATCGCCGTCGATGGCGGCTTCACCGTGTAGCGATCGTGTACCATCGACGCTTCCCGATACGCTTCGGCACGCTGCGTTCGTCCGCCCGGCCCCGCCCGTGCGGTTCGCGCGGCGCGTTTCCTTCGCATGATCTCATCCGTTCCGTCCGACACCGCGCTGCGCCCGCTGCCGATCGATACGCTGGCCGTACCGGCCGCGCTCGACGGACGCACGGGCACCAACCGCTCGGGCAGCGCGCATCCGCAGATCGCCGCGACCAACGACCTCGACGCCGTGCGCGCATGGCTCGCCCGCTTCGTCGATACGCCGACCACGTTCCAGAACTACCGCAAGGAAGCCGAGCGCCTGCTGCTGTGGGCCGTGATCGCGTGCGGCAAGCCGCTGTCGTCGCTCACGCACGAGGATCTCGTCGTCTACCGGCAATTCCTGCTCGCGCCCGCGCCGGCCGATCTGTGGTGCGCGAACGGCGGCCGCAAGCATCCGCGCGACGATCCGCGCTGGCGGCCGTTTTACGGGCCGCTGTCGGCAGCCAGCCAGCGGCAGGCGCTGGTGATCCTGAACGTGATGTTCTCGTGGCTCGTGCAGGCCGGTTATCTGGCCGGCAACCCGCTCGCGTTGTCGCGACAGCGGCAGCGCCGGCCCTCGCCGCGCATCACGCGCCATCTCGGGCAGCCGCTGTGGCAATCGGTGAAGGACGCGATCGCCGCGATGCCGCGCGACGATGCACGCGCGTGCTTCCATGCGGATCGCGCGCGCTGGCTGTTCACGCTGCTGTATCTCGGCGGGCTGCGCATCACCGAAGCGGCCGATACGACGATGGGCCAGTTCTTCTGCCGGCGCGATGTGAACGGGCACGAGCGCTGGTGGCTCGACGTGACGGGCAAAGGCGGCCGGCAGCGGCTCGTGCCGGCCACCGACGAGATGATGGCCGAGCTGGCGCGCTACCGGCGCGCGCACGGCCTGCCCGCGCTGCCGTTCGACGGCGAACCGACGCCGCTCGTGCTGCCGGTCGGCGGAACGCGCAAGCCGCTCACGCGCGCGGCGCTGCACCGGATCGTGAAGCAGGTGTTCCGGCACGCGGCCGACCGGCTGCGCGCGAACGGCGAAGCCGGCGAGCAGGCGGCGCGTGTGCTCGAACAGGCGTCCGCGCACTGGCTGCGTCACAGCGCGGGCTCGCACATGGCCGACGGCCGCGTCGACCTGCGGCTCGTGCGCGACAACCTCGGCCATGTATCGCTCACGACGACGAGCCAGTATCTTCACGCGGACGACGACTGGCGCCATCGCGAGACGGAGGAAAAACACCGCATCGGGTGGTAGGCGCGCCGCGCGGCGCATCGTGCACGATCAGTACACGGCCACCCAGTGCCCGGGCACCCACGCCCAGTGATTGCCGGCCCACCGGTAGTGCCCCTTCGCCCAGCGATAGCCGGGCGCGGGCGGCGGCGGCGCCGCCTCGACGACGGGCGCCGGCTGCGGCGGCCGCACCGGTTCGACCACGCAGGCGGACATCAGCACGGCACTCGCGCTCACCAACACGGCGAGCGAAACGGATCGGATCTTCATCGTCGATTCTCCCTGTTGTGTAATCGGTTAGCGGGAGCGGACGCGGCAACGCGCCGCATCACGCGGCCCCGCGAATCAGGCCGCTCATCGGCCGTGTGGCGCCGCTTTCCGCAAATAACGCAGCCGCGGTACGGCTCGGGTCGAGCCGCAGGCTTTCGGCAGCCGCGCCCGCGATCAGCGCGTCGAGCGACGCGGTCGGCTTCAGGTCGCGCCCTTCGTACAGGTCGCCCGGCCGCAGCCCCGGCCAGTCGGCGATCACGCGACCGCCTGCCACTGCGCCGCCGGCGAGCATCGCGACCGACGCCTGCCCGTGATCGGTGCCGCCCGTGCCGTTCACCGCGGCCGTGCGGCCGAACTCGGTCGCAACCAGCACCGTGGTCTGCTGCCACGCAGGCCCGAGGCCATCGCGCAGTGCGGCGAGCATCGTGTCGAGCGCCTTCAGCTGATTCGCGAGCCGCGCGTTCTGCGCGCTGTGCGTGTCCCAGCCGCCCGTCTCGATCATCGCGATCCGCGGGCCGTCGTCGCGCGCGAGAAACGTCGCGGCGAGCTTGCCGACGCCGGCCGGGTCCTGCCGTGCATGCGCATCGCCGGCGAGGCCGCGCGCCTCCATCGCCGATTGCCACAACGGGCCGAGCTGCGCGTCGGCTTCGTAGAGCGCCGACACGCGTGTGAGCAGATCGTCCGGCGCGGACGGCAAACCGGACGGCGCATACGACGACGCCTGCACCGTGCCGCGCAGCGCGAGCGGCACGGTCGGCGCGAATGCGATCGCGCTGTCGCGCGTCGCCTGCAGCAGCGCGGCGAGCCGGTTCAGCCAGCCGTCCTTCACCTGGTACGGCGCACGGCCGCCCGTTTCGAGCACGTTCTGGCCGTCGAAATGCGAGCGGTCGCGATACGGCGATGCAATCGCATGGACGAACAGCGCCTGACCGTCGCGGTACAACTGCGCAGTCTGCGCGAGCGACGGATGCAGCGCGAACGTACCGTCGAGCCGCGTCGCGGCCGCCGTGTCGATCGCGAGCGGGCCGCGCAGCGACGCATACGCGGGCTCCGCATACGGGACGACGATGTTCAGGCCGTCGGCCGCGCCGCGCTGGATCACGAACACGAAGCGCCGGTCGGTGTCGACATTCGCGAACACGATCCGCGGCGCGACGAGGATCGCGCCCGCGCCGGCGGCGGCAACGCTGAGGAATTGTCGGCGAGACAGTGCCATGATCATCTCCGTTGGAAATCGGGTGACACGAGCAGCAGTGCGAGGGACGTCGTCGCGCTTTCTGCGCGCGCGAGCGCGGCCGCGGTCGGCGCGCTCATCGAACCGGCGAGCAGCGTGTTGCCGAGCGTGCGCGGGTCGAGCCGGTCACCGGTACGCGCGGCCAGGCGCTGCGCGATCTCGACGCGGCGCACGAGCGCGTCGGGCGCGGCCCAGCTCGCGGCGACGTCGTCGTAGCCGGCCGGCGAGCCCGGCCGCCACACCGGCTGGCCGAGTTGCGCAAGCAGCGGCGCGGCCTTCAGATCGCCGGTGTCGCGCCAGCCGAGCCCCCGCAGCGACGATACGGCCCACTCCCACGGCGTCTTGAACTTGCGGTTGGTCGGCGACCACGCATCGGGCGCGTCGACGAGCGCGCGATAAACGGTCGGCAGGTCGCCGCCGCTCGCATCGAACGCCCGTGCGAGCCGTTCGATCAGCGCGGGCGGCGGATTGTCGGCGACGAAATGACGGGCGAGCTGGAACGCGATGTGCCGGCCGGTCGCCTCCGATCGCGCGAGGTCGTGCAGGATCGTGCGCGCCTGCGCTTCGCCCGGTTGATCGTAGGTACGCCCCATCACCGTGCGTGGGCCCGGTTCGTGCAGATTCGGGCGGAATATGAATGCGCCGGGCGCCGCGTCGCCCGGTTGCGGCCCGCGTCCGCCGGCGATGCTCCAGCCGGTCAGCGCGCGCGCGAATTCCGTCACGTCGGCTTGCGTGTAGCCCGTGCGCACGCCGAGCGTGTGCAGTTCCATGATTTCGCGCGCGAGGTTCTCGTTGAGCCCGCGCTTCGCCGACGGATTGCGTGTTTGCGCACGCAGCGCGGCCGGGCTGTCGGGGCCGACCGAGCGTGCCTGATCAAGGAACACCTGCATCGCGGGATGCTGCTCGACGGCGACGAGCATGTCCTCGAAACGGCCCAGCACGTGCGGACGGATCGCGTCGCGTTCGAATGCGCCCGCGTACGCGGCCACCTGCCCCTTGTCGACCGATACCGCGAAATGGTTCGCCCAGAAATGTACGAGACGCTCGACGAACGGCGCGGGCGTGCTCAGCGCGCTGTTCATGCGCGCGGCGACGGCGCTGCGATACGCGTCGTAGCCGTCGCGGCGAATCGACTGCGCGGTTGCGCGCTTTGCGGCCGCGTCGTCGCTCGTCATCGCGTTGCGTGTGTTCGCGAAGCGCGTGGCGAGCGTGACCGCGTCCGGCTCGCCGGCCCATGCGGCGGGCCGTACGTCGTAGCGGTCGAACTGGGCGAGCAAGGCGGCCTTCGGGTCGGCGGGCGGTGCTTCGTCGGCCCGCGCGCCGAGACCGAAGCGGTTCAGCGCGATCGCGGCCGGCGTGGAGTCGTTCGGGTGGTCCATGACGGGCTCTCTTGCAGTGCGTACCCACGTTCAACGTGGAAGCACAGCAAAATCCGTCGCGGGATGGCGAATATTTTTTGTTCGTCGCGGATTTCCGGGGAAGGCGCTTGCCGACCCTTCTCGGCCGCTCGACGCTACCCAGTCCTAGGTCGGCTCTCGACCCGCAAGGGACGGTCGCCCACACGCAAAGCGGCCATTCGGATACGCTCCGCCGGGCGCTTTGTTAGCGAAATGCCTGCCGGATTCCCAGCGCAATCATGAGCCCCCCACACGTTAGGTCGATCCTTGCCTTCGCGCGACGATACGTCGTCGCAATCGCCGCGTGCGATAGAACGAGCGCGACTGCTCCGTACCAGCACGTCGCTGATGCACCGACGGTAGCAAGCATTGCGAAGAACGTCGGCGTTGAAACGTGGGTGGGCACCGCTGAGGAAAACACCGCCGCATAAAAGGCGATGGACTTCGGGTTCGCGATATTTGTCGCGATACCTTGCAGGAAGGCGGCACGAAACAGAGGCGCGTTCGTTTGGCGAGGTGCTCCTGAGGGGGTTGCTCGTGCCGACACAACGAGCCGCAGCCCGAACCAGATCAGATAGGCCGCGCCAGCAAGCCGGATGCCGACAGCGAGCCACGGGAAAATAGCGAACACCATTCCGATACCAAGGATGGCGCAAGTCGCCCAGAACAGATTCACCGTCACGATGCCGGCGACAAGCGCGAGCGCATCGGAGCGTGTGCCGGCTACCGCCTTGTGAGTGATTGCGACAAAGTTCGGCCCGGGTATGACGACACCTGCCGCATAGACAGAAAAGACTGTCGCAATAGCAGACCAATCAACCATTTTTAGCCTCAGTGAATTGTCGTTGTACAAAACGTGGAGTTGCCTCATCTGCCAGTATTCTGAAGCAATTCACGACTGACCGCTGTTGGCCGACTACGACCTGTCCGCAAGTAATCCCTCCGGAAATCCGCGAAGATCCAATATTTTTCCGTACGTCGTCGACGCGCAACGGCCTCGCGATCAGTCCGACGCACGCATTGCGCGTGACCGAAGGCAAGTGCTGGCGACACGCGTTCCGCGTGTCACCCTGCCCGACGCTTACTCGCTCGCCGATGCATCCGGCTTCTTCTGCAGCTTCGGCGGCAAACGCCAGTTGCCGCTGTGCTGCAATCCGTCGACGAACTTCGCGCGCTCGTCGGGCGTCAGCGTCGCCGCGAAATCGACAACACTGCGCTCGACCTGCGCCCGCATCGCGGTGTCGGCCGCGCGCGTGCGGTCGAGCGCCGCATCGATCGCCGCGCGATCGAGTTGCGGCGCGGCAAGCAGGTCGAGCACGGTAATCCGCCCGTCGCGCCCTTCCCGCGCGAAATCGCGGCCGCTCTTGCGCGCCGCCTTCAGCGCGGCGGCGAACTCGCGCTGGCGCGCATCGGGCAATTCGTCCGCCGCGAAACGCAACGCCGTGCGCGACGTGGGCGTGCCGGCCGCGTGCAGGTCGCCATGCGTCGAGAACCACTGATACGCGCCGCCGCCGATCGCGCCGAGCATAAACACGTTCAGCACGACCGAGCCGACGAGGGTGAATTTCCATCCGCGCTCGGTCATTCGTCCCCCCCGTCCACGCTCGGACCGCCGAACGTCGTCGTCAGATAACCCGGCTCGTGCTGTGCCGACGGTGCACTGCCGAGCATCAGCATCGACACGGCCACCGCCCCCGCGAGCGCACCGGCCAGGCCGACGCCGGCGAACGCCGCGCCCGACCACCATACGGCGCCGCGCCGGCGTGCGCGCTGCGGCGCGGGCGCCGTCGCGACGATGCGCTCGACGAGCGCCGGCGCGGGCGGCGCGACCGTGTCGTACGCCAGCCACGCATCGAGGTCGGCCGCATCGTCGAGCGCCAGCAGCGCTTCGCGCGGGTTCGCATGCGCCCACGCTTCGGCGGCCGCGCGCTCGCCGGCCGGCCAGCGCCGCGCGTCCGAGCCGTACGCGGCGACGATGGTACGAAATCGTTCGGGTGTCATCGCTTGTCCTCGCTAGGTGGGTCGCCGGCCAGTTGCGCACGCAGGTTGCGCCGCGCACGGGCGAGCAGGCTTTCCAGCGCATCGACGGTGATGCCCATCAGGTTGGCCGCTTCCACATTCGACATTTCCTGATAGTACTGGAGCACCAGCGCTTCCCGCTGCCTCGGCGGCAACGCGGCCAGCGCCTGCCGCACGCGCGCGTCGCGCGAACGCAGTTCCGCATGCGCGGCCGGTTCCGGTTGCGTGTCGGGCACGTCGGGCAGCGTATCGACAGGCTCCTCGCGCCGGCCTCGCAACCGGTCGTAGCACAGGTTCAGCACGACGCGATGCAGCCACGTGTCGAAACGAGCTTCGCCTTCTCGCCAGCGCGGCGCCTGCTTCCAGATTCGCAAGAACGTCTCCTGCGCGACATCCTCGGCTTCGTTCCGGTCGCCGAGCATGCGCGTCGCCAAGGCGAGCAGCCGCGGCAGCTTGCGCGCGACGAGCACGCGTACCGCCGACGCATCGCGCGCGCCGACGCGCGCGACGAGTTCCGCGTCCGGATCGCGGTCGCCGCGATCGTTCAACGCCGCCTGCCCCGTCGCGTGGCGCGTGGGCGCCGCACTGTCACGGCATGGGTATCCGCCGCCCGGCTGAAGCTCATCGTCGTGCTCTCCTTGCATGCGTCGGGCCATCGCCGGACGGCGCCATGCCGACGGTTCGTCAATGCCACGCGCGTGGCGCCCGGCATCGCACACGGCGTCGGCCGTGTCGGTTTCATCGACATCCGGTTCGCGCCGCATGTCGATCCTGTCGGCCGGCCGCGCGACCGTCGGCCGGCGCGCTCAATATACGACGACCGGCGCGGGCCGGTAATACACCGGACGGGCCGGCACCACGACGCAGCCGGCCAGCACGATGGCTGCGGCCGCCAGTATCACGATGATTCGAAAAGGCATCGCCACGACTCATGATGTTGCGTGAAAAATCCGCTGCGCCGGTACCGCGTGCCGCGCGGCGGCGTGCACGTCAGGCCCAGTGGCCCGGCACCCAACGCCAGGCCGGGCCGCGCGCGGCCCAGTGTCCGGGCACCCAGTGGTAACCGACGCGCACGACCTGCCAGTGGCCCGGAATCCATACGTAGCGGCCCTGCCGCCAGTGCCAGTGCCCTTGATCCCACACGTAACCCGCGCGGGGCGCCGGCATCACTTCGACGCGCGGCGGCGGCGGCGCGTAAGGCGCGACGATGACGGCCTGCGCGAATACGACCGACGTCGCGAGTGCCGCCACGCACCCGGCGGCCAATCGCAATGGAACAGAAAGTTTCATGAAAGACTCCGAAATAACGGGCATCGACCGGAAGCGATCGTTCATGCGTTAAACGGAGCCGGCAGACGTAATCCGTCGCGGCGCCGGCAAATAAATTTTCGGTGGCCCCTCCCTGCTTCGGAGCAGGCCGCAGGCGCGCGACGCGCGATCGTACGTATCGGCCGCCGCACCCACGAGGTTGCGGTACTGTCACAACGCGGCAAAACTGCCCTTCGACAATGCATGCGACCGGGATCCCGCTCGTTTCCGGCCCACGCCCCGGCCGTGCTCGCGCATGGCCGCGCGGTTCCGCATCTCGCGCCCCATCAACGAAAATACCGATCATGTCGAACCAGGACACTCTCCCTGACCAGCCGAACGAGCCGGCCGCCTCCGTGTCGCGTCGCGGCTTCCTGAAACTCGCCGGCGTCTCCGGCCTCGCGACCGCCGCCGGCGGGCTCGCGGCAGCCCGCGCCGGCGCGTCGAATCCGGACGGCACACCCGAGCAGGTTCACCTGACGTGGGGCAACGACCCGACGTCCGAAGTCGTGATCTCCTGGGCGTCGCTCGCCCCGGCCGTCAATCCGCGCGCGCGCATCGTCGCCGACGGCGAGCCGGCGCGCACCGTGCACGGCGTCCAGCGCCTGTACACCGACGGCCTGAACGGCGAGACCGTGTTCGCCTACCACGCGCGCGTGCACGGCCTGAAGCCGGATACGCACTACCGCTACGAGATCACCGCCGACAACGACAGCAATGCCGCGCAGCCGTTCTCCGCGAATTTTTCGACCGCGCCGCGCGGCCGGGCGCCGTTCCGTTTCACGAGCTACGGGGATCTCGCGACGCCGAACGGCGCATGGGTGCTGTCGTCGCCGCAAAGCCGCTTCGCGGTGCAGGCCGTCGAGCAGTTCCAGCCGCTGTTCCACCTGCTGAACGGCGACCTCTGCTACGCGAACCTGAACCCCGCGCACCAGCCCGACGTGTGGCGCGATTTCGGCAACAACAACCAGACGTCGGCCGCGAATCGCCCGTGGATGCCGTGCCCCGGCAATCACGAGATCGAATTCAACAACGGTCCGCAAGGGCTCGACTCGTACCTCGCACGCTATACGCTGCCGGAGAACGGCACGCATTTCCCCGGCCGCTGGTACAGCTTCCGCGTGAGCTCCGTGCTGTTCGTGTCGCTCGACGCGGACGACGTCGTGTACCAGGACGCCGCCGCGTTCGTCGGCGGCCCTGCGCCGCTCGTGCCGGCCGCGAGCACCGGCCGCCCGCCGATCGAGCCCGGCACGTCGTTCTACGTGCGCGGCTACAGCAACGGCGAGCAGACGCGCTGGCTCGAACGCACGCTGCGTCACGCCGCGCATGACGACGACATCGACTGGATCGTCGTGCAGATGCACCAGGACGCGCTCAGTTCGTCGAAGACGGGCAACGGGTCGGACAAGGGCATTCGCGAAGCGTGGTTGCCGCTGTTCGATCGTTACGGCGTCGATCTCGTGCTGTGCGGCCACGATCACGACTACGAGCGCAGCTATCCGGTGCGCGGCTGCAATCACCGCGCAGGCGTCGATGCGAAGACCGGCGAAGTGGTCGAAACGCTGCAGCCGCGCCCGGTCGGCTCGAACGATCCGAATCGTACGACGTTCGACACGAGCCGCGGCACGATCCACCTGATCCTCGGCGGCGGCGGCACCAGCGCGCCCCTCGACGTGTACGGCGAAAACCCGTCGACCGGCTTTGCGCAGGCGAAGGTGTTCACGAAGCCGAACCGGCCGGTGCCCGGCACCGCGCCGAACACGTTCGTGCGCGAGCCGGCCGATGCGCTCGAGGATGCGGTCTGGTCCGCGCGCCGCGACACGGGCACCGGCTACGGGATCGCCGTGTTCGACCACGATCCGGGCAAGCCGGGCGGCCACACGACGATCACGATGCGCTACTACCATGCGCCGGGCGCCGATCAGCACCCGACGGCGCAGTACGAGTTGTTCGAGACGATCGAGCTGAGCAAGAAGCGGCACGAGCGGTGATCGACGCATCAGGCGCCCGCCACGGCAGGCGCCTGATGCGTTACCGTCGACGGACGGGAGGCGCGGCGCGCGTTAGACTGCCCGCCTCGCACACCGGTCCATGCTGATGAGTTTCGAATACCGCATTCACACGCCCCCTTCGGCCGACGCATTCGACGCCATCGCCAATGTGCTGCGGCAAGCGCATGGCGACATCGACGTCGATCCACACGAACGGCGGCTTGCAATTCGCGATGCGGCCGGCGGCTGGCCGCTGATCGACCTGTCGATCGAAGAAGCCGGTTTCTCCCTTGTCGCCACGCTCGGCCCGACGCGCAATGCGATTGCTCGACGCGATCGGACATGCGCTGTCGGGAATCGGCGCCCCTTGGCGTATCGACGACGCGTGACCGGCTCGCGCGACTGAATCGATCGTACACGCCGATCCGGCTGCATCGCCGCAACGGCCGCGCCGCCGTAAAATGCGCGTTTCCGGCGAAATCTTCTCGTTGTATCGCCGCTCGTGATGACCGCACGCGCAGCCGGAATCGAATCATCCGAAATCGAATGGGCATGTTGAAACAGGCAGCAAGCATGAAACGCAAGAACAAGGCAACGCTCATCGGGCTCGGCGCGGTGCTGTTATGGGCTTCGGTGGTCGCACTCGTTCGCGGGGTCAGCGAAAGCCTCGGCGCCACCGGCGGTGCGGCGATGATCTATACCGTGGCGTCCGTGCTTCTGCTGTTTTCGATCGGCTTCCCCGACCTGAGCCGGTTCCCGAAAAACTATCTGCTGTGGGGCGGGCTGCTGTTCGTGTCGTACGAGCTGTGCCTGTCGTTGTCGATCGGCTATGCGAGCAACGGTCGGCAAGCGATCGAAGTCGCGATGGTCAACTATCTGTGGCCGAGCCTGACGCTCGTCGCCGCCATCGTGTTCAACAAGCAGCGCGCGAACCTGCTGGTCGTGCCCGGCGTCCTGCTGTCGATGCTCGGCATCTGCTGGGTGCTCGGCGGCGACCAGGGGCTCGATCCGGCCGGCATGCTGCGCAACGTCGCCGACAATCCGCTCAGCTACGGGCTGGCCTTCGTCGGCGCGCTGATCTGGGCCGGCTATTGCACGTTGACCGCGCGCATCGCCGACGGCAAGAACGGCGTCACGCCGTTCTTCATGCTGGTCGCCGCGGTGCTCTGGATCAAATTCGCGATCGAAGGCGGCGGCGGCATGACGTTCAGTTTTCATGCGGTCGTGTACCTCGTGCTGGCGGCGTCGGCGCTCGGGTTCGGCTATGCGGCCTGGAACACCGGCATCATGCACGGCAACGTGACGATCATCGTCGGCGCATCGTACTTCACGCCGGTGCTCGCCGCCGCCTTCGCCGCCACGCTGCTGCACGCGCCGCTGTCGGCCGAATTCTGGCAAGGTGCGTCGATGGTGTGCGGCGGCTCGATCCTGTGCTGGCTCGCGACGCGCAGCCGGCGTGGCGAAGCGGAGCCCGTGCGGACCGCCAAGGAGGCCGAGGGCAATTGCCACGGGTGACGATGGCCGGTGCCGTCGACGGAAGGCCGGATCGCGGCCGGCCATGCGCCGCAGCGTCGGCCGCCGCGCACTAATGTTGCGATTCCAGCGCGATCCGCATGGCCAGCCCGGCCAGCACCGTCCCCATCAGCCAGCGCTGAACCGTCGCCCAGAGCGGTCGCCCCGCGAGAAAACCCGCGATCGAACCGGCCGCGCAGGCAATCAGCGCGTTGACGCTGACGCTCACCACGATCTGCACGCAGCCGAGCGCCAGCGATTGCGCGAGCACGCTGCCGTGCCCCGGCACGATGAACTGCGGCAGCAACGACAGATACATCACCGCGATCTTCGGGTTCGCGAGGTTCGTGACGAAGCCCATCGCGAACAGCCTGACGCGGCTGTCGTGCGGCAACTGCCGGACCTGGAACGCGGAGCGCCCGCCCGGCTTCAGCGCCTGCCACGCCAGGTACGCCAGATAGAGCGCGCCGGCAAAACGCAGCGCATCGTACGCATACGGCACGGTCATCAGCAGCGCGGTGATGCCTACCGCCGCGCACACCATGTAGAACACGAATCCGAGTGCGACACCGCCGAGCGACACCAGCCCGGCGCGACGGCCCTGGCAGATCGAGCGCGAAACCAGATAGATCATGTTCGGTCCGGGCGTCAGCACCATGCCGAGCGACACGAGTCCGAACGCAAACAGGGTGGGCAGGGCCGGCACGGCACACTCCTTCAGGGTAACGACGACGAGGTCCGAACAATGTATTGCATCTGGGCCATCGTCGGCATGAATAAACTGCAAGCGGCCCATGAGCGCCGTTCATCGTGCCAGCCGGTCGCTACCTGCTCTTTTTCGCGCGCGTCCGGATCGCCTTTTCGGCCTTCGCACGCTGCGCGTCGACGAGCCGCACGAACTCCTCGGTAACCGCGTTGCCGGCGGTATTCCATGCCAGTCGCACGGAGCGATGCAGTCGCGGCGACAGTGCGAGCACGCGGCCGCCGAACGGCGTGTACGTGAGCGTGATGCGCGGCACGATCGATACGCCCATGCCCGCCTCCGCCATCGACAGGATCGTGCGCATCTCGACCACGTTGAACGCGGCCCGAAGCGGCGCGCCGCCGCGCGCGAAGTAATCCGCGATCACCGGCCCGCATCCCGCCTTCGAGAAGATGAACGGCGCCGCGGCCAACTGCTTGGCCGACACGCTCTTGCGGCCGGCGAACATGTCGTCGGCCGCCACCGCGACGAAATCCTCGTCGAGCAGCGGCAGATTGTGTGCAAACGTCTTGGTGCCGGCCACCACGCCGACATCGGCCGTCCCGTCGTCGATCCAACCTTCGACTTCGTTGTCCGTGCCTTCGAGCAGCACCGCGGATACGCCGGGGTGCATCTCGTTCAACGCCTCGAGCGCGGGAACGACAAACGCCAGCGACACGCTCGGCAGCGACGCAACCACCAGCTTCCCTTCGAGCTTGCCGCGCGACAGGCTGAACTGCTGGCGCAGCATCTGCGCTTCCCGCACCACGCTCTGGACATACGGCCATAGGCGTTCGCCGGCCGCCGTCAGAACGACCGGTTGCCGGTCGCGCCAGAGCAGCTTGACCTGCGTGATGTCCTCCAGCTCCGTCAGCGCATGGCTGATCGCGGATTGACTGCGGCTGAGCCGGTCCGCCGCGGCCGTCAGCGAGCCGAGTTCGACCACGGCAGCCAGGGCCTGCAACTGGGCAAGCGTCATCGGGTTTCCTTGTTCGGTGGCATGCATGCTGCGCATGAAGCGCACGATTCACTTGAATTATATTGAACCGATGCGACGGGCACGCAGCCGACATGCGTACCTCGTCACGCACGCACCGAATGTTCCGCGCAACGCTCGGGCACGATGCACGATCGAACCGCCGGCATGCTGCATGCGACCGATCGCGCATGCGTTCTGAAAGCTGCAACGCGTAGTATTCGCAGACCGGCATATCGTGTCGACCGACAGCACGGACGATACGGAACCTGCTTTGCCGCCACTACGCCGATTGTCGATGTCGGCGTTGCCATGCTTTCAGAGGCACGAAATGGAAACCTATGTGTTGCTGGGCTGCGGATTGGGCCTTGGCCTGTTGATCGCGATCTGGGGTATCTGGTCGCTCCGATGACGCGCGCCGGCTCCGTCCGCGCGCAAGGAATCCGTATGGAGAAGGACGGGAAACCGTAGTGGCAGCGAAGCGTTCCGGCTCACTTGATTCGCAGTCCGATTCAGTCTGCCGTCGCCCGCGCCCCGAACCGCCGGCCGCCTCTGCCGCCCTCGCGCAATACGTCCGACGCCACGTCCTGCTCCATTTCCGAAGACGCGTTAGACTATTTGGATGGAACAATGCCGTTATTGTCAGAGAATCCGCGATGAATGGGATTGCCATGGCGACGAATGCCGCCGGGCAATCGCCAAGGCGCTGCGCCGGCAGCGCGCGGGCCTGCCGATGGTCCCCGATCGCATCCGCAACGAGCTGCCGTCCGGCGCGCCGACCCAGCAGGTGATCGCCGTCCTGTCGCGCCAGCGCCTGCGCGCGCGCCGCGGCAACGAGGAACGCCGCGAGCGCAAGGAAATCGACGACGACGGGGTCGGATCCGGCAACTCCTAGCCCCGATTCCGCCGCGAACGAGATGTTCGCCGGTCCTCCCCGGCCGGGCATCTGCCCGTGCGCGACATCCCGCCCCCTCACTCTCCCGCCATTGCCTGCCATCCCCGCAATACAACATGGGGACAGTACGCGCTCGCATCGAAATTATTACCTTCAGCGCAACGATCTTTCACTAAAACCCACGTTTACCCTAGGCGAACCGACACCTACGATGTAATCAACCGCTGACGACAAGGTGTCGAACGCGGAAAGCCAATAAACATCGGAGGTCATCATGAAATCGCTCGTTTCCGCAGTCGCCGCCGCCGTCGCACTGTCCGCCTCGTTCAGCGCATTCGCGCAAAGCACCGTGACCCGCGCCCAGGTGCGCAACGAACTGGTCCAGCTCGAGAACGCCGGCTACAAGCCCGGCCAGTCGAGCCCGTACTACCCGGCCGACATCCAGGCCGCGCAAGCCCGCGTGCACGGCATCGACAACAGTGGCTTCGGTTCGCAACCGGCCGCGGCCGTCGAGGGCGGCGCACCCGCCGTCCGCGCACACAACCCGCGCGACTCGGTCTACTTCGGCCACTAAGCGTGCCGCTGCGCGCTCCGCGCGTGCAGCCCGCACCGACAACGAGCCCGTCCCGCGACGGGCTCGTTGCGTTCCGGCGCCGTCAGCGGTTGCCGCCCGACGCGACGCGGCCCGTCTCGTCAGGCCCGCCGCCGCGGACCAGATCCTGATAGCGCACGCACACGCATTGCGCGGACGCCTTCGCCGCGTACATCGCCGCGTCGGCCTTGACGAGCAACTCCTCGGCCGACGCGCCATCCGCCGGAAACTCGCTGACGCCGATGCTCGCGCCGACGGCCATGCGCCCTTCGTCGAATTCCAGTTCCTCGGCCATCACGATCTGGATGCGCGTCGCGACATCGCCGATCACCGCCGGTGAACGCACGTCCGAAATCAGCACGA
The DNA here is from genome assembly GCF_002959955.1 of Burkholderia sp. BE12. Classification (NCBI taxonomy): domain Bacteria; kingdom Pseudomonadati; phylum Pseudomonadota; class Betaproteobacteria; order Burkholderiales; family Burkholderiaceae; genus Burkholderia; species Burkholderia sp. BE12. Next base: position 296,082 of record NZ_PREY01000002.1, on the reverse strand, counting down.
CGAATTCGTCGCCGCCGAGCCGTGCCACCATGTCGCCGTTGCGCAGCACCTGGCTCAACCGCTTCGCGACCGTGACGAGCGTGCGGTCGCCGGCCGAGTGCCCGTGCTGGTCGTTGATCTGCTTGAAGCGGTCGAGATCGACGAACATCACCGCCAGCCCCTCGCGCACCGCAGCCGCATGCCGGATCGCGGCATCGAGATGCTCCATGAACAGCAGGCGGTTCGGCAGGCCGGTCAGCGGGTCGTGACCGGCGAGGTGCGTCAGCTCCAGCTGTTTCGCGCGCAACATCGCCATCTGCGTGCGGATTTCGACGCGCATGCTGTCGAAACAGCGCGCGAGCACGCCGATCTCGTCGGCCCGCGCAACGGGCAGCCGTTCGGCGGCCTGATCGTCGAACACATGCGTCGCGGCGCGCGCGAGCGTCTGCAGCGGCCGCGTGATCGCACGCGCGAACAGGATCGCGAGGATCACCGCCAGCACGCTCGATACGAGCACCATCCTGACGATCCGTTCGCCCAGCATGCCGGCCGGCACGAGCACGTCCGCCAGCGGGCGGGCCATCCCGAGCACGACGAAGCGGTTGCCCTCGTCGTGCCCGAACGGCGTGCGCACGAACGCGAACATCTGGCCCGGCGCCTCGTCGGGCTGCGCGAGGCCATTGAGCGTCACGTTCGTGCGCCCGCTGTCGAACAGCGCACGCGTGACGGCAAAGCGATCCTGCATCAGCACGCGCCGGCCGCGATCGAAGCCGAACGTCTGCTGCGGATCGGGATGCACGAGAAAATCGCCCCACTCGTTCGCGAGATAGACCGCATAGTCGTCCGGCAGATCGCGTTCGAGCCGGTCGAACACCCGAGAGAGCTCGACGTCGACGACGAGTGCGCCGACCGTCTCGCCCGATGCGTCGACCACCGGCGTCCCCACGCGCAGGATCGGCAGCCCTTCCGCCGCATGCGATACCGTCTCGTGATCGATCGCGATCGGCGACAGGTAGATATGGCCGGGCGCCGTCGCGAGCGTATCGAATACGTAGGAGAACTGCCCTTTCTCCTGAAACACGCTTTCGGGAAGCACGACGATGCCGCGCGCATCGCGGTCGAGGCGAATGCGTTCAATCCCGAAATGCCCGCTCGCGATCAGGCGGATCTGCAGATATTCGGCATGATTTCTCATGAAGCTGTAATACACCTGCTCGAGCCGCATGCGTCGCGCGTTGTCCGGATGGTCGCCGCCCGCGACGAACGCGGACGACGGCAACTGAGCGAGCACGAGCACATCGTCGGCAACATCGGCGAGCGCGGTCGTGAAGCGCTGCCCGAGCAGTTGCGTCGACATCAGCAGACTGTGCTCCGCTTCCTGCACGAGCATCGCGCGGTTGGCGCGATACGCGTAGTAGCCGGTCGTGCCGGACGCGATCACGCCGATGCACGCGAACAGCACCGACAGCTTCGACGTGAGCCCGAGCCGGATCATTTTTCGAATCGCTCCGGCCGATCGCCCGACACGATACGGCTCCACAGCGACTCGCGGCGCGCGATGTCCTCCACGGGCTGAATCCACACGAGATGCTGGTGCCCGGTATCCAGGCCGCGCGGCGGTTCGAGCGTGTTCGCGAGCCCCTGACGCTCGGTGAGCAGCGCGCCGATCGCCGGTTCGAGCATGTAGTCGATCCACGCGAATGCAAGCTCGGGACGGAGCGCGCCGCGCGTGACGGCCCAGCAATCGAGCCACGCGAGCGCGCCTTCGTCCGGGATCACGTAGCCGACGTCCGCGCCGGCGCGACGCAACTGCTCGACCTGCTGCGTGCCGTAGTTGCCGAACATCAGCGCCGCGCGATGCTGGACGAACAGCGCGGTCGCTTCTTCAGGCAGCGTGTAGTACGTCAGCAGGTTGCGGCGCAGGTCGATCAGCTTGCGGGCCACCGCAAGCGTCTGCGCGGGCGACAGGTGGAACGGATCGGGATAGCCGAGCGCCAGCGCCGTGAACGAGAAATTGTGCTGCGCGCTGTTGAAGTCGAGCACCTTGCCGCGATAGCGCGGATTCCACAGCTCGCGCATCGAGTGCGGCGCGGCCGGCACCTGCTTGCGGTCGTAGATCAACCCCATCGACGAATACGTGAACGGGATCGCGTAGGATGCGCCGCCCTGCACGAGACCGCCGATCGTCGCGAGCTGCTGGAAATTCGGTAATTGCCGCCGCCGGTTCGGGATGCGCGACAGGTCGATCGGCGCGAGCAGGTGTTCATGCGCATAGCGCTGGATCTCGGCCGTGTTCGCGGCCAGCACGTCGTACGGCGGCGGCGAAGCGCTGTGCATCCGCGTCCACAACGCTTCGTCGGAATCGACGAGCGTCACCTCGACGTGTACATGAAACTGCGCCTCGAATGCGCTGACGACATCGCTGTCCGCGTAACCGGGCCAGGCCAGCACGCGCAGCACGTTGTCGTTGATGGTTTCGGGAGAGACGGCGAAGGCCGGCAGAGCGCGCGCAAGCAAGCCCAACGTCAATACGACGAGCAGCATGCGCACGGCGCCGCGGGCGCGTGTGCGTACGCCGATTCCCCTGATCAATCGCACCCCGCGTGAATCGCCCGGCTGCATTCGACTGTCCTTTTTCGAGTCGATGCGATATCCCGCAACGAGACCATAAAACGCATGGTCACGCAATCGGAACAAGCCGCACATCGCGCATATTCACTGGCCTCACGGCTGAATGCGACCCAATTACAGGGGTCCCACGTCGGGCCGCGAATACGCGATTACGCGAACACGACCGTCAGTGCCAGGCCTGCGTGAATTCGGCGATCACGCGCGACAGGTGGGCGCGCATCGCGTCGCGCGCCCCGTCGGCGTCGCGCGCCATGATCGCCGCGAAGATCCGCTGATGATCTTCCTGCGACGCCTCGCGCAGCGCGGTCGAGTGAAAGTGCTCCTCGATCTTGTCCCACAGCGGATCGCTGCGTGCGCAGTCCCACATCGCCGTGACCATGTGCAGCAGCACCGTATTGCCGGTCGATTCCGCGATTCGCAGGTGGAACTGGCGGTCGGCCGCGTCGTATGCGGCCTTGTCGTTCATCTGCTCGCGCATCGTGGTCAGCGAGAAAAACAGGCGGTCGAGATCGGCATCCTTGCGTTCGGTCGCCGCGAGCGCCGCGATTTCCGCCTCGATCAGCCCGCGCGCGCGCAGCGTCTCGATCGGCCCCGGCCCGCGCGGCACGTCGAACGTCACCGGTCGCGCGGCATCGGCCGCCGACACGTAGATGCCCGAGCCGATCCGCACCTCGACGATCCCTTGCACTTCGAGCGCGATGATCGCCTCGCGCACCTGCGTGCGGCTCACGCCGAACTGGTCGGCCAGGCTGCGCTCCGACGGCAGCCGTGCGCCGGCTTTGAACGCGCCGGCAGCCACCATCGCGTGAATCTGCCGCGCAAGGCCGATATAGGAGCGGTCCGCGGCATCGGTGTCGCGGCTGGCGGACAGGCTGGAAAGATCGGTCATCGAAAGGCTCGCAACAGGCTGCGCCGCTGCGGCGCTGGATCGCCGAAATGGTACACCAATTTGGTCCGAAGCCGGTGCGGCCTGCCGGCGAGCCCGACCAGCCGTTTCCTCGAATGTCACGCTGACCATCGTTCCCCCTCAATAACTGGTAAACCACTATCCCACACAATTGGCATACCAATCATAATCCCGACACCGATGACGGGCCGGCACGCCGCCGCCCGGTCGTCCACCGCATGAACCGCCAGCCAGGAGCTGCTCCAGTGAAGATGTCTTTCCGTTGGTACGGCGAGTCCGATCCGGTCTCGCTGCAATACATCCGCCAGATTCCCGGTGTCACGCATATCGTGTCCGCGATCTACGACGAGCCGGTGGGCGCGGTCTGGCCCGTGCACAAGATCGACGCGCTGAAGGCGACGATCGAGCGCGCGGGCCTGCAGTTCGACGTCGTCGAATCGGTGCCCGTGCACGAGAACATCAAGCTCGGCAAGCCGACCCGCGACCGCCTGATCGACCACTACCGGCAGACGATCCGCCATCTCGGCGCGGCCGGCATCCGCGTCGTCTGCTACAACTTCATGCCTGTGTTCGACTGGACGCGCACCGAGCTGTCGAAGACGCTCGACGACGGGTCGACCTGCCTCGCATTCAGCACCGACGCGGTCGACCGGATCGATCCGAACGACGGGATCGCACTGCCCGGCTGGGATTCGAGCTACCGGCCCGAACAGTTGCAGGCGCTGCTCGCCGATTACCGCGATATCGACGAGAACGCGCTCTGGGCCAACCTCGAATACTTCCTGAAGGCCATCATTCCGGTCGCCGAGGAAGCCGGCGTGAAGATGGCGATCCATCCCGACGATCCGCCGCGCCCGATCTTCGGGCTGCCGCGCATCGTGAAGAACCGCGACGATCTCGCGCGGATCGTGCGCATCGTCGACTCGCCCGCGAACGGGCTGACGCTGTGCTCGGGCTCGCTCGGCGCGGGCCCCGAGAACGATGTCGAAGCGCTCGTGCGCGAATTCGGCGCGATGGGCCGGATCCATTTCGCGCACATCCGCAACGTGAAGGTCGACGCGAACGGCGATTTCGAGGAAACCGCGCACCTGTCGAGCTGCGGCTCGCTCGACATCGCCGCGATCGTGAAGGCGTATCACGACACCGGCTTCACCGGCTACGTGCGCCCCGACCATGGCCGCATGATCTGGGGCGAGACGGGCAAGCCCGGCTATGGCCTCTACGACCGCGCGCTCGGCGCGGTCTACCTGAACGGCCTGTGGGAAGCGCTGGCGAAGTTCGATCACGCGCCGCAAGCGTCGCGGTAATTCGCCCTTCGAGGCGGCCGGCGCAGCGGATCGCCGGTCGTCCACCACGATATTCCGCGCGGAGACACCTGCATGCCACGCATCCGATGGGCCATGATCCTGATGTGCTTCCTGGCCAACGTCATCAACTTCATCGACCGCGCGAACCTCGCGATCGCTGCGCCCAGCATCCGTGCCGACCTCGGCCTCGACGCGGTCGGCATGGGACTCGTGCTGAGCGCGTTCTTCTGGACCTATGCGTTCCTGCAATTGCCGGCCGGCTGGTTCATCGACAAGGTCGGCGTGCGCGTGAGCCTCGCGCTGGCCGTCGGCTGGTGGTCGGTGTTCACGGTCGCGACGGGCGCCGCACGCGGCCTCGCGCAACTCGTCGGCGTGCGGCTGATGCTCGGCGTCGGCGAAGCGGCCGCGATCCCCTCGTTCGCGAAGGTCGCGTTCAACTGGTTTCCGCGCAGCGAGCGCGGCCTGGCCAGCAGCATCTTCGACAGCGGCTCGCGCGTCGGCTCCGCGCTGTCGCTGCCGCTCGTCGCGTGGCTGATCTCGATCGTCGGCTGGCGCGGGTCGTTCGTGATCACGGGCGGCATCGGCATCGTTTGGGCGCTGGCATGGTGGTTCGTCTATCGCGACCCGGAACGCTATCGCGCGATCGCGCCGGACGCCGTCGATGCGCTGCTCGCGCAACGCGGCGCAGCGACGGTTGCGTCCGCAACCGACAGCCCGAAGGTGTCGTGGCTCGACCTGTTCCGCTACCGCACCGTGTGGGGCATGATGATCGGCCTGTTCTGCCTGAACTTCGCGATCTACTTCTTCATCACGTGGTTCCCGAGCTACCTGTTGCAGTCGCGCGGCTTCTCGCTCGCGTCGCTCGGCACGTGGGGCATGCTGCCCGCGCTGCTCGCGATTCCCGGCGGCTGGCTCGGCGGCTACGTGTCGGACAGCCTGTTCCGCCGCGGCTGGAGCGCCACCGCCGCGCGCAAGACCTGCCTCGTGCTCGGCATGCTGCTGTCGTCGTCGATCGCGCTGTCCGCGTTCGTCGAAAGCGTGTGGGCCTGCCTCGGCCTGTTCGCGCTCGCGTATGCGAGCCTGTCGTTCGCCGGCGCCAACGTGTGGACGCTCGTCGGCGAAGTCGCGCCGACGCCTGCGCACGTCGCATCGCTCGGCGGCATCCAGAACTTCGCGGGCAATCTCGCGGGGATCTTCATCACGACCTTCACCGGCGTGATGCTGTCGATCACGAAAGGCTCGTTCGTCGTGCCGCTCGCGGTGGCGGGCGCGCTGTGCGTGGTCGGCGCGCTATCGTACCTGTTCATCGTCGGCAAGGTCGAGCCGTTGCCGCCGCTGCGGCGCGGCAGCAACGGGCGGAACGTCGAGCCGAACGCGGCCTGACGCAGCGGGACGGCGCGGCCGAAACACCCGCGCGTTCCTTTTGGGGCCGCGCATCGGACAATGAGCCGCGCCCGCCGGCGCGGCGCCGCCTCGGCTCGCGTGCGGCGGCGAACGCCGCGTGCGTGTGAATTTCCGCCATCCGTGGAGCCGCGACATCGAACGCGCGATCCGCGTGCTCGGCGAACTGGTCGCGCAGCCGTCGGCACGCAAGGCCGGCCGAATCGCACGACGAGCGCGCTGCGCCGGCTGCGTCACGGCCATGCAGCCGATCGGCACGCGGGTTACATTGCAGGCCTCCCCGCCCTTTCACGATTGCTCATGAGCCCACTGCCTTACCTCGATCACGACGCACTGCTGAGACTGACGGCCGAAGCGGCGCACGTCACGCAGCCGTGCACGTGCACGAAGACATCGCTCGCCGGCTGGACGACTCTACCGCTGTCGCTGCCGGACACGCAGCTGATCGAAGTGGCCACGCTCGCGCCGCCGGGCGACGCGGAGCCGACCTACTCGGAACATCATCCGGCCGGCACGCGCTACGCGTCGGACGACGCGCCGATCGCGCTGCGCCATTTCCCGTACAACCGCTGCACCGTCGGCCGCTGCCGCGCGTGCGGCCGCCTGTTCCTGCGCTACCAGGAAGGCGGCGGCTACTTCATCGACCAGCGCATCCGCGCGCTCGATCCGGCGCTCGTCGTCGACGCGTGATCGCGGAACGCACGGGTGTTCGAGCGTGATGTTCGGCGACGATGCCGAGCTCGCGACCGCATGACGGCAGCTCGACCGGTTTCCGGGTTTCCATCAGCGCGATGCGAGAACGACCATGCCGCCGCAGGACGCGGCAGCGCAGGCAGGAAAATGAAACGGGCGGCTCGCTGGCCGCCCGTACAATGAACCGGAAGCAAACCGGCCGGCGCCCGCCGTCGCGCGGGCGCTGCCGGCGGTTAGTGCGCCGCTGCCGGCTTGCCGAATGCGCCGAGGATCTTCTTCTCGAGCGCGATGTAATCGCGGCCGAAATGGTGATCGCCCTCCGTCCTGATCACGTCGGCGCCCGTGTTTGCCAGCGCCGGGCACATCGTGTCCTTCTCTTCCGCGCCATAGAAGCACTGCACGAGTTGCGGCGGCACCTTCGCGATTTCCGGCGCGACCTTCAGCGCGTTGTCGCTCGCGGGCATGCCGAGCCAGCCCGTCACGCGGATCTGGAAATCGGCCGACGGCGCGAAGCCGAGCAGCGACATCACTGCGACCTTGTCGCGCAGGTCCGCCGGCAGCCGGTTGTACGCGAACGGCATCACGTCGGCGCCGAACGAGTAGCCGACCAGCGCCACGCGGCTCGCATGCCAGCGCGCCATGTAGGTGCGCATCACGCGGGCAAGATCGCGACTCACCTGCGCGGGCGGCTTCTCGCTCCAGAAATAACGCAGGCTGTCGATGCCGACCACCGACACGCCGTCGCGCTGCAACGCCTCGGCGATCGTCTTGTCGAGATCGCGCCAACCGCCGTCGCCCGAGATCACGATCGCGAGCCGGTCGCTGCCGCCCTTGGCCGGCAGCTCGACGAGCGGCAGGTCCGACACGTCGAGCTCGTCGCTGCTGCTGGTGTCGCGCAAGTGCGACGTGACGAGCGACACGAGCTTCGCGGTGTCGCCCGCGGCAGCCGTTTCGACGAAACCCGGCATCGCGCGGCGCACGATCGTCGGATCGGGCGGGCACGGCTTGAAGCGCGGATCGAGCTTCGCGGCCGGCCCCACCGCGACGACGCCGGCGATCGTGTTCTCCGGCGCCATCGACAGGATCTGCTTCGCGATCGCGCCGCCCTGGCCCACGCCCGCGACGATCGGCGTGAAATAGCGCGACGACTGCGCGAGACGTTCGAGCTGATGGCTGACCGCCTCGGCGTCGCCGTCGAGGTGATGGCAGGTCTCCTGCTTCGCGGCGAGGTTCGCGGCGTAACGCCCGGAGTCGACGCCGACCGTCATCGCTCCGGCTTTCGCGAGCGCGTCGGCCGCCTGCTGATCGGCGGCATGCCAGCCGGCCTCACGCGAGAACAGCACGACGAACCCGCGCAGCGGCCCGCTCGGCTTGGTCACGGTCACGGGTCCGTAGCGGCCGCCGGACACGGTTTCGGCTTTCACGGCGGCCGGCTGCGCGGCGCACGCGGCGCCGGCCAGCATCATTCCCGCGCAGGCGGCTGCCGCCCGCGCGATTACCTTCTTCAACATCATGAACGCCGACCTCCAGCCAGCAATGACAGATCCGCAAGCGTGACGAACACGCCGACCGAGCCCGAGGCCGCGAGATAACGCGGCTCCCAGTGCGGTTCGAACTTGCTCTTGAAAGCGCGCAAGCCGCGGAAGTTGTAGAAGCGGCCGCCGAAGCGCCAGACCATCAGGCCGAGCCGGTGGAACGGCGACGGCATCTTCGCCGCCCCCATCCCCGAGAACGGTGCGATGCCCAGGCTCAGCTTGCGGAACCCCGCTTCCTTCAGATGCAGCGCGAGCTGCGTAAACAGGTACTCCATCGCGTACGGCGATGCCTCCGGCAGATGGCGCATCACGCCGACCGTCGCCTCGGTGTTGAGGTCGGTCGTCATGAACGTGACGAACGCGATCGGCTTGTCGGCCTGCCGCACCAGCATCACCGACTGCGTCGCGAGATAGCCGTCGTGGAACGCGGCCACCGAGAAACTCTTCTCGCGCGCATCGCGACTGTCGAGCCAACCGTCGGAGATGCCGCGCAGCGCCGGCAACGCGGCCGGCACGTCGTCCGGCGCGATCACCTCGACCGCCAGCGCATCCTTGTCGCCGCGGCGCAGCGCGTAGCGCAGGTGCGAACGGTTCGATCCTTTCAGATCGAACTGATCGAGCGCGATGTGCGCTTCCTCGCCCAGCTTCATCAGCGTGAGCCCTGCGTCGAGATACAGCGGCAGCGCGTTCGCGCGCACCTGGTAGAACGCCGCGCGGCCGCTGTGCGCATGCGCGAGCGCGATGAACTTGCTGATCAGCGCCGGCCACTCTTCACGCGGCCCGACCGGGTCGTGCAGTGCGGCCCACGTGCGGCCGTTCTTCGCGTACATCAGGAACGCGCGGCGCGACTCGGAGAACAGGAACGACTTGTCGCCCATCAGCGCCAGGCCCGCATCGCTGCACTCCTGCGCGCGGATGATCTGCTCCGCGTCGACCAGGTCCTGCTCCGCCGGCTTCACGAAACGACCGGGCGCCGGACGCAGCAATTGCCAGAGCGCGAACAGCGCGACGAACACGCCGGACGCGAGCGTCGCGCGCAGCGCCCGCGGCGCGCGGGCATCGAACGAGAAGTGCGACCACAGCTCGCGCGTGTAAGGCACGTCGCGGAACGCGAAGAACAGCACCCACACGGCCAGCATCAGCACCATCGCCACCGACACGAACCAGCTCACCGTGAAGCGCTCGGCGAGCAGCGAAGAATGACGGTTGAACCGGCGACGGCTGACGAGCAGCAGCACGAGCAGCGTCCCGAGCACACCGGCCTCGACGAACGCGAGGCCCTTGGCCAGCGACAGCGCGAGGCTCGCGAGCGTCAATGCGAAGGTCATCCACCAGGCGCCGTCGAGCCGGCGCAGCAGCCCGCGCGCGACGAACAGCAGCGCGACGCCGAGCACGCTGCAGATCACCTGCGAGCCTTCGAGCACCCACAGCGGCACGATGTGGCGCAGGATCGCGATCCGGTGCCAGAACGCGGGCGTCGCGCTCGAGATCACCAGCATCCCGCCGACCGCGAACGTCACGAGGCTCAGGAACACCGGCGCGAGCTGCGACACGCGCACGGCCTGCCGCGTCACGAGCCGGCGCCGCAGCGCGCGGCCCTCGAACCCGGCCAGCAGGCCGGCCGACAGCACGAGCGGCACGCCGAAATAGATCGCGCGATAGGCGATCAGCGCGGCGACCATCGCGTGCGCGGGCACTTCGCGACCGAGCGTGAAGACCATCGCCGCTTCGAACACGCCGATCCCGCCCGGCGTATGGCCGATCATCCCGAGCAGCAAGGCGGCCGCGTAAACGGTAATGAAGGTCGGGAAGCCGACGGGCGCCGCCGGCAGCAATACCCACAGCGTCAGGCCCGCGGCAACGACGTCGAGCACCGCGTAGACGACCTGCGCGACGAGGTCGCGCCGCGCCGGCACGTCGAACGACAGCCATTTGAAGCGCGTGACGACCGGGCGCGCGGTGTTGCCGCACAGCACGACCAGCGCGGCGAGCGCGACGAGCAGTGCAGCGCCCGTCCACGTGAGCACGCCGGGCGCGACGTGCAGCATCGCCGCGAGCGCCTCCGGCACGCAGACCATGCCGACCGCCGTCATCAGCACCATCGCGAGCGCCAGCGTGCCGCTCGTGAACACCGTCATCCGGCCGATCTGGGCAGGCGTGACGCCCGACACGCCGTACACGCGAGCGCGCACCGCACCGCCCGTCAACGCGCCGAAGCCGGTCGCATTGCCGAGCGCGGAACCGGCGATCGCGCCGATCCACAGCGCGATGCGCGGCACCTTGGCCGCGACATAGCGCAGGCCGACCGCATCGCGGGCGACGAGCGCGAGATAGCTGAGGGCCGTCGCGGCCAGCGACGCGCCCCACTCGCCGACGGACAGGTGACGCAACTGGCGGATCACCGACCGGTAGTCGACGGATTCCGACAGATGCTGGAAAACCACGATCAGCAACAGGCCGATGCCGAGCGCGAGCAGCGGCGACAGCACGCGCTCGTTGCGGATCAGCGCCCGGGTACGGGCGATCGCCGCCGCGGCACGGCCCGGCGACCCAGGGTGGCGGGAAGACATAGGTTGTTCAGTGGTGGTGCATAGCGTGTCGCGGCGCGGGATGGCCGGGCGGCGACGTATCTGGTTGTTCTGCGTGGGCGCCGGCCGAAGACGGGCTCGGAGCGCCTGGATCAGAACTTACGAGTATACGGAATTAATATTACAGAATCTTTCACGTCGGCTTTGTGCGGATTTGTGGTTTCTCGCACATCAAAACGCATAAAGAGACAGTGCGTCCTACGAACGCAAGGTGCGCATCATACCGGGAACCGGGGCGGTTTTTTCATCGGATGAATGACTTGTCGTCCATTTGGGAAGAATCCGCCGGATGGGCTCTACCCCGCGAGGACGAACGCGTCGCGTCGCGAGGCTTTACCGGAATGGGGGCGGATTGATTTGGACGTCCGCGCCAGCGCGGAAACATCCTGCCTCCCTTACTTCGCCCGCTCATGCTCCCCCAACCCGATCGCCTTGTAGTCGTAAGTCGGATAGAACTCCGTCCGGTACACCCCCCAGGCCGTATCCTCGAGCACGCGATTGACCTCGCGTAGCCGCGACGCCGGCAGTCGCAGCACGACGATCTGCCCGATCCCCATCGTCACCGTCCAGCTCACCACCTCGACACCCGGCGGCGGAAACGCCTTGTAGAACCCCTGCTTTGCAAGCTGCGCATTCAGCTCCGCGAGCGGGCGCGATTCGTCGTGTTTCAGGAAGACGGTCAGCAGTACCGCGTTGTCGGGCGTGGCGACAGCCGAACCGGCCGGCACTGTCGACGCCTGACCGACGGCCGGCGCGCCGGAGATCGCGGCCGCCGCCAACGTTGCGGCAATCACGAGCGTTCGAATCGGAACATGCGGGAATACGGTCATCACGCGACTCCATGGCTTCGTGGCTGGAGCCGTCATCATGCACCGCCGGATCCATTGCTGCAGTGAGCCACGCCGATGCGATTACGCCGCGTCCGCGCCTTCGCGCTCGCGCAGCAGATCGATGAATGCCCGCAGCTTGGCCGGTACATGCTTGCGGTTCACGTAATACAGCCACATCGGCGGCAGCGTCCGGCACGCGCCGGGCAACACCTCGACGAGCGTCCCGTCGCGCAGATCCTGCTCGATCCGCTCGCGCATGAACGCGAATGCAATGCCGATGCCCGCGCGCGCCGCGTCGATCACCGCATCCGCGTCGTTGGTCACGAATGCGCCGTCGGGATCGAGATCGACGTCGCGGCGCCCATCGCGCAGCAGCCACTTGTGCAGGCGCCCGCTTTCCGAAAAGCGGAAGCGGATACACGGATGATCGCCGAGATCCGCCACCGCCTCCGGCGTGCCGTGCCGCGCCAGGTAGTCCGGCGACGCGACGAGCGCGCACGACAACGCGGGGGCGATTCGCACGCCGATCATGCCCGGCTGCAGCCGGTCGGCAAGACGAATCCCCGCATCGAATCCGTCCTTCGCGATATCGACGAGTTCGTTCTCGTAATGGATCTCGAGCCGGACCTTCGGGTAGCGGCGGCGGAACTCCGCCAGCATCGGCGCGATCACGAGCGTGCGCGCCAGCGGCAGCGCCGTGATGCGCAGCAGGCCGCTCGGCTCGCTGCGTGCGTCCTTCAGTTCTTCCCGCACCTGCACGACTTGCCGGTACGCGGGCTCCGTCTGCCGCCAATAGCGCTGCCCCGCTTCCGTCAGGCTCACGCCGCGCGTGCTCCGGTTGAACAGCTTGACGTTCAGTTCGCCTTCGAGTTGCCCGATCGCGAGGCTGACCGCGGCGGGCGTCAGGCCGAGCGCGGCGGCCGCCCGGGTGAAGTTGCCGGACGTCGCGACACTCATGAAGACGTGCAGCCCGGCCATCGGATCGCGTCGGCTCATCATTAGAAAAACTTAAAACTCTTTCGAGCGGAATGGCGATTCTCCCATATAACCGGACTGCCTAAACTGGCCCTGTCGTCCAATCGGAGCCCCGCATGAACCCGTTCAGCACCTCACTGCCGCTTGCAGCCGCCCAACGCACGATCGACGCAGGACTCGCGCATGCCGCCGCGTGGCAGATCGCGGGTGTCGCCATCGCGATCGTCGACGCCGGCGCCAACCTGCTCGCATTCGCGCGCACCGACGACTGCTTTCTCGGCGCGATCGACCTCGCGCAGCGCAAGGCGCTGACGGCGATCCGCTTTCGCGCGTCGACCGCGTCGCTCGGCGCGATGTCCGGCGTGGAGGGGTCGTTGCGCGGCATCGAGCACAGTCACGGCGGGCTCGTCACGTTCGGCGGCGGCGAGCCGCTCATCGACGGCGACTGGCGCTGCGTCGGCGCGATCGGCGTGTCGGGCGGCAGCGTCGAACAAGATGAAGCGATCGCGCGAGCCTGCAGCGATCATTTCCTGGCAACACTCAACCGCAAGGAGTAGGCACATGGCACAAAAACGCATCCTCATCACCGGCGCGGGCTCGGGCTTCGGCCTCGAAGTCGCGCTACGGCTCGCCGAACGCGGCCACGAAGTGACGGCCGGCGTCCGCGCCGCCGCCGAGATCGACGTCGTGACGAGCGCCGCCGCCCGACGCGGCGCGACGCTGCGCGTCGTCAAGCTCGACGTCACGTCCGCGTATGACCGGACCCGCGCGGCCGATGTCGAGGTCGACGTGCTCGTCAACAACGCCGGCGTCGGCGAAGCCGGCGCGCTCGTCGACCTGCCGATCGAGATCGTGCGCGAACTGTTCGACGTCAACGTGCTGGGGCCGCTCGAGCTCACGCAACAGATCGCGCGCGGCATGCTCGCGCGTCGCCACGGCAAGATCGTGTTCGTGTCGTCGATTGCCGGGTTGATCACCGGCCCGTTCACGGGTGCGTACTGTGCGTCGAAACATGCGGTCGAATCGATCGCCGAGGCGATGCATGCCGAACTGGCGCCGCACGGCATCCGCGTCGCCGTCGTGAATCCCGGCCCGTACAGCACCGGCTTCAACGACCGGATGATGGAGACGCCGCAACGCTGGCGCGATCCGGCCGTTCACACCGTGACGCCGGAAAAGCTGAGCTTCCCGCTCGAACAACACGATCCGGAGGAAATGATCGCGAAGATGGTGGACGTGATCGACGGCGACGGCGGCGCGTTCCGCAACCTGCTGCCGCGGTCGGCGGAGGCATTCGTCTGCGCCGAGCAGGCGCATGCGTGGGATCGCCAGCAGTAAGGCAAACCGGCGGCGGCAGACGGTTCATGCAGAGGTAACACGCCAGCCGCCGGCCACGCCACGTCACGCCACGCGCAGCGTTCGCCATCGACGGCGTCCCGACAGCCCGGCCTGCCGGCGGCCGACGCGCGGCCAGCCGCCGCACGGAGCCCGCGTGCCGGCGCGGCGGCATCAAGCCGCGCCGCCTGCGTTCAATACACGTCCCGCATATAGCGCCGTGCCTTCGAAAGCCGCGCGACGTAGTCGTTCGCGGCTTCGTCCGACATCCCGCCGTGCTCGGCGACGACCGCCTTCAGCGCCGTATCGACGTCCTTGGCCATCCGCGCGGCGTCGCCGCACACGTAGAAGTGCGCGCCTTCCTCCAGCCATGCGAACAACTCGGCGCCCTGTTCGCGCATCCGGTCCTGCACGTAGACCTTGTCGGCCTGGTCGCGCGAGAACGCGAGATCGAGCCGCGTGAGGAACCCGCTGTCGTGCATCGCGCCCAGCTCGTCGCCGTAGTAGAAGTCGGTCTGCGCGTGCTGCTCGCCGAAGAACAGCCAGTTGCGCCCTCGCGCGCCGCGCGCCTGCCGCTCGTGCAGGAAGCCGCGGAACGGCGCGACGCCGGTGCCCGGGCCGACCATCACGATCGGCACGTCGCCGTTCACCGGCGGCCGGAAATGCGCGGATTTCTGCACGAACACGGGCACGCGGCCGTCGTCCGCGCGATCGGCGAGGAACGTCGACGCGACGCCTTTGCGCGCGCGCCGGCCGTTGTGATAGCGCACGGCCGACACGGTCAGGTGAATCTCCCCCTCGTGTGCGCTCGGGCTCGACGCGATCGAATAGAGGCGCGGCTGCATGCGCTTGAGCATGCCGACCAGCTCCGCGCCCGACAGCTCGACGGGGTATTCGTGCAGCACGTCCGCAAGCTGTTGCCCCCACAACCATTGCTTGAGGTCGGCCTTGCGATCGTCGCCGAGCAGCGACTTCAGCGCGCCGTTCGCGCTGCGCGATGCGATGAAGGCCAGCGTGTCCGGATGCGGGCGCGTGATGTCGAAGTGGCGCGCGAGCGCATCGCCGAGCCGGATATCGCCGATGCCCGCCACCGACACGGGCGCATCGGCCTTCAGCGCGGTGACGGACAGCAGTTCGTCGACCAGTTCCGGGCAGTTGGTGGGCCATACGCCGAGCGCGTCGCCGGTTTCGTATTCGAGGTTCGCGCCCTGGGTCGACAGCGACACATAGCGCGTGTCTTTCGCGGCGCCCGGCCGGTTCAGCCGCAGGTTCGCGACGAGCTTCGACGGCGCCGGATGCGCCTTCGTCGGCAGCAGGCCCGACGGGCTTAACCCGCCGGACGGCACCGCGTGCAGCGCGGCATCGGCCTCCTTGATCCGCGCGACGACGCGCTCGAGCCACTGATCGGCATCGTGCTGGAATTCGACGTCGCAATCGACGCGCGCACACAGGCGCGCCGCGCCGAGTTCCGCGAGCCGCGCGTCGAGCCGGCGGCCATGGCCGCAGAACTGGTCGTAATTGCGGTCGCCGAACGCGAGCACCGCGAAATGCACGCCGTCGAGACGCGCGGCGCTGCCGGCCTGCAGCGCGTCCCAGAACTCGCCGCCGTTGTCGGGCGCATCGCCGTCGCCGAACGTGCTCGTCATCAGCAGCACGTATTGCGCACCGGCGAGCGACGTGACCGGATAGTCGGACATGCACGCGGTGCGGATCTCGAAGCCCGCGTTCATCAGCTTCGTCGCGTAATCCTCGGTCAACGATTCGATGTTGCCGGTCTGCGAGGCCCACAGCAGCACGACCTTCGGGCGCGTGCGCACGATGCGCACACCGCCGGACGCGGCGGCGTCGGCCGGCAGCGCGGGCGCCACGGCAATCTGCGCACCGGCCGGCAGCGAGCGGCTGAACAGCCCCGCGAGCATGCCGTCGAGCCAGAACCGTACGGGCGGCGTCAGCGGCGCGCCGGCCGGCAGCACGGGCACGCTGCCTTCGCGACGGCCGGCGCTCGCCTTCAGCCCGCCGACGAGGCCGGCCACGTACAGCCGTTCGGTGTCGGTCAGCGGCGGCGGCGCGAGATCGGCGACGCGGAGCGCGGCCGCGAAACTGTCGATGTCTGCCATGTCGGATTCCTGTGAAGCAGTGGCCTGCACCATCGCCGGCGCGAGCCGCGCGTCGTCGGCGCATGCATCGGGTCGCGCGGTGTCGTCGTCGGTGGACGCGAACGCGTCGGCCTCGACGCGCGTCAGCGCGACCGCGCAGTATTTCAGTTCGGGTTGCTGCGATTCCGGGTCGATAGCGTCGTTCGTCACCGCGTTGATGCACAGATCGTCGCCGTATACGTCGTTCCAGTGCATCGGCGCGAAGCAGTTGCCGCGCCGCACGCGCTCGGTCACGACGGCCGGCAGCACCGCGCGGCCGCGCGCCGAACGGATCTCGACGCTGTCCTTCGCGGCGATGCCGAGCGCGCTCGCATCGTCCGGGTGCAGTTCGACGAACGGGCGCGGGTTCAGCTTGTTCAGCATCGCGACCTTGCCCGTCTTCGTCATCGTGTGCCACTGATGTTGCAGCCGCCCGGTGTTCAGCACGATCGGGAACGTGTCGTCGGGCAGCTCGGCCGGATCGACGTGCGGCCGCGCGAAAAAGCGCGCCTTGCCCGACGACGTCGGAAACGCGAGGCGCGGGGCGTCGCTGCCGTCGGCCGCGGTGCGCGGCGTCTGGCTCACGCCGTCGTTCAGGTAGCGGATCGGGTGCCGCTCGCACGCGGTGCCCGGCGCGACCGGCCACTGCACGGGCCCCTCGCGCAGCGCCGCATGGCTCACGCCGCGCAGGTCGTAGCCCGTCGCCGGATTCGAGAAACGCACGATCTCGTCGAACACGTCGGCCGCCGACGCATAATCGAACGCATCGCCGAAACCCATCGCACGCGCGACTTCCGCGACGATGCGCCAGTCGGGCAGCACGTCGCCGGGCGGCGCGATCGCGGCGCGCATCAGCGTCATGTTGCGCTCGGAGTTGATCATCACGCCGTCGCCCTCGGCCCACAGCGCGCCGGGCAGCAGGATGTCCGCGTAGCGGTTGGTCTCGGTGTCGAGGAACGCGTCCTGCGCGATCACGAGCTCCGCCGCCTGCAGCCCGGCGATCACGTTGCGCCGGTTCGGCACGGTCGCGACCGGGTTCGTGCAGACGATCCAGCATGCCTTGATGTCGCCGGCCGCCATTCGCGCGAACAGATCGACCGTGCCTTGGCCGGTCTCCTTGCGCAGCGTGCCGGCCGGCACGCGCCACAGGTTCTCGACGAAGCGGCGGTCATCGTCGGATGCCACCGAGCGCTGGCCCGGCAACCCCGGCCCCATGTAGCCCATCTCGCGCCCCCCCATCGCGTTCGGCTGACCCGTCAGCGAGAACGGCCCGCTGCCCGGGCGGCAGATCTTGCCGGTCGCGAGATGCAGGTTGCAGATCGCGTTGGTGTTCCACACGCCGTGCGTGCTCTGGTTGAGCCCCATCGTCCAGCAGCTCATCCATTCCTGCGCGTCGCCGATCCATTGCGCGGCCGTGCGGATGTCGGCTTCGGCCAGCCCCGTGATCTCGGCGACACGCTCGGGCGTGTAGTCGGCGAGGAACGCGGGCATCGCGTCCCAGCCTTCGGTGTAGGCAGCGATGAACGCGGCATCCGTGCGGCCGTTCGCGTGCAGCAGATGCAGGAGCCCGTTCGTCAGCGCGAGATCGGTGCCCGGCCGGATCTGCAGGAACAGGTCGGCCTTGTCGGCGGTGCCGGTGCGGCGCGGATCGACGACGATCAGCTTCGCGCCGGCCTTCACGCGATCCATCATCCGCAGGAACAGGATCGGGTGGCAATCGGCCATGTTCGCGCCGATCACGAAGAACAGGTTCGCGCGATCGAAATCCTGATACGACCCGGGCGGGCCGTCGGCGCCGAGCGACTGCTTGTAGCCGGTGCTCGCACTCGCCATGCAGAGGCGCGAGTTCGACTCGATGTTGTTGGTGCCGACGAAGCCCTTCGCGAGCTTGTTCACGAGATACTGCGCCTCGATCGACATCTGCCCCGACACGTAGAACGACAGCGCATCGGGCCCGTGCGTATCGAGCACCGCGCGCAGCCGCCGCGCGGTCTCGGCGATCGCGTCGCGCGCCGGCAGCGGCACGAGGTCGTCCTCGCGCGCGCGTCGCACGAACGCGCGGTCGAGCCGCCCCGAGCGGCGCAGCGCGACGTGCGCCGACGAACCCTTCGTGCACAGCCGCCCGAAGTTGGTCGGATGGTCGGCGTCGCCGGACACCTTGACGACTTCGCCGTCCTCGACGTGCAGCACCATCCCGCAGCCGACGCCGCAGTACGGGCACACGCTCTTGACGGGGGTGGCGGTCATGCGTGCTCCAGAGCGCTCAGGCCGCGATCCACACGAAGCCGTCCTCGACCCGCGACGGATACGCGTTCACCGACTGCTCGGGCGCTTCCAGGCATTCGCCGGTACGCAGGTCGAAGTGCTGCTTGTACAGCGGCGATGCAACCACGACGCGCTCGCCGAGGCTGCCGATCAGTCCGCGCGACATCACGGCGGCCCGCGACACGGGATCGACGTTGTCGATCGCGAACACGCCGCCGTCGGCGTGCGCGACGTGAAACACCGCGACCTGCTCGCCGTTGACGAGCGCGCACACGCCGGTGTTCGGCACGATGTCGTCGAGCGGGCACACGCGGGTCCAGGACAGCGGAAGACGGTCGTTCATGATGGGCTCCTTGTAAAAGACGCTGGTGTCGGTCAGGGTCAAACGGTTGCGGGTTCGGCGACGACGGGAATCGACACGGGCTTGCCCCCCGCGCGCTCGCCGGGCGTCGCGGGCCGAATCTGGCCGCGCGTCTCGACGAATTCGATGGTCGTGTCCGGCGCCTCGCTGTTCACGAAGTGGCGGAAGCGCTTGCGCGTTTCGGGATCGGTGACGGCCTTCTTCCATTCGCACTCGTACGTGTCGATCACGTGCTGCATGTCGGCTTCGAGTTCGGCCGCGATCGCGAGCGTGTCGTGCACGACGACGTCGATCAGGTAGTCGAGGCCGCCTTCGAGGTTGTCGCGCCACACGCTGGTGCGTTGCAGGCGGTCGGCCGTGCGCACGTAGAACATCAGGAAACGGTCGATGTAGCGGATCAGCGTGTCACGATCGAGATCGGACGCGAGCAGCTCCGCGTGGCGCGGCTTCATCCCGCCGTTGCCGCACACGTACAGATTCCAGCCCTTCTCCGTCGCGATGATGCCGACGTCCTTTCCCTGCGCTTCCGCGCACTCGCGCGTGCAGCCGGACACGCCGAACTTGATCTTGTGCGGCGCGCGCAGCCCCTTGTAGCGATTCTCCAGGTCGATCGCGAGGCCGACCGAATCGCCGACGCCGTAGCGGCACCACGTCGACCCGACGCACGACTTCACGGTGCGCAGCGCCTTGCCGTACGCATGCCCCGATTCGAAGCCGGCCGCGATCAGTTCCTCCCAGATCGACGGCAACTGTTCGACGCGGGCACCGAACAGGTCGACGCGCTGACCGCCCGTGATCTTCGTGTACAGGCCGTATTTCTTCGCGACCTGGCCGACCGCGATCAGCCCTTCCGGCGTGACTTCGCCGCCCGGCATGCGCGGCACCACCGAATACGTGCCGTCGCGCTGGATGTTCGCGAGGTAGTAGTCGTTCGAATCCTGCAGCCCCGCGTGTTCCTTCTTCAGCACGAACTCGTTGAAACACGACGCGAGGATGCCCGCGACGGCCGGCTTGCATACGTCGCAGCCGAGCCCGCGGCCGTGCTTGTGCAGCAGTTCGTCGAACGTCGTGATGCGCTCGACGCGGATCAGATGGAACAGCTCCTGGCGCGAATGCGGGAAGTGCTCGCACAGATGGTTGTTGACCGCGAGGCCCTGCTTCTTCATCTCGGCCTTCATGATCTGCGTGACGAGCGGCACGCAGCCGCCGCACGACGTGCCGGCGCCCGTGCACGTCTTCAGCGCGCCGAGGCTCGTCGCGCCGTCGGCCACCGCCGCGCAGATCTGCGACTTCGACACGTTGTTGCACGAGCAGATCTGCGCGGCCGCGGGCAGCGCATCGACGCCGATCGCCGGCTTCGCCACGCCGTCCGACGACGGCAGGATCAGGAATTCCGGCGATTCGGGCAGCTCGATGCGGTTCAGCATCATCTGCAGCAGCGTGCCGTACTCGGTTGCGTCGCCCACCATCACCGCGCCGTGCAGGAACTTGCCGCAGTCGGACACCACGAGCTTCTTGTAGACCTGGCGGCGCTCGTCCGCGTACTGGTAAGTACGGCTGCCGGCCGTCGTGCCGTGCGCGTCGCCGATGCTCGCCACGTCGACGCCCATCAGCTTCAGCTTCGTGCTCATGTCGGCGCCTGCGAACGCGGCGGCGTCGTCGGCCTCGCCGCCGAGCTGTTTCGCGACCACGCGCGCCATGTCGTAGCCGGGCGCGACGAGGCCGTACACCATGCCGTTCCAGGCCGCGCATTCGCCAATCGCGTAGATGTCGGCGTCACTCGTGCGGCATGCGTCGTCGATCGCGACGCCGCCGCGCGGGCCGATGTCGAGCCCGCACGCGCGGGCCAGTTCGTCGCGCGCCCGGATGCCGGCCGAGAACACGATCATGTCGGTGTCGAGATGCGTGCCGTCGGCGAACGCCATCCGGTGCGTGCCTGCTTCGCCGTCGACGATCTCGAGCGTGTTCTTGCCGGTATGCACGGTCACGCCGAGCGCCTCGATCTTCGAACGCAGCATCCGGCCACCGCCGTCGTCGACCTGCACGGCCATCAGGCGCGGCGCGAATTCGACGACGTGCGTGTCGAGCCCCATGTCGTGCAGCGCCTTCGCGCATTCGAGGCCGAGCAGCCCGCCGCCGATCACGACGCCGCGCTTCGCGTGCGCGCCGCACGCCTGCATCGCTTCGAGATCCTCGATCGTCCGGTACACGAAGCAGCCCGCGCGATCGCGGCCCGGCACCGGCGGCACGAACGGACGCGAGCCCGTGGCGAGCACCAGCTTGTCGTACGCGAGCGTTTCGCCCGACACGAGCGTGACCGTATGCGCGGCGCGGTCGATCGATGCGACTTGCGCGTTCAGGCGCAGGTCGAACTGCGGATGGCGCTCGAAGAAGCCGGCTTCGACGAGCGACAGGTCGTCCGCCGACTTGCCCGCGAAGAATTCCGACAGGTGCACGCGATCGTAGGCCGGGCGCGGTTCCTCGCCGAGCACGGTGACCTGCAGCGCGCCGGCCGTGCCGGCTTGCGCCGCGACGCATTCGAGAAGCTTGTGGCCGACCATGCCGTGGCCGATGACGATGAGTTTCATGATGACGGTTCCTTCGGTCGATCAGTTCGCGGCGCCGGCGGCGGCCAGCGCGCGATCGCGCAGTTCGGCTTCGCGCGCCTTGTGTTCTTCGCTGAAGCGCACGGCCATCGCGCACAACGCGGTCGCGGTGACCGCGAGGCCGAGCAGGCTCAGCGTGTGCTGCACGTCGCCGACGCCCTTCAGCAGGAAAGCCGCGGCGACCGCGCCGACGTTGCCGCCCGCGCCGACGATCCCCGCGACGCCGCCGAGCGCCTTGCGGTCGATGAACGGCACGAGCGCGTAGGTCGCGCCGCACGCCATGTGCGTGAAGAGACCGAAGGTCAGCATCGCGACGAGGGCGATGCCGATGCCTTGCGCATGCGAGAACCAGATCAGCCCGAGCCCTTCGCCGATGATCAGCGCGCACAGCAGCATCGCGCGCACGTCGAGGCTGCGGCGGGCGGCGATCTTGTCCGACAGCCAGCCGCCGAGCGCGCGGGCGAACAGCGCGAGCAGACCGAACAGGCCGACCGCGAAACCGGCATCCTTCAGCGACAGGCTGAAGTGATCGACGTAGTACAGCGCGGCGATGTTGTGGATGAACACCTCGACGCCGAAGCACGCGCCGTACGTGACGAACAGCATCCACACGCGGTAGTTGCCGCATGCGGCGAAAAAGCTGGCCCAGCCGCCCTTCTTGCCGCTGTCGACCGTCACGCCCTGCTTGCGCAGCGCGACGAAATCGCCTTGCGGGCAGTCCTGCGTGAAGCGCCAGTAGGCCCACGCCATCACGAGCATCGCCACGCCCGGCACGACCAGCGCGACGCGCCACGACGAGTGTTCGCCGAGGCCGAGCATCAGGCCGGCGGCGACCAGCAGCGGCATCAGCGCCTGCGTCGCGCCCGCGCCCGCATTGCCCCAGCCGGCCGTCGTCGCGTTCGCGGTGCCGACCACGTTCGGCGCGAACATCACCGAGGTGTGGTACTGCGTGATCACGAAGCCCGCGCCGATCGCGCCGATGCCGAGCCGGCAGATCAGGAACCACAGGTAATCGTGCGTGAACGACACGGCGAACACGGGGATCGCGCCGAGCAGCAGCAGCCCGGCATACACGCGGCGCGGACCGAAGCGGTCGCACATCGGACCGACCAGCAGCCGCACGGCGATCGTCGCGGCCACCGCGGCGATGTTGACGTTCGCGACTTGCGCCGCCGTGAGATGGAATTCGCGCGCGATCAGCGGCATCAGCGGCGCGCACGCGAACCACGCGAAAAAGCATACGAAGAACGCCATCCACGTCAGATGGAACGCGCGCATCGGCGCGCTGCGGAAGCTGAAGAGATCGATACGGGTAGCTTTGTCGGTCATGTCATCCGCCAAACGAAAAACGGCGTCCTGCGCACCCGGTCTCGTCGAGAGACCCGATGCGTAGGACGCCGTTGCCCATGATGAAGCCCGTTGCCGGGCGCTTCTGTAATCGGTACTGCGGACGCATCGCCATTGACGCGTCCGAACCACCTTATGCAAACACCGTGCCATGTCGGCCCGAGTCGCGCTGGCGGCCCCGCCGCGCAAGGCTCGCCGGCCAGGCTGCACCGCCCTCCGGCACGCGGCGCACGATGCGCCGCGATGCAGCGAGGCACAGTTGTGGTGCGCTGCAGCACTGTCGCCGTGCGACATTGCGGTGCGCGTTGACGGGGCACGATGCACACCGATGCGGCATCGCGCCGGCCCGTGCGCGGCAAGCGCATGCATGCGTACGGCCATCGCGCGGTGCATCGCGGCGCGCGATGGCCGTACGTTGCGCCGGTTGGCCCGGATATTGCTGAACCCTATCCATCACACCGGCAACGGCGCCGGTGGGCAGTCCCCGCAAAACCCTGCTCGCCCTTCACGGCGAGCCATCCAGGACAACGGCGTCCCCCGTGCTCGGCACGGCCGGATGCCGGTGCGTTTCGACCGCCCGCCGCCGCCGCGCAACAACGCGTTATCAGACCGCCGCATGGATGCGATGCGGCACAGGAACACGACATGACGACAGGCAAAGTCACCTTGCTGGGCGCCGGCCCCGGCGACCTCGATCTCCTCACGCTGAAGGCCGTGAAAGCCCTGGCCGCCGCCGACGTGCTGCTGCTCGACGATCTCGTCGCGCCCGGCATCGTCGAACTCGCGCCGCAGGCGCGCGTGATCCGCGTCGGCAAGCGCGGCGGCTGCCGCTCCACGCCGCAGGCGTTCATCGAGCGGCTGATGCGTCGCTACGCGCTGCGCGGCGCGCACGTGGTGCGCGTGAAGGGCGGCGACGCGCTGCTGTTCGGGCGCGCCGGCGAAGAGCTCGCGACGCTGCGCGCGGCCGCGATTCCCGTGGAGATCGTCAACGGCATCTCGTCGGGGTTCGCGGCCGCCGCGAGCCTCGGCATCTCGCTCACGCACCGCGAGCACTGCCAGGGCGTCACGTTCGTCACCGCGCACCGCCAGGACCACGGCGAACCCGACTGGGCGCGGCTCGCGGCGACCGGCACCACGCTCGCGATCTACATGGGGATGAGCCGCGTCGACAGCCTCGCGGCGGGCCTGCTCACCGCGCTGCCGGCGTCGACGCCGGCGGCGGCCGTGCAATGGGCCGGCACGCCCGACGAACGCCGTTGGACCGGCACGCTCGGCGGCCTTGCATGCGGCATCGACGAAGCGCGGCTCGGCAGCCCGGCCGTGATCCTCGTCGGCGGCGCGATCGGCGAGGCGGCCGTGCAGCACGACGATGCCGCGCGCGACGCGGCGCTGGTCCGGGCCGCGTAGCATGGGCTGCATCACGCGGCGCCGGCCGCTCACCTTCTCCGAATCCATTGGCCACGTTCGCGCCGGCCGCCGGCCGCGCACGCACGGTAACGGGGCCACGCGCCGACTCGGCCGCCACATGCCGTTCGCGCGTCGCGCCGCCCTTCCGCCGCTTCCGCTCGCCTCATGAGTTCGTCCGCCCCGCCCCGCCTGCGCGTGCTGCTCGTCACCGATACCGACAAGCCGATCGGCGAGCTCGGCGACGCGCTCGCGCGCCTCGGCTACGAGATGCTGAACGACGTCGCGACGCCCGCGCGCCTGCCGGCGGCCGTCGAGGAACAACGCCCCGACGTCGTGATCATCGATACCGATTCGCCGTCGCGCGACACGCTCGAGCAACTCGCGGTGATGAACGCCACCGCGCCGCGCCCCGTGCTGATGTTCAGTCACGACGGCGATCAGGCGCTGATCCGCGCGGCGGTCGGCGCGGGCGTCAGCGCGTATCTCGTCGAAGGATTGTCGGCCGAGCGCCTCGCGCCGATTCTCGAAGTCGCGCTCGCGCGCTTCTCGCACGACGATGCGCTGCGCCGCCGGCTCGCCGACGTCGAGCGCGAACTCGCGGAGCGCAAGCTGATCGACCGCGCGAAACGCGTGCTGATGGACCAGCGCAGGCTGTCCGAGCACGATGCGTATGCGGCGCTGCGCAAGCGCGCGATGGATCAGGGCCTGCGCATCGTCGATGTCGCGCAGCAGTTGCTCGATGCGTCACCCCAGTCATGACCGCCATGAATACTTCGCCCCCCGCCGCGCCGGAACGCGCGCATCTTCGCCTCGGGTTCGTCGCGCTCAGCGACGCGGCCCCGCTGATCGTCGCGCAACGCCTGGACCTCGGCGCGCCGCACGGCCTGACGCTCGAACTGAACCGCCAGCCGTCGTGGGCCGCCGTGCGCGACAAGCTGCTGAGCGGCGAGCTCGACGCCGCGCATGCGTTGTACGGGCTCGTCTGCGGGCTGCAGCTCGGCATCGGCGGTCCGCAGGCGGACATGGCCGCGCTGATGGTGCTGAACCGCAACGGCCAGGCCATCTCGTTCTCGCGCGGCCTCGCCGACGCGTATCGCGAGCGCGGCAGCGTGCGCGACGCGCTCGCGGCGCTCGGCCGCAAGCCGCTGCTCGCCCAGACGTTCCCGACCGGCACGCACGCGATGTGGTTGAACCACTGGCTCGCATCGCACGACGTCGATCCGCTGCGCGACGTGCGCAGCGTCGTGATTCCGCCGCCCGAGATGGTCGCCGCGCTCGCGGGCGGCGAGCTCGACGGCTTCTGCGCGGGCGAACCGTGGCACGCGGTCGCCGAAGCGTGCGGCGCGGGCCGCACCGTCGCCGTCACGAGCGAGATTTGGCCCGATCATCCGGAGAAGGTGCTCGCGACCCGGCGCGACTTCGTCTCGCTGTATCCGGCCACCGCACGCGCGCTGATCCGCACGCTCGTCGATGCGTGCGCGTGGCTCGACAGCGCCGCGCACCGCCGCGAGGCGGCCGACTGGCTCGCGTCGCCCGACGCGCTCGGCGTGCCGGCCCGGCTGATCGCACCGCGCCTGCTCGGCGACTACGGCGCGGGGCCGTTCGCCACGCCGCCGCTGCCGATCCGTTTCCACGACGGCGGCGCGGTGAACCGGCCCGATCCGCGCGAAGGCCGGTGGTTCCTGACGCAATACCGGCGCTGGGGCATGCTCGACGGGCCGCACGACGACGCGGGCATCGCCGCGGCGATCGCGCAGACCGCGTTGTATGATGCTGCGGTCGCCGAAGGCGGCGCAGGCCCATCGCGGGCGTGACGCGCGCCGCGCGGTGCAGCCGACATGTGCTGCCGGGCCACGGCGCCCGGCCGCTGCCCGCTCGTGCCGCTCGTGCCGCTCGTGCCGCTCGTACCGCTCGTACCGCTTGTGCGATAGCGCCTTGCCACTCCGTCCCCGCTCCGAATCGATGCCGAAACGAACGCGCGCGCCGCTCGACGTGCTGCTCACCGAAATCCGCGCGTGCCGCGCATGCGAAGCCGACCTGCCGCTCGGCCCACACCCCGTCGTGCGCGCGCAT
Organism: Burkholderia sp. BE12; assembly: GCF_002959955.1. Taxonomy (NCBI): domain Bacteria; kingdom Pseudomonadati; phylum Pseudomonadota; class Betaproteobacteria; order Burkholderiales; family Burkholderiaceae; genus Burkholderia; species Burkholderia sp. BE12. The sequence continues at coordinate 269,707 of NZ_PREY01000002.1, read as the reverse complement.
CGCGACGCACGCATCCTGATCGTCGGGCAGGCGCCGGGCGCACGCGTCCATGCGAGCGGCATCCCTTGGGACGACGCGAGCGGCAAGCGGCTGCGCGACTGGCTCGGCGTCGACGCCGACACCTTCTACGACGAGACGCGCTTCGCGATCGTGCCGATGGGCTTCTGCTACCCGGGCCGCGGCGCGAGCGGCGACAACCCGCCGCGCCCCGAATGCGCGCAACTGTGGATCGACCGGTTGGTGGCCGAACTGCCGTCGATCCGGCTCACGCTGCTGATCGGCCAGTATGCGCAGCGGCATTTCCTGCACGGCACGCGCAAGGCGACGCTGACCGACACCGTGCACGCATGGCGCGACTACGGCCCCGCGATCCTGCCGCTGCCGCATCCGTCGCCACGCAACCAGGCATGGTTCAAACACCATCCCTGGTTCGACGCCGAGGTCGTGCCCGAGCTGCGGCGCCGGGTCGCGCCGCTCGTGGCGGGCTGACCGCGCAGGCGCCCATCCCCGTCGCGCCCGGTTCGCTGTACCATCGCGGCTCCACCGCGTCACGAACAGCAGAATCCTTCATGCCCTCCACCGCCCCGCCGCGCCTGTACGGGATGCCCGAACGCAGCGACCGGCTCGATTTCTACATCCGCGACCAGGCGTCGCGCCAGGCGATCACCGAGCCGCACCGGCACGCGTATTTCCAGATCCAGTTCAACCTCGGCGGCGACACCGAGCAGCGCATCGGCGGCGTCACGCGGCCGTTTCCGCGCGGCGCGCTCGCGTTCGTGCTGCCGCACCGCGAGCACCTGATTCCGCATCCGGAAGGCGCGCACTTCATCGTGATCAACTTCAGCCAGGCGTTCCTGCGCGCCGATCTCGACGTCGATCCGCTTGATCTCGAGGACGTGCCCGCGCACCGCTTCCCCGAGCTCACGCCGTTCCGCTTCCAGGAGCATCTCGACTTCATCCTGACCGGCGATACGTACGACGAAGCGCGCCGCCTCGCGCTGTGCATGCTCGACGCCGATCGCGTGCGCACCTTCGGCTCCACCACGTTGCTGCGCGGCTACTTGCTGCAACTGATCGGGCTCGTCTGCACGCAGTACGCGGGCGCGCTCGACAAGCTCGCGCAGCGCGGCGCCCAGCGCGCCGGCCGGCGCGACGCGCTGGCCCGCGTGCTGCGCCACGTGCGTGCGAACCTGACCCGCGAGGACTTGACGCTCGCCGCGACCGCCGAAGCCGCGTTCCTCTCCCCGAACTACCTCGCGCACCTGGTCCGCAAGGAAACCGGCAGCACCTTCACCGATCTCGTGACCGAGCGCCGGATCGCGCTGGCGCAATCGCTGCTGGCCCATACCAGCCGACGCATCGCGGACATCGCGCGCTCGGTCGGCTTCCGCGACGAAGGGTATTTCGCGCGGCGCTTCCGCGCGCGGGTCGGCGTGTCGCCGAAGGCGTACCGCGACGCGAACGCCGCGCTGCCCGCCGACGACGATGCGCCGGCGGCCGCCGACGCGTAGTTTTGTCCCGGTAAAACGCAGTTGCGTCGCATCCGGGCGCACGCGCGTCGGGTATCGTTGCACGCATGCCGGCACGGTGCGCCGGCCATCCGTCTTCCTACCGAACGAGGGCCATCCGATGTCCGCCTATGTCATCGACGCCGCCGAGCGTCCTTCCGTCGAAGTCGAACAGTCGTCCGCGCGCTTTCCGGTGCGCCGCGTATTCTGCGTCGGCCGCAACTACGCCGACCACGCCCGCGAAATGGGCGCCGACCCCGACCGCGAGCCGCCGTTCTTCTTCACGAAACCGGCCGACGCGATTGTCCCGGCCAACGGCACGGTCGCCTATCCGCCGCTGACGAACGATCTCCATCACGAAATCGAGCTGGTCGTCGCGATCGGCAAGGACGGCCGGTCGATCGACGCGGCCGACGCGCTGTCGCACGTGTGGGGCTACGGCGTCGGCGTCGACCTCACACGCCGCGACCTGCAGGCCGAGGCGAAGAAGCTGAGCCGTCCGTGGGACTGGGCGAAGGGTTTCGACGCATCGGGCCCCGTGACCGCGTTGCGCGCGGCGACGGCCACCGGCCATCCGGCCACCGGCCGCATCTGGCTCGCGGTCAACGGCGAGACCCGCCAGCAAGGCGACCTCGCCGACATGATCTGGGCCGTGCCCGACGTCATCGCGTACGTGTCGCGCTCGGTCGAGCTGAAGGCCGGCGACCTGATCTTCACCGGCACGCCGGCCGGCGTCGGCGCGCTGCAGCCGGGCGATCGCGTGACGGGCGGCGTCGACGGCATCGCGACGTTCGAATTCGTGATCGGCACGAAGCCGTAACGCGGCACGCGGGGCGAGCGCCCCCGCGATACCCCGATGCCGGTCAGTCGTAGCGGCGCAGGAAGGCATCGGCGACGGCCGGCGGGTTCAGCGCTTTCGCCGATGCGTTTTCCAGCGCCTCGGCTGCATCGTCGTCGCTGATCGACACGAACAGCGTGATGGCCGCCCTGTCGTCGCCCGTGCCGAATACGCCGTCGCGATCGAGCAGGCGCAATGCCTCGATCATGTCGGCGTGCAGTTGCCGCGAAAATTCGGTGAATCGCGACCGGACGAACTGCGGGCTCAGCACTTCGTCGGCCAGCCTGCCGCAGATCGCGTTGAACGGCGACGCCTCGGCCGCCGCGTACGCCCATTCGGAAACGCCCCACACGAACGACGGATCGTCGTCCGCAACCGCCTGCTGCGCGCTGATCCGGCGCAGCCCTTCGACCGAATTGGCTGCCGGCACCACCGTCATCGCGCCGCTGTCGGTGTACAACGCAAACGCGTAGAAATGCTCGTCCGGGTGCAACGCCCGCAGCGCCCTGAAGGTCGCCCTCGCGGCATCGGCAATGTCCCGCTGGAAATCAGAAAAGTCGCTCATCGCATCCTCGTCCAGTCGCCTTTCGTGCTCGTCGGGACACGCGGCGCGCGGATCGTGCGTCGTCTCCCGGCATGCGGCGGATTGTCCGTCATTCGGCCGCGCGCCGGTACCGGGGCGCACCCGCGCTCACCGCCCGGCGTCCTGCCCGTCGAACACCCGCACGCACACGGCGGCGGCCAGCGCGACCGCCGCCGACAGCAGCATCATCGCGAGCGGCAGGTAGCCCGCGTTGGCCGGGGTCAGCAGCGCGCCCGTCAGCGACGACAGCGCGGCGCCGCCGCCGATCGTCATCGCGCCGGCCAGCCCCGACGCGCTGCCTGCCAGCTCCCGCCGCACCGACACCGCGCCCGCATGGGCGCCGGGATTGCTCAGCCCGTTGCCGATGCCGACCAGCACGCACGGCCCGAACCATGCGAGCGCGTGGGTCGCGCCGCCGAACACGAGCACGAGGCCGATCAGCGGGCCCGCACACGCCACGACCCGCCCGCAGAGGATCGTCGTGGCCAGCGCATGGCGGCGCGCGAGCCGCGCGGCCAGGAAGCTGCCGCACACGAAACCGGCCGTGATCGTCCCCATGTAGAAGCCGATCTCCGCCGGCGCGATGCCGAACAGCGTTTTCGCGGCGAGCGGCGCGCCGGCCAGAAACGCGTAGAACGCGCCCGTCGAAAACGCCATGCAGAGCGCATAGGCCCAGAAACGGCGCGCACCCAGCAGCGCCGGATACGCGCGAAGCTGCTGCCCGAAACTCGACGGCCGATTCGTATGGGTTTCGACGAGATCGAGCGCGCCCCACGCGAACAGCGCGATGCCGACTGCGGCCAGCAACCAGAAGCTCGCGCGCCAGCCGACCGTCTGGTCGAGCGCGCCGCCGAGCGTCGGGCCGAGCATCGGCGCAAACGCGGCAGCCATCGCCGCATAGCCGATCCGGCTCGCCGCGCGCGCGCCGCCGCCGGCGTCGCGGATCGCCGCCATCGACACGGGATAAACCGACGTGATCGCCGCCTGCATCAGCCGGCAGCCGAGAAACACACGGATATCGGTCGCCATCGCGCAACCGAGCGAGCCGAGCGCGAATATCGCGACGCTCGTCAGCACGATCGGCCGCCGTCCGAACCGGTCGGACAGCGGCCCCGTCACGCATTCGAGCGACGCGGCCACCGCCGCATACCCGCCGAGCGACAGCGCGACGAGCGCATAGTCGGTGTGCAGGTCGCGCACGATCGCCGGCAGCGACGGCAGGAACAGGCTCAGCGGCAGCACCGACAACGCGCACAGCAGGATCAACGTTGCATGCCGCGGCGACGCCGGGTCGTAAGCGGTCGACAGGTTCGATGACAAGCGGATGCCCTCCCACGCACGGGCCGCATGGGCGTGCGCAATGCAAAAAAAAGCCCCCGAACGAGTCGGGGGCGCATGGATGCCGGCGCGGTGCCGCTACCGGACCCTGCGCCTGTGGACTACTACGATGAAGCAAGCCGTTTTCATGCCGAATGGCTCCTGAATGCGTGGCGGACCGCCAGCGATACCGGACGATGTTAGGCGGACGACAGCAGTCGCGTCAACGCCCTAACGCGCGTGCACCGAGACGAACTTCCGCGCGTTGTTGCGCTGGATCAGCACGGCGATCACGCTGCCGCCGGTCGCTTCGAGCGTCTGCACCTCGTCCGGCGTCTCGAGCAGCGTGTCGTTGAGCTCCAGCACGACGTCGCCCGGCTGGATGCCTGCGCGCGCGGCCGGGCCGTGCACCGCGTCCACCATCATCCCGACCGCGAGCCCCGTCGAACGGCGTTCGACGTCGCTCAACGCGTGCATCGTCAGTCCGAGACGGTCGCCGCTGTCGCCGCTGTCGCCTGTGTCGCCAGTGCCCGGCCCCGGCCGCACGGCGGCCTTCGGCGCGGCCATGCCGACCGTCGCCGCCGCGCTCCCGCCCGCTTCGTCGGCGCCCGTGATCGTCAGCATCATCGGCGCACGGTTGCGGATCACGCGCAGCGGCGCCTTCCCGCCGGGCGGCAGCGCGGCGGCCAGGTCGTTCAGTTCGGCCGAACGACCGATGGCCTTGTCGCCCATCTTCACGATCACGTCGCCGGGCTTCAAGCCGGCCACGGCGGCCGGCGAGCCGGGCTCGACGCCGTTGACGAGCGCGCCTGCCGGACGCGGCAGCCCGAACGCCGCGGCCAGACCGACGCCGACGTCCTGCACGTCGATGCCGAATGCATTGACGGACGGCGCGCCCGGCACGGGCGCCTGAGGCTGCTGCGTCTGCATCTGCGCCTGCTGTTGCGCGCGCAACTGGGCGCGCACCTTTGCCGCGAATGCGATCGGAATGGCGAAGGTCGTGCTCGCGTAGCGGTCGGTGCCCGTATAGACCTGTACCGCGATGCCGATCACGTCGCCCGCGCGATTGAACACGGGGCCGCCCGAGTTGTCCGGGTTCGGTGCGATGTCGGTCTCGAAGAACGGGAATGCACTGCCGTCCGGCAACCGGCGCGACGTCGCGCTGACGATGCCGGCCGTCACCGTGTTGCCCGATCCGTCCGGCGCGCCGATCGTCATCACCGGTTCGCCCGCGCGGACTTTCGACGAATCGCCGACCCGCACGAACGGCAGCTTCGTCGCGTCGACGCGCAGCACGGCCACGTCGCTTTGCGGATCGACGGCCAGCACCGTCGCCTTGAATTCGCGGCGGTCGGTAAGCCGCACGGTCACGTCGGTCGCCTCGTCGACCACATGGGCGGACGTGAGAATCAGGCCATCGGCGCTGACGATGAAACCCGAGCCGCTGCCGGACACCGCGCGCGGCGCCGTATCGGGCGCCGGCGCCTGCGGCCCCTGCGCGGGCGGCGGTGCGCCATGCCGGAAGAACGCGGCGAGCGGATCGTCGGGATCGAGGACGGCAAAGGCCGCGCCGCCGGTTTGCGGATCGGGGGTGGCGGCCAGGATGGTCACGACCGCCGGGCCGTAGCGCTCGACGATCGCCGGGAAATCGACCGGCATCGCGTAAGGCGCGGCGGGCGGCCGCGCCTTCATCGCCGGCGGTGCGGCATGCGGCGCGAGGGTGCCGGCAGCGGCGGCGGGCGGCGGCAAACATCCGGCAAACACGCCCCCGATCAACGCGGTGCGAAGCACGGCGCGAGCAAGCGTCTGGCAAACCACGGCGCAACCTCCCCCGGCAGCCGCGGCGCCACGTTGCGCGAGACGCGCAGGCGCCCGACAAGCACCGGTACACCCAACCATTTATAGCCCACGTGCCGGGTGGAACATACGAATCGAAACCCGTATGCCGGGAGGCGCCGTGGCGGCGGAACCGCGACGGCGTTCGTTTCGAACAAAGTACGCGGTTCGTCAATCCGCACAAGTCCTGCGACCGCTCACTCCCCGCCGACTCGCTCCGCGATCGCCGACACCATCCGCAACATCGGCTCGAACGCATCGGCCGACGTATTGCCGAAACCGAGCACGAGCCCGTTGCCGGCCCGCCCCGCATCGATCGCGAAACCCGACAGCGGAAACGGCCCGATGCCATGCGCGCGCGCCGCTTCGACGATCGCGCGATCGCGATAACGCGCCGGCAGCCGCAGTGCGAGATGCAGCCCGCACGGGCCGCCCTCGACCTGGTGCGGCACGCTCAGGCTGCTATCGAGCGCGGCGAGCAGCAAACGCCGCCGGTCACGGTACAACCGGCGCATCCGCCCGAGATGCCGGCCGTACTCGCCCGTCTCGATGAAATCGGCCAGCGCGAGCTGCACATGGCGCGTCCCGCCGCGCAGCATCTCCGGCAGCGCCGGCCGCACGGCGGCCAGCAACGCGTCGGGCAGCACGAGAAAACCGATCCGCAGCGCCGGAAACATCGTCTTGCTGAACGAGCCGAGATAGACGACCGGCGAATCGGGCGCGAGCCCATGCATCGCGCCGATCGGCTCGCCGGTGTGACGGAATTCGCTGTCGTAGTCGTCCTCGATGATCCACGCGCGATGGCGGCGCGCCGCATCGATCAGCGCGAGCCGGCGCGAGATCGACAGCACGGCGCCGGTCGGGAACTGGTTCGACGGCGTCGTGTAGACGAGGCGCGGCGGCCGCTCGCGCCAGTCGTCCGGTGCCGCGCGCAGTCCTTCCGCGTCGACAGGCATCGGCACGACGTCGAGGTCGGCCGCCTGCATCGCGGTGCGCGCGCCACGATAGCCGGGCTCCTCGACCCACACCGTATCGCCCGGATTGGTCAGCAACTGCGCGCACAGCGCGATCGCCCCCTGCGCGCCCTCCGTGATCACGATCTGCTCGGGATCGCAGCGTATCCCGCGCGTGACGGCCAGGTGGCGCGCGATCGATTCGCGCAACGCCGGCTCGCCGAGCGGATCGCCGTACGCCAGCAGGTCGCGGCCGGCGCGGCGCAACGCGCGGTCGATTGCGTGCCGCCACGCATCCACCGGGAAATGCGACAGCGCCGGCACGCCGGGCCGGAAACCCTCCGATTCGCCGGTGCCGACGAGGCTTGGCCGAATCCGGCCGAGCCGCTGCGCGACGGCCGGCGGCGCGGCACGCCGGCGCGGCGGCGCGGGCCGCGACAACCCGACGACCCGCGTGCCGCGACGGTCCGACTGCAGGAAGCCTTCGGCGACGAGCTGCTCGTACACGGCGGCCGTCGTATTGCGCGACACACCGAGCGTTTCGGCCAGCGCGCGCGTGCCGGGCAGCCGCGTGCCGGCCGGCATCGCGCCGCCGAGAATCGCGTCGCGCACGCGGCGCAACAACTGGCGCTGCAGCGAAGGTGCGCCGGGCGCACGCGCCAGCGGCGCATCGAGCGGCAGCAACGGCGCGTCGCCGGAAGGAAAGGGAGTCGTCATCGGAACGTCGCAGCGTGAAAAGGTCGACCGTACGGTGAACGGCGTACGGCCGACGGCCACCGATCGTGGCACCATAAATTTGCCGTTCTCTGGCGCTTCTCATGGTACCTCGCCGGGACTACGATCGTCTGCATGCCGGCATGTCGCCGGCCGCCAACCGAAGCGAGATCGACCTTGCCCACGCTCACCAACGCTTTCCAGCAGCCCATCGGCCAACCCGTTCCCGACTGGTCCGCGCGTCCGCGCCCCGAGCGCATCGCGCTCGACGGCCGCTATTGCCGGCTCGAACCGCTCGACGCCGAGCGCCACGCGGCCGACCTGTACGCCGCCTACGCCCAGGCGCCCGACGGCAGCGACTGGACCTATCTGGCGCACGGCCCGTACGCCGACGAATCCAGCTACCGCGATTACGCGCGCGGCGCGCAGGCGAGCACCGATCCGCTGCACTACACGGTGATCGACCGCGCCACGGGCCGCGCGGTCGGCACGCTCGCGCTGATGCGCATCGATCCGGCCAACGGCGTGAGCGTGATCGAGGTTGGCTCCGTCACGTTCTCGCCGCTGCTCAAGCGCACTCCGGTGTCGACCGAAGCGCAGTTCCTGCTGATGAAGTATGCGTTCGACACGCTCGGCTACCGGCGCTACGAATGGAAGTGCGACGACCTGAACGCCCCATCGCGCAAGGCGGCTGCGCGGCTCGGGTTCCGCTACGAAGGCACGTTCCGGCAGGCGATCATCTATCGCGGCCGCAATCGCGACACCGCGTGGTTCTCGATCATCGACGGCGAATGGCCGGATGTCCGTGCCGCGTTCGACGCGTGGCTCGCCGCGGAGAATTTCGACGCGCAAGGCGAACAGCGCCAGTCGCTCACCGCGATCCGCCACGCGCAGGCCCGCGCGCGCGACGCCGCCAGCCGCGCGAACGACGCCACGCGCGTCACGGTCCGTGCGCTCGTCGCCGCCGACGAAGCCGCGTGGCGTCCGCTGTGGCAGGGTTACCAGAACTTCTACGGCACCGCGCTGAGCGACGCGGTGTTCGCGACGACGTGGGCGCGCCTGATGGATCCGGCCGAGCCGATGTTCGTGCTCGGTGCGTTCGACGCGTCGGGTGCGCTGGTCGGGATCGTGCATGCGATCTACCACCGCTCGTGCTGGACCGAAGGGCCGTACTGCTACCTGCAGGATCTGTACACGGCGCCCGACGCACGCGGGCAAGGCGCGGGCGGCGCGCTGATCGAGGCCGTGTATGAACGGGCCCGCGAAGCCGGCGCGAGTCGCGTGTACTGGCTCACGCACGAGACGAACACGACCGCACGCGCGCTGTACGACAAGCTCGCGAACAACGCCGGTTTCATCCAGTACCGGCACGATCTGAAGCAGTAACGTCGCGCCCCCGACGGCCGATGTTCAGCCATGAACATCGGCCGGATGGTGTGCGTCGCCGTCCTCCGGCGCGTCGTCGCGCGCCGCGCCGGCCATGCCGGGCACCGCTGCCGGGCGGATCATCTCGTCGCCATTGGCCGGCACGGGCCGCCGTACCGGCCGGAACACCGGTTCGCCGGGCTCGATCGGCTGCCCCGAGAGCGCGCAGCGACCGGGCTGCAACGCGACGCGCAAGCGCCAGCGTTGCTCGCCGTAATGACAGCGACCGCTCTCGACCCATCGCACCAGCAGCCCGTCGTGCCCCGCCTCCAGCACCGTGACGAACAGTTGCGGGCGCAACGGCGACGCCGCGGCCGGCGCGTGCTCCGGAATCGGCGCGCGACCGATCGTCACGAGCGGATGCGCGACCACGCCGCCGCGCGGCAGCATCGCATCGTCGTCGCCGAGCGCGGACGCGGACACGTCGCACGACAGGTCTTCTTCGCAGATCGGGCTTTCCATGGTGTTTTGAGCATGCTTGACGGATTTCCGTGCAGGTTGAACGACGCCGGCGCCGCACTCAGCGCCGGCCCATCGGTTCGCGCAGGAGGGACAGGCCGATCGCCGCGCCGGCGACGCCGGCCGAGAGCATCAGCCCGATGCCGCCGGACCAGCCGAACGCACCGACGATCGCGCCGATCGTCAGCGGGCCGATCACCTGGCCGAGATAGTTGCCCTGCACAACCCAGCCGATGCTGAGCGGCGCCAGCGACGGCGACGGTGCGGAACCCGGCGCGCACGCGAGGATCGTCGCGGGCAACATCCCGGCCATGGCCGAGAACGCGAACCCGAGCGCGACCGCAAGCGGTGCGGGCGTCGCCGCGCTGAAGAGGCCCGCCCCCGCCGCGCCGATCGCGACCGACGTCGCGGCCATCACGAGCCCCGGTCGCGCGCCGCGCGACAGCAGCCAGCCGGCCGTCAGATTGCCGATCACGCACGCGGCGACGATCGCCGCACTGATCAGCCCGGCCGCGCCGACGGCAACGCCGAGGCGCTGCATCAGAAACACCGGCAGGAACGTCATCACCGCGAAGAACTGCACGTTGTAGGTCGCGAAACCCAGTGCGAGGAGCGTAGTCGAGCGCGCCGCGAGCACGTTGCGCAGCGCGGGTCCGATGCGCGTCGCCCCCGTCTGTCGCGACGGTGCGTCGGCCGACGTCGTGACCGGCACCGCGGCTGCGGCGACGAGCGTCAGCGCCGCGGCTGCGAGCCAGCCGTTGCGCCAGCCGCCGAGCAGCGGCCCGACCAGCATCGACAACGCCATGCCGGCCGGCATGAAGGTGCTCCACAGGCCGAACGCGAGATTGCGCCGCTCGGGCGGCGTCACGCGGTTCAGCACGGCCGGCGCGGCGACCACCACGATCACGAACCCGAGCCCTTCCGCGACGCGCGTGGTCAGCAGCAGCGCGAAGCTGCCCGCCCATGCGCCGGCGATGCTCGACAGACCGAGGATGACGAGGCCCGTCACCAGCAGCCGCCGGTCGCCCCAGCGCCGCACCAGCAGGCCGGCGGCGATCCCGCCGAACACGCCGACGAACGGAAACACCGACATGATCCCGCTCAGCGACGCGAGCGAGCCGCCGAACTCGTGCTGAAGCGACGGCAATGCGATCGTCGCCTTGCCGACGTGCAGCGCCGACACGATGCTCGCCAGCACGACGTTCGCGACGGCGGCCCGGTAGCTGCGCGACGGCAGCGTGGCGGCATCGGCCGCGACAGGCGATTCGGTCATCTTCACCCCCGTTGAAGCGGCCGCGTGCAACGGGATGTGTCACGCGGCCGCAATCGGACTGGCGCACATGATACAAATTGAAGTTAACTTCAAGTAAAGGGGTAACGCGCGCAACGATCCGTTTCGGCGATGGCGCCAATGGGCCGAATTCATGCCGCGCGCACCGGTCGCGATGACCGAAGCCGTCTCGCGATTCGTCTCATTGCGCTGAGACGAACGTCCCGGCGTCTCACCTGGCCCGCGATTTCGCAATCGCAACAAATTCGACACGCCGTTCCTTTCGAATCTTTGCGCGTCGGCCGTTAGCGAAATGATGCAACGCATCCAACGCACGCTCTGCGACCGCCACGCATCGCCCCGATTCACGCTGGCCCCGTTCCTGCATACCGGTCGATCGCGCCATCGCGCGACGGGCACACCGGCAGCGTTGCCGCGCGCCCGACGACAACCTGACGGAGACAGCAACGTGAGTACACAGGCACCGATCACCACCCCCAGCATGAAAGCCGCCGTCTGGCACGGCCGCCACGACATCCGCGTCGAAGAGGTTCCCGTTCCGCAGCGCCCGCCCGCAGGCTGGGTCACGATCCGCGTGCACTGGTGCGGCATCTGCGGCTCCGATCTGCACGAATACGTCGCCGGGCCGGTGTTCATCCCGGTCGACGCGCCGCATCCGCTGACCGGCCTGAAGGGCCAGTGCATCCTCGGTCACGAGTTCAGCGGCGAGATCGCCGAACTCGGCGCGGGCGTATCGGGCTTCGCGGTCGGCGACCGCGTGACGGCCGACGCGTGCCAGCATTGCGGCACCTGCTGGTATTGCAAGCACGGGCTGTACAACATCTGCGAGAACCTCGCGTTCACCGGGCTGATGAACAACGGCGCGTTCGCCGAATACGTGAACGTGCCGGCCGAACTGCTGTACAAGCTGCCCGACAACTTCCCGACCGAGGCCGGCGCGCTGATCGAACCGCTCGCGGTCGGGCTGCATGCGGTGAAGAAGGCCGGCAACATCGTCGGGCAGACCGTCGTCGTGGTCGGCGCGGGCACGATCGGCCTGTGCACGATCATGTGCGCGAAGGCCACGGGCGCCGGGCGCGTGATCGCGCTGGAGATGTCGGCCGCGCGCAAGCAGAAGGCGCTGGAGGTCGGCGCAAGCATCGTCATCGATCCGAAGACGTCCGACGCGATCGCCGAAGTCCGGGCACTGACGGGCGGCTACGGCGCCGACGTGTCGTTCGAGTGCATCGGCCACACGGCCACCGCGAAGCTCGCGATCGACGTGATCCGCAAGGCCGGCAAGTCGGTGATGGTCGGCATCTTCGAGGAACCGACGTCGTTCAACTTCTTCGACATCGTGTCGACCGAGAAGGAAGTGATCGGCTCGCTCGCGTACAACGGCGAATTCGCGGACGTGATCCGCTTCATCGCGGACGGCCGCATCGACGTGCAGCCGCTCATCACCGGGCGCATCGCGCTCGGCGACATCGTCGCGCACGGCTTCGAGGAACTGGTCAACCACAAGGACCGCAACGTGAAGATCATCGTCCAGCCGGCCGTCTCGTGACCGCACGCGCGGCCGCGGCGTCGATTCGGCATCGATTCGCGCCCGCCGCGCAGGCTGGCCGCCCCGCCGCCGAGCGTCGCACGTTCGGAGGGCGGCGCGCCTGCCCGCGCCTCCCTTCCCCGCTGTCATCATCGACAGAAACAGCTGCCATGTCGCGTTCCATCCGGATGCGGCATGCTGAAACATTCGCAATCCCTGGCTCGGCGCGATTCTTCGATATACTGGGCCGAACCCTTTTCGGGGCAACCGGAGGCAACCACGCCTCTCGCGCGCCCGCCCCCGACCTGCGTGGAATGGCGCACCGTGAAACCGCGAGCCGGACTGATTCTCGAACTCTTCGTCAACCTCGTGCTGCCCTGGGTGGCCTATCGGGTCGCGCATCCGTATTTCGGCGAAACCGGCGCGTTGTACGCATCGGCGGTTCCGCCGATCGTCTGGTCGATCGTCGAATTCATCCGCTCGCGCCGCGTCGACGCGGTGGCGGCCATCGTGCTGCTCGGCATCACGCTGTCGATCGTCGGGATGGCGTTCGGCGGCAGTCCGCGCACGCTGCTGATGCGCGAATCGATCGGGTCGGGCACGATCGGCGTCGTGTTCCTGCTGTCGCTGCTCCGCGAGCGCCCGCTGATCTTCTATCTGGCCCGCGCCACCGTGGCCCGCGAGATGGACGGCGGCGCCGCGCACTTCGAAGCGGTCTGGGACGCGCAGCCGGGCCTGCGGCAGATGCTGCGCCTGATGACGTTCGTGTGGGGCGCCATCATGACGCTCGAGATGCTGCTGCGCTGGTGGATGGTGATCAACTGGCCGGTCGAGCGCGTGCTGGTCGTGTCCCCGGTCATGGGCTACACGGTGTTCGGCTGCCTGCTGCTGTGGACCTTCTGGTACCGGCGGCGGATGCGCGTGCGCAACAGCGTCGACATCCCGGGCCGCGGCGGCGTCACCGAAACCGCCGGCCGCTGACACGCGGCTGGCCGGCTGCCCGGCGGCGTGTCACCGCACCTGCTGTATGATGCGCGGCGTCTCGTCCGCCCATCCGTTTCCGTCATGTCTCTTTCGCTCCTTCCGTGTGCCACGATCTGGCTCGCCCTGTTCGCGGCCGCCGCATTCGCGTGGCATCGTCCGCTGCACCGCCTGAGCATCGGCCTCGCCGCACTCGGCTATGCGGGCGCCCTGGCGTTCGGCCAGCTTGCGCCGATCACGCTGGCGCCGTTCGCGCTGCTGATCGCGGCCGGCTGGGGCGTGTTGCCCGGGCGCCCGCTCGCGGTGCGCGTCGCCGCGCACCTCGTCTTCGCCGCGCTCGCGATCGCACTGAGCCTGCATCTGATTCCCGGCTTCCATAATCCGCGCGTGATCGCCCCGACCCGCTTCACGCCGGACGCCGTGCCGTTCACGATGTACCTGAATTTCGACAAGCCGCTCGTCGGTCTGTGGCTGTTGTGGGTGCTGCCGTGGGTCGCGCCCGACGTCGCGCCGTTGCGCGCGCTGCGCACCGGCGTGGTGGCGGCCGTCGCCACGGCCGCCGCGTGCCTGGCCGGCGCGCTCGCGGTCGGGATGGTCGGCTGGGCGCCCAAATGGCCGCCGTCCGGCTGGCTGTGGCTCGCGAACAACCTGTTGCTGGTGACGCTCGCCGAGGAAGCGCTGTTCCGCGGCTACGTGCAAGGTGGGCTGACCCGCGTGTTCCGCGCCTACTCATGGGGCCCGTGGGTCGCGCTCGCGGCCGGGGCGGTGCTGTTCGGCGCCGCGCATGCGGCAGGCGGCTGGCAATGGATCGTGCTCGGCACGGTGGCCGGCGTCGGCTACGGGCTCGCCTGGCGGCGCGGCGGCCTGCTCGCCGCCGCGCTCGCGCATGTGGGGCTGAACGTCATCCACTTCGGCCTGTTCACCTACCCGATGCTCGCCGCCGCGCGCTGATCGCGGCGCCCGCGCTGCCGCTCAGTTGAACCCGGCCACCGCGTGCGGCACGTACGGGCGTTCGAGCGTGGCGATTTCGTCGTCGGTCAGCTCCAGCGCGAGCGCGCCGAGCGCATCGTCCAGTTGCCGCGGCTTCGAGATGCCGACGATCGGCGCGGTGACACCGCGCTTTTGCGCCACCCACGCGAGCGCGACCTGCGCCCGCGGCACGTTGCGCGCGGCGGCGATCGCCGCGACGGCCTCGACGACCGCCTTGTCGGCATCGGCCGTCGCGTCGTACAGCCGCTGGCCGACATCGTCCTTCTGCTGCCGTTCCGACGATTCGTCCCAACTGCGCGTCAGGCGCCCGCGTGCGAGCGGGCTCCACGGAATCACCGCGATGCCTTCGTCCTCGCACAGCGGCAGCATTTCGCGCTCTTCTTCGCGATACAGCAGGTTCAGGTGGTTCTGCATGCTGACGAAGCGGGTCCAGCCGTTCTGCTTCGACGTGTGCAGCGCCTTCGCGAACTGCCACGCGAACATCGACGATGCGCCGATATAGCGCGCCTTGCCGGCCTTCACGACATCGTGCAGCGCCTCGAGCGTCTCCTCGATCGGCGTGCCGTAGTCCCAGCGGTGAATCTGGTAGAGATCGACGTAGTCGGTGCCGAGTCGCTTCAGGCTCTGGTCGATATCGGTCATGATCGCCTTGCGTGACAGGCCGGCGCCGTTCGGCCCCGGCCGCATCCGGTAGAACACCTTCGTCGCGATCACGACGTCGTCGCGCTTCGTGAAATCGCGCAACGCACGGCCGACGATCTCCTCGGACGTACCGTCCGAATACATGTTCGCGGTGTCGAAGAAGTTGATGCCGGCCTCGACCGCCCGCTGGATGATCGGGCGGCTTTCCGCTTCCGGCAGCGTCCACGGGTGCGTGCCCCGCGACGGCTCGCCGAACGTCATGCAGCCCAGCACCAGCTTCGACACGTCCAGCCCGGTCGATCCGAATTTCACGTATTCCATTGCGCGCCTCGCCACTCGATTTGGGGTTGCGGCCGGATGCGCGCCGCGCATCCGCCAGACGTCGCATGGTATCCCGCATGCCGCGAACGCGTATGACCGCGCGCCGCGTGCAGGCTGCGTGAAAGGAACAAAAAGGACAGGACGAAAAAGGACGAACCGGAAGACCCGCTTACTTGGCCTGGTCGGCGATCGGCTGCAGGAACGCGGAGAAGCCGGTCAGCATGATCTGCACGCCGATACACAGCAGCAGGAACGCCGACACGCGCTTCGCGACCTTGGTCCCTTCGCTGCCGAGGTAGCGCGCGAGCAGCGCGGAGCGGCTGTAGACCTGCCAGATCACGAGCGCGACGAGCACGGACACGGCAATCGACACGATGCTCGACAGCATGAATTCCGACAGCTTGTGCGTGCGGTTCGCGTTCAGCGCGATCGCGGTCGCGATCGAGCCGGGGCCGACCGTCAGCGGCACCGTCAACGGGAAGAACGCGCGCGTCATGATCGCGTTCGCGTCGATCGGCTTGACCGGCGTGTCGCCGCCGCCCGGCCCGTCCGGTTCGTTCAGCATCTGCCAGCCGGCCACGGCAACCGCGAAGCCGCCGCCGATGCGCAGCGCTTCCATCGAGATCCCGAAGAAATGCAGCACCGGCGTGCCGGCGAAGAACGCGACCATCAGCACGACGAACGCGTTGAACGCGACCTTCCTCGCGAGCAGATCCCGTTCGTGCGCGGTGAGCGCCTCGGTCCGTTCGAGAAACAGGAACGCGATACCGATCGGATTGATGATGCCGATCAGGCCGGTAAAGCCGAACAGGATCTCGGAGACGAGGCGATTGACGATCATCGTGCGAAGCAGCGGTCGGGACGGGGCCGGCAGCGGGCCGGGGGTCACGCATTGTAGTGCAAGCGCCCGTGCCCGAGACGCAAAATGCGGCCGGCCCGGTTTCGCCGTCGATCGTCGTGAAGGTTCGTCGTGCAGCCTTATTCGGCGCCCGCGTCCCAGGCCGGCGGCCGCTTCGCGAAGAAAGCCGCGAAGCCTTCCTTCGCTTCGGGCGTCGCCCGCACGCGCGAAATGGTCTGCGCGGTGAACGCCGCACGTTCGTCCGACGGCGGGTACTCGCCGATCGCATCGAAAAAGCGCTTGATCTCCATCAGCGCGTGCGGGCCGTTGCGGCCGAGTTCCGCGAGCGTCCGGTCGAGCGTGTCGTCGAGCGCATCAAGCGGCACGGCCTGATGAATCAGACCGATCGCGACGGCTTCGGCAGCCGCGAGCTGCGTCGCCGTCAGCGCGAGCCGGCGCGCCTGGCGCTGGCCGACCGCCTCGACCAGATACGGGCCGATCACGGCCGGCAGGATTCCGAAGCGTGCCTCGCTGACCGAAAATCGCGCGTGGTCGCTCGCAATCACGATGTCGCAGGCGGCGCACAGGCCCACGCCGCCGCCGAACGCGTGGCCCTGCACGCGTGCGACCGTCGGTTTCGGGCACTGCCGGATCGCGCGCATCATCGCGGCGAACCGCTCGGCGTCGCGCAGGTTCGCGGCCGCATCGTTCGTGCTGGCGCGCTGCATCCACTGCAGGTCGGCGCCCGCGCAAAATGCGCGACCGTCCGAACGCAGCACGATCGCGCGCACGTCGTCGCGCCGGCCGAGCGTCGTGAACGCGTCGGTCAGCTCCGCGATCATCGTCTCGTCGAATGCGTTCAGCACGTCGCCGCGCTGCAGCGCCACGGTCGCGATGCCGCGCGCATCGACCGCGACGGCCAGGGTCTTCAATCCATCCATCGAACAGGTTTCCTCGGGTAGAACAGCCAACATCGGAATCAGGCGGCCTGGCGGCGGTCGATCACGCGCCGGGCCTTGCCGGTCGCGGTCGCGGGAATGCCGCCGGCTGCCAGCACCGTCACGCCGGACGACACGCCGACCATCGTCTTGATCCGGTGCTGCAGCTCGCGCGCGAGTGCCGCGCGATCGCCGTCGGTGACGGACGCCGCCGCTTCGGAGCGCAACTCGACCGCGAGGTCGAGCCGATCCATGTGACCGTCGCGCGACAGCGTGATCTGGAACTGGCCCGACAACTGCGGCAGCGCGACGACGATCTCCTCGATCTGGCTCGGGAACACGTTCACGCCGCGCACGATCAGCATGTCGTCGGAGCGGCCCGTGATCTTCGCGAGCCGGCGCATCGCGCGCGCGGTCGGCGGCAGCAGCGCGGTGAGGTCGCGCGTGCGGTAACGGATCACCGGCATCGCTTCCTTCGTCAGCGATGTGAACACGAGCTCGCCCTGGCTGCCGTCGGGCAGCACTTCGCCGGTGACGGGATCGATGATCTCCGGGTAGAAGTGGTCTTCCCAGATCACCGGGCCGTCCTTCGTCTCGACGCATTCGCACGCGACGCCCGGGCCCATCACTTCCGACAGCCCGTAGATGTCGAGCGCGTCGATACCCACGCGCGTCTCCACTTCGTCTCGCAGCGCCTGCGTCCACGGCTCGGCGCCGAAGATGCCGATCTTCAGCGACGATTCGGCCGGGTCCATCCCCTGCCGCACCATCTCGTCGATCAGGTTCAGCATGTACGACGGCGTGACGAGGATGATCTTCGGCTCGAAATCGCGAATCAGTTGCACCTGCTTCTCGGTCTGCCCGCCGGACATCGGCACGACCATGCAACCGAGCCGCTCCGCGCCGTAGTGAATCCCGAGACCGCCCGTGAAGAGGCCGTAGCCGAACGCGTTGTGCAGCGTATCGCCCGGGCGGCCGCCGGCCGCGCGGATCGAGCGCGCGGTCACGTTCGCCCACGTGTCGATGTCGCGCGCCGTGTAGCCGACCACCGTCGGCTTGCCGGTCGTGCCGCTCGATGCATGCACGCGCACGACCTGCTCGCGCGGCACCGCGAAGAGGCCGAACGGATAGTTGTCGCGCAGGTCGTTCTTGGTCGAGAACGGGAATTTCGCGAGATCGGAGAGCGACTTCAGGTCGTCCGGATGCACGCCCGCCGCATCGAACGTGCGCCGATAGTGCGAGACGTTGTCGTACGCGTGGCGCAGCGACCACTTGAGGCGTTCGAGCTGCAGCGCCTGCAGTTCGTCGCGGCTGGCGGTCTCGATCGGCTCGAGGGCGGCGGCGGGATGCGTCGGGTGAGTCATCGGGGTGCTCCTCCAATGGAGTAATGTCTTTGTCGTGTTCGAGGTGCCAAGGCGGTCATGACCGGAACGTGCGACCGGCCGCGTGCAGCGCGGCGAGGCGCGGCGACACGCGATAGCGGTCCTCGCCGTAGCTCGCCGCCAGGTTCGACAGCACGCGATGCACGCGGCCGATGCCGATCGCATCGGCCCACGCGAGCGGGCCGCACGGGTAGTTCACGCCTTTCTCCATCGCGAGATCGAGATCGGCCGGCGAGCACACGCCCTGGTTGACCGTATCGGCCGCTTCGTTCGCGAGCATCGCGACGGTGCGCATCGCGACCATCCCCGGCACGTCCGCGACGCCGACGACGCGAAAACCCGCCTGCTGGAACAGGCCGACCGCATCCGCATAGGCGGCATCGCTGCACTGGAGCGCACGCGTCAATGCGACGAGCCCGGCCTGCGCGTAATCGCGCGCGAGGTCGACGAGCACGAGATCCGCCACGCCGGTTTGCGCGGCGCGCGCGGTGGCCGTCCGGCCATCGGTCAGCGCGATCGACGCGCGGCCGGCCGTGGCGAGCAGGTCGTCCGGCTGTGCGCCGGCGTGCCGGACGCCTTCGATACGTTCGGCGAAGCGTGTGTGCAGCGCGGTGACCGGGCCGTCCTGCGCAAACAACACGACGTCGGCCGGCGCGGCGCGCGGCGCTTCGAGCTCCGGGGCCGGCGGTGTCGCGCCATCCGCGTACGAATAGAAACCGCGCCCGGACTTGCGCCCGAGGAAGCCCGCATTCACGAGTTCCTGCTGGATCAGCGACGGCGTGTAGCGCGGGTCGTTGAAATATGCGCGGAACACCGACTCGGTCACCGCGAAGTTCACGTCGTGGCCGATCAGGTCCATCAGCTCGAACGGCCCCATCCGGAAGCCGCCGGCTTCGCGCATCACCGCGTCGATCGAAGCCGGCGCGCCGCCCTGCTCGTTCAGCACGCGCAGCGCCTCCGCGTAATACGGCCGAGCGACGCGGTTCACGATGAAGCCCGGCGTCGATTTCGCCATCACCGGTTGCTTGCCCCACGCGGCGGCGGTCGCATACAGGCCCCGCGCAACGTCGGGCGCGGTCGCGAGCCCGCTGACCACCTCGACGAGCGCCATCAGCGGCGCCGGGTTGAAGAAATGCAGGCCGGCGACGCGCTGCGGCACGCGCAGCCCGGCCGCGATCGACGTGATCGAGATCGACGAGGTGTTGGTCGCCAGCACGCATGCGTCGTCGACATGGCGCTCGAGGGTCGCGAAGATCTCGCGCTTCACGTCGAGCCGTTCGGCCGCCGCCTCGACGATCAGCGCGGCGCCCGCGAAATCGGCCAGCGTGCGCACCGCGCGGATCCGGCTGCCGGCCGCATCGGCCTGCGCCGGTTCGAGCCGGCCCTTCTCCGCCAGCCGCGCGAACTGCGCGCGGATGCCGGCCAGCGCCTTGTCGCAGGCCGCTTCGTTCAGGTCGTACAGCAGCACCGCATGGCCGGCCGCCGCCGCGACCTGCGCAATGCCCGCGCCCATCGCGCCGGCGCCGATCACGCCGACGACGGCCGACGGCGCCAGCGCGCCCGAGTTCACCGAATGTGCAGAGGAAACAGCCATCGCTTGCGATCCGTCATGAAGTGGAAGTGCGAGCGATTATAAACCGACCGGTCGGTAGATTTATGTCAGGGCGAGCCCGAATGTGTCGTGCAAAAGACCGTTACGAAACCTGCAACGACAAAAAAATCGAAAGATGGGGGCACTTTTTGTAAACCGAAAGGTCAACGTAAGGGTTCGAATATGAGATAGTGACCCCCGAACGCCTGATAAAATTCGACAAATTGCCGGATTCCAGGGGGAATGCGTGTCGCGCCGTCACCGCCGTCCATCGCCCTGTTTCGGGGTCGAATCGAGCTTCCGGCCCGCGCGCCACCACGGGTGCTCGTCTCGCCGTCCGCGGGTAACCGCATCGACCGTTTCATCCCGCGACGGGCTTCGGCCCGCCCGCGCCCCTCGCCGCCTCGCGGCAGCGAACCCTGGGCAGCACCGTTGCGCGCCGCCCCTCTTCGGTTTCATCGTTCTCGTTCGGCGGATAGTACGGCCGGGCTTCGTCAATCCGTGACGGCGCGTCGCGCGCCGTCACCCGCATAAGGAAACCCTTCATGCCGCTCTCGTCCAACCAGCTCCCGCGCTGGACCCTCTGGGCCCCGCTTGCCGCATGGCTGGTACTCGCGCTGTCGCGCGTCGTGCCAGCCGAAGGCCTCGTCATCGCGGTATTCGCCGCCGCGCTCGCCGGCGCCGTGTTCGCCGCCGTCCACCATGCGGAAGTCGTCGCGCACCGCGTCGGCGAACCGTTCGGCACGCTCGTGCTCGCGGTCGCCGTCACCGTCATCGAAGTCGCGCTGATCGTGTCGGTGATGCTCGGCGCGGGCCCCGAGAAATCGGGCCTCGCCCGCGACACCGTGTTCGCCGCCGTGATGATCATCTGTAACGGCATCGTCGGCATCTGCCTGCTGGTCGGCGCATGGAAGCACGGCGAACAGGACTTCCAGGGGCGCGGCGCGAGCAAGGCGCTCGCGGTGCTCGCGTCGCTGTCGGTGCTGTCGCTCGTGATGCCGAACTACCTGAGCGCCGCGCCCGGCCCGTTCTTCTCGAAATCGCAGCTCGCGTTCGCCGGCGTCGCGTCGCTGGTGCTGTACGGCGCATTCGTGTTCGTGCAGACCGTGCGCCACCGCGACTACTTCCTCGCCGAGCACGACAGCGCGGACGAAGCGGTACACGCGGCGGCGCCGAGCAATCGCACCGCGGTCACCAGCATGGTGCTGCTGTTCGCGAGCCTCGTCGCGGTCGTGCTGCTCGCGAAGCTGCTGTCGCCGGCCGTCGAGCATGCGGTGCTGAAGCTCGGCGCGCCCGAAGCCGCAGTCGGTATCGTGATCGCCGCGCTCGTGCTGTTGCCGGAAGGGCTCGCGGCCGTCACCGCCGCGCGTGCGAACCGCCTGCAGACCAGCATGAACCTCGCGCTCGGTTCCGCGCTCGCGAGCATCGGGCTCACGATCCCGACCGTCGCGGCCGTGTTCATCTGGGTCGGCCAGCCGCTCACGCTCGGGATCGGCGCGATGGAAACGGTCCTGCTGGCGCTCACGCTGCTGGTCAGCACGCTCACGCTGAGCCAGGGGCGCACGACGGTGCTGCACGGCGTCGTGCACCTGTCCCTGTTCGCCGCGTACCTGTTCCTGTCGATCACCCACTGACGCCCATACGCGCGCGGCACGGCGAATCGCCGCCGTGCCGCGCGCTTCCTTCACGTCCCTTCACACGCCTTCACTTCACGCGAGCGCTACCGCACCGGAATCACCAGATGCTGGCCGGCCAGGATCAGGTTCGGATTGGCGAGGTTGTTGCGGCGCTGGATCTCGCGATAGCGCTGGCCGCTGCCGAGCTTGCTGGCCGCGATCATGTTCAGCGTGTCGCCCGCCTTCACCACGTACGTGTGCTCGCCCGACGCGGCCGCGGTCGTCACCGCCTGGTCGCTGACGAAGTACTTGCGCAACAGGTCGAGATACTGCGGCGACTGCTTGAGCTTCGCGATCGCGGCGTTCAGGTAGATCAGCAGATCCTGATCGGCGGCGCGCACGCCGATCTTGTACGCGATGTTCGAGCCGTCGAGCTTGGTCACCGCGAACTTCAGGTCGGTGTCCTTGATCGAGCGGACCGCGAACGGATAGTCGTAGATGAACGCGTCGACCGTATGGCCGTCGATGCTCTTCGCGATGAACCCCGGATCGGAATCGTCGACCTCGACGAACCGGACGTTCGGATACTGGCGCGTGACGAACGCGCGCACGTCGGGATCGCCCTTCAGGATGCCGACCGTCTTGCCCGCGAGATCGTCGGCGGAGCGGATCGCGGACCCTTGCCGCACGATCAGCGAATAGCCGAAATCGTCGACATACGGCACCGAATAGACGATGCCCGCCGGCGTGTTGTCCGGGAACGTCAGCCCGTCCATCGCCACATCGACGACGTGGTTTCCCTTTGCATCCGTATCGAGCAGTTGCTTCGGCACGCCCGGGTACGTGTCGACCTCGTGACGCGTATCGACGGCGACCGGCTTGCCGCCGTGCGAGAACGACGGATCCGCGAACAGCAGCCGGGCGAATTCGACGTTGAAGCCGTGCGGCGCGCCCTTGTCCTCGCCGAAGAACGGTTCGCTCGGGTTCTGCACCGAGATTCGCACGATGCCGTTTTCGGCAATCGACTTCAGCGTGCTGGCCTGCGGCGTGAAACCGGCCGGCAGCACGTTGGCCGACGGCGACGACTGCGCGGGCTGGCCCGCGTCGCCAGCCTGGGCGGACGTCGCGGCCGGGGCCGGGGCCGCGTCATGCGCGGGAATCAGCGTCGACAGGCCGCCCTCATGCACCAGCCATACGCCGACGAGCACCACCAGAAACACGACTGCACCGAGAAGTTTTTTCATGGTTGCGTGCCTGCGGGAAGTTATTGTTGTTTCGACTGCAACACGGCGGGATTCGCCGCATCGGGCCCGGGCACATGGCTGCCGTTCATCACCGCCTGCTGCTGCGCCTGCTTGACCTCGGGGTTATCCATCAGCGACGTCTCCATTTCGGAGAACGCCTTGTTGACCGAGCGCATCACCGAATCGACGGCCACGTCTGTCTTGATCTGCTCGAACGTGTCGGCCGCCTGCCGCCCCGCGAGCTTGTTCATCTGCTGCGCTGCCTGCGACATGTCCCACATCGCCTTCGCGCGATCGATCGCCGACGCGAAATTCTTCAGTTCGGCCTGCACCTGCTTGTAGCGGCCCTCGCGAAACGCGAGGAGCTGCTTCATCGTATCGAGCTGTGACCGGAAGCGCGGCGCATCGTCCGGATACTGCTTCTCGAACAGTTCCGTCTTGCCCTCGAAGTTCTTCACCTCGGTGCGGAACGCGGTGATGCTGTCCGCGAATTTCTGTGCCGCCTGGCGCTTTTCCGCGAGCTGGTTGATCAGCGTCTCGATCGGATTCGCCTGCGCCTCCTCGACGATCATCTTCACCTTCTGGTTCGCGAACTTCATCGCGACGACCGGCGCCAAATAGATCGCGCCGAGGCCGATGACGCCTGCCGTGATCAACGCGATCATTCCCTTCAGAATGAACAGTGCGGCCGGCGCCGCGATGGCGACGCCCGCGATGATGATCGCCCACTTGATCAGCTTGACCTTGCCATTCCCCGAACTGCCGTTTGCTTCATTCGAAAGCTGCGACATGAGTTTTTCTCCTTGTACCTCGAACCGAACTGCGTGCGTGTGCTGCTTCAAGCTCAATCGAAATGCGTCGGACTCCGGTGCCGCCGGACGATCGGGAAAGCCGGCGGCGAAATACACGGACGGGCGCCGGCGGGCGTCACGAAACGCCGGTGTAGGCACCGTTCAGGATGCGGAAATCGGGGGCGGGAGGCTGCGGCGCGATGCGGCGGCGCCGAACAACGCCGGACATCGTCGCGACCATCGCGCAGACGGGAAAGTGTACCGACGCACGGTACGAAACGGGATGACGGATACGTGACGCGACGGGCGTCGGGAGAATCGTTGCGCCGGCAGGCCGATCGATGCGGGGCCGGGGTTCCGTTAAGAGTGCGTAAAGGCTCATCGTTGTTCTTTTGCGTATCGCGGGTGCAGGAACCGCACAGCCGGCGCGGCCCGCTCCAAATGCACCGACGTATCGTGCGCCGGCCGGCATGCAGCGTCAAGCGGTTGTCGCAGTGCAGCGAACCGCCGCACCGCGCCGTTGAAACGCAGACATCGCGCCAGCTTTCATGACGGTAAGGATTCGCACGACGCCCGGCTGCCGCGTTCGATCAGGATTGCTTGTCATTGCATGCGGCAAGCTTCCGGATTGAAAGCTTGTTACGCAACATGGGCGCATTACGCCGTCGCGTCATCCGGCTCCTGCACGAGAAACCGCTCGACCATCGCGTTGAACACCGGCAGCGCCGGATTGTCGTTGTCCGCGCGCCATGCGAGATACAACTCGGCCGCCACGTTGACGCCCGCCAGCGGCCGGAACACCACGCCGTCGACATGAAGCTCGCGCGCCGACGCCGGCACCAGCGCCGCGCCAAGCCCCGCACGCACGAGGCCGAGGATCGTATGCGTCTGGCCGACGTAATGCAGGTAGTTCGGCAGCCGCCCGGCGCCCGCGAACATCCCCGAAATCATGTCGTGGAAATACTTGCCCTCGTTCGGCGAATACGCGATGAACGGCTGCCGGTCGAGCTCGTCGGGGCCGATCCGCTCGTAGGCCGCGAGCGGCGCGCCTTCCGCGACCGCGACGAGCATCGGTTCGCGCTGCACGAGCCGGTATTCGAGCGGCTGGCGCGCGGCGCGCTGGCGCACGAAACCCGCGTCGAGCATCCGCGACGCGAGCGCGTCGATCTGCACGGTCGACACCATCTCGCGCAGTTCGACGTCGACGTCCGGCAACGCATGCGCCGCGTGCGCGAGCAGCACCGGAATCATCCGGTACGCACTGACGGCCGTGAAACCGAGCGTGATGCGCCCGGCCCCGCCATGCGCGACCCGCTGCGCGGCCTGCTCGGCCCGCGCGGAAAACTCGAGGATGTGCCGCGCGTCGCGCAGGAAGCGTTCGCCGGCCGCGGTCAGGCTGACCTGCCGGCTGCTGCGCTCGAGCAGCGCGATGCCGAGCGCGTGCTCGAGCAACTGGATTTGCCGGCTGAGGGGCGGCTGGGTCATGAAGAGCCGTCTGGCCGCACGGCCGAAATGCAGCTCTTCGGCAACCGCGACGAAACAGCGAAGCTGATGAAGTTCAATCATTCAAATCTTGAATCAATCGATAGTCTTTTGATGTTAGACCGATATCGATGCGATTTCTATACTCGGTTCCACCCGATGCGCGGCCCGCGCCGCGCACGACGACCGAGACCTTCATGACCATCGACATCCTGCTGACCCAGCCGCTCCCCGACACCATCGACGCCGAACTGTCCGCCCGTTACACCGTGCATCGACTGTATGCGGCCGAGCAACCGGACGCGTTGCTCGATCGCGTGGCGCCGCGCATTCGCGGCGTCGTGACCGGCGGCGCGAACGGCCTGTCCGCCGCGCTGATGGACCGGCTCGGCGCGCTCGAGATCGTCGCGATCAACGGTATCGGCACCGACGCGGTCGATCTCGACCGCGCACGGGCGCGCGGCATCCACGTGACGACGACCCCCGACGTGCTGACCGACGACGTCGCCGACATGGCGCTGGGGCTGATCCTGATGACCCTGCGCGACCTCGGCGCGGGCGAGCGGATCGTGCGCGCCGGCCGCTGGGGCAAAACGGCCCAGCCGCTCGCGACGCAGGTCACGGGCAAGCGGCTCGGCATCGTCGGGCTCGGCCGCGTCGGATGCGCGATCGCGCAGCGCGCGCAGGCATTCCGGATGCCCGTCAGTTACTTCGGCCCGCGCGAGCATCTCGACAGCGGCTATCGCTTCGTGCCCGACCTCGCCGCGCTCGCGCGCGACAGCGACGTGCTCGTGATCGCGGCCTCGGCCGATCACGGCAACGTGCTCGTGACGGCCGACGTGCTCGCCGCACTCGGCCCCAAAGGATTCCTGATCAATGTCGCGCGCGGCAAGCTGGTCGACGAAGCCGCGCTCGTGCGTGCGCTGGCCGACGGCACGATCGCCGGCGCCGGTCTCGACGTGTTCGCGAACGAACCGCACGTGCCGGCCGCGCTGCTCGAACTCGACCGCGTCGTCGTGCAGCCGCACCGCGCGAGCGCCACGCATGAAACGCGCGAGGCAATGGGCCGCCTCGTGCTCGCCAACCTCGCCGCGTGCTTCGCGGGCCAGCGGCCGCCGACCAGCGTCACGCGCTGAACGCGGCACCGCCCTCTCGTTACAACACCGGATGCCTCCGCACGACGGAGGCCAGGAGACACGCATGTCCAATCGATCCAGCGGCGCTGCCGTCGCCGCATCGCCCGCCGCCTCGCGCACGATCGGCCGCGTCCGTTATGCGGTCCTCGCGCTGATTTTCGCCGTCACCGTCGTCAACTATGCGGATCGCGCGACGATGTCGATCGCCGGCACTGGCGTCGCGCACGACCTCGGGCTCACGCCCGTGCAACTCGGCGTCGTCTTTTCGGCATTCGCATGGGCCTATGCGATCGGCCAGATTCCGGGCGGCTGGCTGCTCGACCGCTTCGGCGCGCGACGCGTGTACGGCCTGAGCCTGTTGCTGTGGTCGGTATTCACGATGCTGCAGGGCACGGTCGGCGGGTTCGCCGTGCAAGGCGCGGCCGCGACGCTCACGCTGTTCGTGATGCGTTTCATGCTCGGCCTGGTCGAATCGCCGGCGTTTCCGGCCAATTCGCGGATCGCCGCATGCTGGTTCCCGACCGCCGAACGCGGCACCGCATCGGCGCTGTTCAATTCCGCGCAATACATGGCCGTCGTGCTGTTCACGCCGGCGATGGCGTGGCTCACGCACGCGCTCGGCTGGGAGCACGTATTTCTGTGGATGGGGCTGCTCGGCATCGCGCTCGCCGCGCTGTGGTTCGCGTGGTATCGCGAGCCGCACGGCCACCCGCGCATGACCGACGCGGAGCGCGACTACCTGCGCGCCCACGGCGCGCTCGTCGATCTCGAGGCGAACCGCGTGCGCGAGCGCCCGCGCGCGTCGTGGCACGACGTGTCGCAACTGTTCCGCCACCGGAACCTGTGGGCGATCTACATCGGCCAATACTGCATCACGGCGCTCACGTACTTCTTCATCACGTGGTTCCCGATCTACCTGATCAAGGGGCGCGGGATGACGATCATGGAAGCCGGCTGGGTCGCCGCGCTGCCGGCGATCTGCGGCTTCACGGGCGGCGTGCTCGGCGGCGTGCTATCGGACTGGCTGATCCGGCGCGGCATGCATCCGTCGAGGGCGCGCAAGACGCCGTTCGTCGCGGGGATGGCGATGGCGACGCTGCTCGTGCTCGCGAACGGCGCATCGTCGAACGCGGTCGTGATCGCGCTGATGGCGATCGCGTTCTTCGGCAAGGGGCTCGCGGCAGTCGGCTGGGCCGTGCTCGCCGACACGGCGCCGGAAGGCATGGTCGGGCTGAGCGGCGGCGTCTTCAACGGCCTCGGCAACATCGCAGGGATCGTCACGCCGCTCGTGATCGGCTACTTCGTCGCCAGCACGGGTTCGTTCGCCGGCGCGTTATGGTTCGTCGCCGCGCACGGGCTGATCGGCATTGCCGCGTACGCGTGGCTCGCGGGCCGCTTCGAGCGGATCCGCATCGCGCCGGCCGCATGAACGTCGCGGCGGCACGCACGCGTCGTCACGCGCGCCGGCGGCCGCCCGGCATGTGCTCCGTCGTCAGCCGGTCGAGCTCGCGCAGATCGTTCTCCAGCGCAGGCGTGAGCGTCGTGCGCAGGTGATCGAGGAAGGTGCGGATCTTCGCATCGAGATAGCGGCGCGTGGCATACACGGCATAGACGCTCACCGTCTGCAGCCGGTACTCGGGCAGCACGCGGATCAGGCGCCCTTCGCGGATATCGTCGAGCACGGTATACAGCGCCACGCACGCGATCCCGCGCCCGGCACGCACCGCGACGCACAGCGCGTCCGGCACGTTGACCTGGAACGGCGCCGGCTGCAGCGCGTAGACAGTCTCCTCGCCGTCGCTGCGCTCGAGCCGCCATTCGCCGGCCGGCGACGCGGGCGTGTCGAGGCGCAGGCACACGTGGTTCGGCAGTTCGTCGGGCGTCTGCGGCGTGCCGTGCCGCGCCAGGTATTCGCGCGACGCGACGAGCACGCTGCAGCTCGTACCGCAGGTCTGCGCGACATAGCCGGAATCGGGCAACTGCGACGCCGTCACGATCGACACGTCGTAGCCCTCTTCGACCAGATTCGGCATCCGCTGCGCCAGCGTCAGCTCGACCGACACGTCGGGATTGTCCGCCTGGTAGCGCACGATCGACGACACGACATGGCTCTGCCCGAGCCCCGTCATCGCATGAATGCGCATCTTGCCGCTCGGCCGCAGCAGCGCGTTGCGCGCCTCCGCGTTCGCGTAGTCGAGTTCCGCGAGGATCGATTTCGCGCGCTCGAAATAACGCTCGCCGCTTTCGGTCAGGCCGAGGTGGCGAGTCGTGCGATGCAGCAGGCGTGTCTGTACGTGGGCTTCGAGGTTCGAGACCGCGCGCGACACCTGCGCGGTGGTCGCGTCGATTTCCTTCGCGACCGCAGTAAAACTGCCGGCTTCGACAACGCGCACGAACAGGCGCATGTTTTCGAGCATGTCCATTGAATTGGCTTGGGGAGAGTCAGTGGGGAGGCGTCGGCGGCGCTCGCGTCAGAGGAGCAACGGAGCGCGGCCGCGAACCACGTCGAATCGATCACCGTGCCGAGGAGAAGGCGGGAGAGCGGGCATCGCGGACGGGGTTCTGGCATGACGGGGGGAATTGACTGCGCCGAATTGTACGCCGCTGCAGACAAATTTGCGCGGTTCCGCGTGGGCAAGTTCCCATCCGACGAAAAGATTTTGCAAGACTTGCACGTCGCACGTCTGCAACGGCTTGATGCAGCGCGACAATATGTATCACAACACGATATAATTGCGGGCTTGTCGCCGCGCCTCCCCGCATCGTCATTTTTACCGCTTACCGTCCATGTCGTCAGGCTCCTCCCCGTCGCGCCGCACGTTGCGGCAATGGCTGCACAGCTTCATTCCCCATCCGATGACACTCGGCTGGCGCGAGCGCCTGCGCTCGTGCACCGGCGCGCTCGTGGGCATTGCGACGGTCGGCGTCACGATGCGGCTGCTGCCCGGCGTGCCGGGCCTCGTGCCGCTGCTCGTCGCGCCGATGGGGGCATCGGCCGTGCTGCTGTTCGCGGTGCCGGCCAGCCCGCTCGCGCAGCCGTGGTCGATCATCGGCGGCAATCTCGTCGCGGCGACGGTCGGGGTCGCATGCGCGCAATGGATCGCCGATCCGATCACAGCCGCCGCGGTCGCGATCGCCTGCGCGATCGGCGGCATGTTCGTGCTGCGCTGCGTGCACCCGCCGTCGGGCGCCGTCGCGCTCACGGCCGTGGTCGGCGGCCCGGCGATCCATTCGCTCGGCTTCGGCTTCGTCCTGCAGCCGATCGCGCTGCAATCGGCGATCCTGCTGTCGGCCGCGCTCGTCTACCACGCGCTGACCGGGCACCGCTACCCGCACGGCGGCGTGCGC
Organism: Burkholderia sp. BE12; assembly: GCF_002959955.1. NCBI lineage: Bacteria > Pseudomonadati > Pseudomonadota > Betaproteobacteria > Burkholderiales > Burkholderiaceae > Burkholderia > Burkholderia sp. BE12. The sequence goes on along the minus strand of NZ_PREY01000002.1, from coordinate 239,958 downwards.
CCCGAAGCGAAACAACAGGCAGGCGCCGCACCGGCGCGCGGTGGCTTCACGCGCGGCGACCTCGACGCGGTGCTGAAGCGCCGCAGCGAATGGCTCGACGTCGATCCGGACGATCTCGAAGCGCTGCTGCGCGAAACCGAAATGCAGGCTTATACGCGCACGTTCGGCCAGTTGAAGTGCGCGGACCTGATGACGAAGAATGCGATCGAGGTCGCGCCGTCGACGTCGGTCGCGGCCGCGCTGACGCTGCTCGACCGTCACCGCGTGAAGGCGCTGCCCGTGGTCGACGGCGAAGGCCGCCTGACCGGCATCGTCACGCGCGCCGACCTCACGCGTCAGTTGCGCCGTCCGACGCCGCTGTGGCAGCGCCTGTCCGCCCGGTTGCCGCAATCGTTCGGCGGCCAGCCCGCGAGCGTCGCGTCCGTGATGACGCGCGACGTCGCGTCGGTGCCGGAAACGATGCCGATCACGGCGCTCGTGCCGCTGTTCACGCATTCGGGCCACCACCATATTCCGGTCGTCGATGCATCGCGCCGGCTCGTCGGCATCATTACGCAGACGGATCTCGTCACGGGCCTTTATCAGCAGACCCAGATGCTCGAGGCCGCGTAGCGCGCATCGCGCGACGCAACCGCCTGCGAAACGCGGAATACATTCGTTTCGCCAGATTTCGGCCATTTATATCATGTTGTGATATATTTACCGCCACCGTAACCGACTGCCCGACCGACCTCGATGAACGATACCCGACGCGCGCTCGCGAAAAGCGATTTCCAGCAACTGTCCGAGTTCCGCTACCAGATGCGCTGCTTCGAGCGCTTCTCCGAACGCGCCGCGCAAAGCGAAGGCGTGACGCCGCTGCAATACCTGCTGCTGCTGCACATCAAGGGCTACCCGCATCGCGAATGGGCGACCATCGGCGAACTCGCGGAACGCCTGCAGGCGCAGCACCACGGTGTCGTGGCGCTGGTGACGCGCTGCGAAGCGCTCGGGCTCGTGAAGCGCAAGCCGAGCGAAGCCGACCGTCGCCAGGTCGAAGTCCACCTCGAACAGGCGGGCGAAACGCTGCTCGCCCGTCTCGCGGCCATGCACCGCGCCGAGCTGAAGTCGCTCAAGGACGCGTTCCAGGTTCCCCAGATCGATTACTGACCCTTGCCCTTGCCACTCCGATGAACGCACCACACAAACGCGATTTTTCGACCAACGAACGCCTGCCCAGGATCGCGTTGCTTGCCGCCGGGATCGGCCTGCTCAGCACGCTTGCCGCATTCGTGCTGTTGAGCCTGATCCACCTGTTCACGAACCTGTTCTTCTTCCAGCAGTTCTCGTTCGCCGACCATTCGCCCGCGAACAACACGCTCGGCGCATGGGTGATCGCCGTTCCGGTGATCGGCGGCCTGATCGTCGGCTTGATGGCGCGTTTCGGTTCGGAGAAGATCCGCGGCCACGGCATTCCCGAAGCGATCGAGGCGATTCTGTTCGGCAAGAGCCGCATGTCGCCGAAGGTCGCGATCCTCAAGCCGCTGTCGTCCGGCGTCGTGATCGGCAGCGGCGGCCCGTTCGGCGCCGAAGGCCCGATCATCATGACGGGCGGCGCGCTCGGCTCGCTGATCGCGCAATGCGTGCACGTGACCGCCGCCGAGCGCAAGACGCTGCTCGTCGCCGGTGCGGCGGCCGGCATGACGGCCGTGTTCGGCACGCCGGTGGCCGCCGTGCTGCTCGCGGTCGAACTGCTGCTGTTCGAATGGCGTCCGCGCAGTTTCCTGCCGGTCGCGCTGGCGTGCGCGGTGGCGGGCTTCGCACGCGCGGTGTTCTTCGGCGTCGATCCGCTGTTTCCGGTGACGACCGCCGCGCCGACGCCCGTCGCGCTGCTGTCGTGCATCGTCGCGGGCCTGCTGTCGGGCATGCTCGCGTGCGGCCTGTCGGCGGCGCTCTACCGCGTCGAAGACGCCTTCGCGAAGCTGCCCGTGCACTGGATGTGGTGGCCCGCGCTCGGCGCGATCGTGATCGGCATCGGCGGCTGGCTCGAGCCGCGCGCGCTCGGCGTCGGCTACGACGTGATCGGCGACCTGCTGCACCAGCACATCGCGCTGAAGATCGCGCTCGCGCTACTGATCGTGAAAGCCGTGATGTGGGTGATCGCGCTCGGTTCGGGCACCTCGGGCGGTGTGCTCGCCCCGCTGCTGATGCTCGGCGCCGGCCTCGGCACCGTGCTGTCGCCGGTACTGCCGGGCGGCGATCCGGCGCTGTGGCCGCTCGTGTGCATGGCCGCGACGCTCGGCGCGACGCTCGGCGCCCCGCTCACCGCGATCGTGTTCGCCTTCGGCCTCACGCACGACGCCAATGCGCTGTTGCCGCTGCTCGCCGCGACGCTCGTCGCGCACGGCTTCGCGACCATCGTGATGAAGCGCTCGATCATGACGGAAAAGATCGCACGCCGCGGCTACCACATCTATCGCGAATACGGCGTCGATCCGCTCGAGCGGCACGACATCGGCGAAGTGATGACGTCGGCCGATCGGCTCGTCGCGATCGACGGCTCGGCGACGCTCGATACCGTCGAGACGCAATACTTCGGCGCGAAGCAGACGCATCGTGCGTATCCGGTCGTGCAGAACGGCCGCCTGCTCGGCCTCGTCGATCGCGCGACGCTCGATGCGCAGCGTGCACAAGCCGGCGCCGACGCGCCGATCTCGGCCGCATTCGCCAACCGCGCACCGGCCGTCGCGCTGGCGCACGAAACGTGCCGCGTCGTCGCGTCGCGCCTCGCGATGCTCGGCCTCGAACGCCTGCCGGTGGTCGCCGACGAGCAATCGCTGCGCATCACGGGCATCGTGTCGCGCAGCGACCTGATCAAGCCGGCGCTCCAGCACTTCGACGACGAACACAAGCGCGAGCGCTTCCGTCCGGTCGTCCCGGCCAACCTGCGCGACGTCGGCTCGCGCAAGATCGGCTGACACGGCCCGCGTGCGCGGCGTCCGGCCGCGCACCGCTTCCCCGCCTCGCCTTGCTGCCCGATGCCGCGCGCCCGTCGCACGCCGCATCGCGGCCCCACACCTTCTCCGTTTAAAGTTGGTTAACAATTCGGCAGACGAAAGTTTGTCATCATGGTGCTCATGCGACGGGGCCATCCATCAGCCATTCCACTTCGTCATCAGATAAAGAGTCGCGGCGCGGCATGCACGCACATGCCGCAAGCCGCGGCCGCCATCTCACCACACCACGACCGGGCAGCGCACCGACCACGCCAGGCATGACGTCGAGCCGTACGCGACGCATGCCGCACCGCAGCAACATGCGCAGCATCCGAGCCGCCGTTTGGCAAGCGCGTTAACAACTTGTTTCGGAATGACCGGAACCGCGCCTGCCCGATGCGAATCTCACTTGCACGCAGCACTGCTGCGCATCCCACTCAATCAATCACGACTCGAGGGAGATAACGTGAACGTGAAATACTTACCGCTCATCGCATTGACCGTGGCAATTTCTGCTCATGCCGCCGAACCTGCCGTGCAGAACGTGGGACAAAGCCAGAAAGCGGCTCCCGACGTCTCGGCGTGCATCGCCAAGACCTGGGCCGACAAGTCGCAACAACAGGTGATCTCGCAGAACGTGCTGGCCAACGGGCTCGCGACCGACGTGTACGCACCGGGCCAGCAGCCGCCGAACGGCGCCGCCGCGATGGTTCGTCCGTCGTGGAAGCCGGGTGCGAAGACGTGGGTCGGCGTGCGCGGCGACGCAGCGTCCGCCGGCGATATCAACGCCTGCCTGTAACGATGTAACGAGAACAGGCGCTCCGGATGGCCTTGCGCCATCCGCTTGCGACGAGCCCCGCTTCGGCGGGGCTTTTTCTTTGCCGCGCGGGAAGCGTCTTACAGGTAGCTGCAGACGTAATCGAGCGTCTCGAGCACTTCGATGTCGAAGCGGCTCTTGCCCGGCACGGAGAACGATTCGCCGGCGCCGTAGGTCTGCCATTCGCTGCTGCCGTCGAGCTTCACGCGGCACTTGCCGGCCTGCACTTCCATCAATTCGGGCGCGTCCGTGCCGAAGTTGAGCGCGCACGGCAGGATCACGCCGAGCGTCTTGCGCGTGCCGTCCGGGAAGAGCACGGTATGCGACACGCACTTGCCGTCGAAATAGACGTTCGCGCGCTTGACGACCGATACGTTGTCGAATTGGGTTGCACTGGTCATGTGATGCCTCTGATTGCTGGATGCCGGATGGCGATGGGGTTGAAGGCCGGCCGTAGCGGCGAGCCATAGCGGCGGGCCGGCCGCTATGATACCGGCTCGCGCAATATGGGCCGCAATGATCCGCGGCCAGCGCATGCCCGCCCCCACGATCGTCAGGATCACTACGTGATCTGCGCGGGGCGCGGGCTCACCGCAATCCCTTGCGCCGCGCGGAATCGCGCAGGCAATCGAGCAGCATCGCCGCGGCCGGCGTCAGCGGGCTGTCGCGCCGCGTGACGACCTGCACCGATACGCCCGGCAAGCGCTCGCGGATCGGCAGCACCGCGAGCTGGTCGCGCGCCCATTCGCCTTGCAGCAATTGCTCCGGCATCGATGCGATCAGGTCGCAACCGGTCATCAGGCTGTGCGCAAGACCGAAGCTCGGGCATTCGACGACGCGCGCCGGCACCGGCAGCCCGTACGCGACGAACGAGTTGAACAACACCTGTGTCGAGCTTTCCGGAGACGGATTCATCAGCCAGTCGGCCTCGACGAGATCGGCGAGCGACGTGGCCGACGCGAGCGGATGCCCTTTGCGCGCCACGATGAGCGAACGGCTCGCGTAGAGCTCCGCATGATCGAACTCGGCCGCCAGCAGTTCGGGCACGACGACGGCCACCGCGAAATCGAGCGAACCGTCGTGCAGGCGCGGCAACGCGACGCCCGGAAACCCTTCGACCAGATTGACGCGCGCCACCGGAAAGCGGCGCCGGAACGCACGAAACGCGTCGGGCAGGATCGTCACCGCCGCCGCCGGCGTGATCGCCGCCGCGACGGAACCCGTCATCGCGCCCTGTGCCTGCTCGATGTCGTCGCGGGCGCGCTGCATTTCGGCGACGATCAGCCGCGCGCGCACCTGCAGTTTCTGGCCGAACGCGGTGAGCTGCACGCCGCGTGCGGTGCGCACGACGAGCGATACGCCGAGCGCGATCTCCAGCTCCTTGACCGCCTTCGTGAGCGCAGCCGGCGACACGTTCAGGCGCCGCGCGGCCGCACGAATGCTCCCTTCCTCCGCAGCGGTGACGAACGCTTTCAGCTGATGGTATTTCATGGCGGCAATGCGTGATCCGTGGAAACCCTGGGCGCCGCGCCGTGCAGTGGCTCAGGGTATTCCCGAGCGGCAACCGACGGTGTGCACCAAAGCAATTTAGCAGCTTCTGGTACGCAAAAGAAATTTATATGCTTGGCCGTCATATGCGCGTCAAACGCCCCACCGGCCCCACAGGAGACACCATGCTGCAAGCCGTGAACCCCGTCATCCCCGGCATCGCCGCGATCGCCCCCGAGCTCGTCGAAGTGCGCCGCCGCATCCACGCCCATCCCGAACTCGCATTCGAAGAAACGCTCACGAGCGACCTCGTCGCCGAGCTGCTCACCGGCTGGGGTTACGACGTGCATCGCGGTATCGGCAAGACGGGCGTGGTCGGCGTGCTGCGCGAAGGGCAAGGCACGCGCACGGTCGGACTGCGCGCCGACATGGACGCGCTGCCGCTGTCGGAAACCACGGGCCTGCCCTACGCAAGCCGCCACGCGAACAAGATGCATGCATGCGGCCACGACGGCCACACCGCGATGCTGCTGTGCGCGGCGCGCCACCTCGCGGCGACGCGCCAGTTCTCCGGCACGCTGAACCTGATCTTCCAGCCCGCCGAGGAAAACTTCGGCGGCGCGAAGGCGATGATGGACGACGGCCTGTTCGACCGTTTCCCGTGCGATGCGATCTTCGCGATCCACAACATGCCGGGCCGCGCGGCCGGCGACATGGCGTTCCGCACCGGCGCCGCGATGGCGTCGGCCGACCGCGTGACGATCACGCTGCGCGGCGTCGGCGGCCACGGCGCGATGCCGCATTTCGCGCGCGATCCGATGTCGGCCGCCGGCAGCATCATGGTCGCGCTGCAGACGATCGTCGCACGCGAGGTCGACGCGCAGCATGCGGCCGTGATCACCGTCGGCAGCGTGCAGGCCGGCGAAACGTTCAACATCATTCCCGAAACCGTCGTGATGAAGCTGTCGGTGCGCGCGCTGAACGCCGACGTGCGCGCACTGCTCGCGCGCCGCATCGAAGCGCTCGTGAAGGGCCAGGCGGAAAGCTTCGGCGTCACCGCGGAAGTCGACTACGACTATGGCTACCCGGTGCTCGTCAATCACGCGGAACCGACCGCGTTCGCGGTCGACATTGCACGCCAGATGCTCGGCGCCGAGCGCGTCGAATCCGAAGCCGCGCCGCTGATGGGCAGCGAGGATTTCGCGTTCATGCTCGAAGCGCGCCCCGGCTGCTACGCGTTCATCGGCAACGGAATCGGCAGCAAGGGCGGCTGCATGGTGCACAACCCCGGCTACGACTTCAACGACGACATCCTCGCGATCGGCGCGAGCTACTGGGTTCGCGTCGCCGAAGCCTGGCTCGCGGCCTGACGGCCCTTCATCACGCAGTTCCGCGCTCAAAGCAAGGGAACCCCATGGAAACGTCCGCCCTTTCGTTCGCCGGCACGCCGGTCGATGCCCGTGCCGCCGCCAAGAAACGCCGGCTGATCGCAGCCGCCGCCGTCGGCAACGCGCTCGAGTTCTATGACTTCACGGTCTACAGCTTCTTCGCGATCCTGATCGGCAAGCTGTTCTTTCCCGTGCATTCGTCGTTTGGACAACTGATGCTCGCGGTCGCGAGCTTCGGCGTCGGCTTCGTCACGCGTCCGCTCGGCGGGCTCGTGATCGGCATGTACGCGGACCGCGCCGGCCGCAAGAAGGCGATGATCCTCACGCTGCTGCTGATGGCGTTCGGCACCGCGATGATCGCGGTCGCGCCGACCTTCGCGCAGATCGGCATCGCCGCGCCGCTGCTGCTCGTGCTCGCACGGTTGCTGCAGGGGTTCGCGTCGGGCGGCGAAGTCGGCGCATCGACGACGCTGCTGCTCGAACAGGCGCCGCAGCATCGACGCGGTTTCTATGCGTCGTTCCAGTTCTCGAGCCAGGGGCTCGCCGCGCTCGCGGGCGCACTCACCGGCGTCGCACTGACGTCGACGCTGAGCGCCGCGCAACTCGAAAGCTGGGGCTGGCGCGTGCCGTTCATCATCGGCACGCTGTTCATGCCGATCGGCTACTGGCTGCGCCGTACCGTCGAGGAAGTGCCTGCCGCCGTGCCGGCCGCCACGCACGACGAGCCGGTCGCATCGCTGCCGCTCGCCGACGTGCTGCGCCATCACGGCAAGGCCGTGTTCGCCGGCCTCGGCGTGACGATCGGCGGCACGTCGATCCACTACATCATCGTGTTCTACATGGCGATCTACGGCGTGCAGGTGCTGCACTTGCCGACCTGGTTGTCGATGACGGCGGGCTGTGTCGCCGGTGCGATCCTGATGCTCGTGACGCCGATCGGCGGCCATCTGTCGGACGTGTACGGGCGCAACCGGATCGTCTGGTGGACGCGCATCGTGCTGATGGTCGCGATCTATCCGGCGTTCATCGCGCTGAACCGTTGGCCGGGCGCCGTGTCGCTGCTGTCGATCATCGCTGCACTGTCGATCGTGCATGCGATCAACATTGGCGCGACGGGGGCGATGCTCGGCGAGTTGTTTCCGCGGGCGGTGCGTGCGACGGGCGGTGCGCTCGTGTACAGCGTCGGCGTCGCGATCTTCGGCGGCTTCGCGCAGTTCTTCGTCACGTGGCTGATCGCGGCGACCGGGAATCCGAATGCGCCGGCGTGGTATGCGATCGGCTGCGGCGCGATGACGTTGCTTGCGATTCGGTGCATGGACGAGAAGGCGGGGAAGGCGTTGGATTGAGCAGCGGCCGGTGCGCGGCACGTGATGACGCGGCGCACGCGCATCAAGCATGATGCGCTCCATCGTCACACCACGACCACACTTCGACTACGCCCCGCGCGAACGCCTTAGCCGGGCTCGCCTGATTGCGCTAACGACGGTCAATCTGACACAGTTGACATGCGAGCGAGGGTTCCGCTTCGTGGAACTCATGCCCAGCTTATACCGGATGACCGACGCACTGAACACGTTGGAGCAATTTCGTTCGCCAAGCGAAACGTCGTCGAACGATTACTGCCGGTCAAGCCACATTCGACTGTTGTGAGGCTTCGAAATTATGATAGCGACAGACGAAAGCGCGTTCATTGAAAACAGCTTGAAAACGTCGATCCCTCTGCTCGACCTCTACCTGTCGCGCTACACCTCCGCCAACAGCTTCACGCAGTTCGTCTTGTTATCGAAGAACGACGGCTCCGTGATCGTTCGTTGCCCGATGCGGCCGAGCCTCGCGCGGATGTCCGATGTTGTAGCGTTACACAAGGCTCGAAATCACGTGACAACCGCATGTAGCGCGATGGCCGTGCCGCGCTATCGGAATGCCGTTGTCCTTCATCGACTCGTCGCCTTCCTCGATGACGTTCGGCGACACGTCCGGATGCTCCGGGCACGATACATGGTCACCTTTGCGGGCAACGTAGCGGCCATCGAATTTCATGCTCGATGAACCCGTTTCGACTTTGCCACCGTGATCGGTATCATCGCCGACTCGAATAAAATTGATCATCTGCCGGGTACCCGGGGGAAGTGAAGAACAAATTCACCAGTTTTTAAAGAAATTAAGTCTGGCCACACAGGCGTTGTGCTCTTCCCGCAACTTTGCTGCGGTCATCTTGCAATTCAAATCCACATATTTAACCCAATCTGGATTGCTTCCATCTGGTGTGCTTTTTATCAATTTAGATATTACCTTGTTAGTGTCTCCGTTTTCGTAAAGATTCGCCATGACGGAGAGCGATCGTCTGAAATCATCCATGCCAATAGATGATCCTAAGTAGCGAATTTCATTCGTTCTCATCTCTGTCGCCGATGTCAAACAAGTCCATTTGTCGATAGACGCCTCCGCTCCCGGGGCGGTGGCGTCAAAAGCCGCATTGCAATATTTCTCTTTATATGTAACCCACGCCCTTTGGGCTAAGATGAGATTTTGCTTCTCCAGAGGAGCCGCTTTCCCCAGAAATTCACTGTAGCTTCTGTTTAATATTTTATCCGCCTCCTCGTAATTTGTTTGTGCACAATTGGTTAACTCCGCATTGGTTTGGCCATTACAGACTACCTTCGAAAAGGCTGCGCTCGAAATCATCACCAGTACAAAAAAAGCAATATTCTTCGTCACAATTTATCTCCAACAATCACAAGTCATACCTTTCTCGAACAGAACTGCCTCCTTCTCTCGCCGTTTGAGCAGGCCGTCGTTCCCGGTTCCTTCCCATAGTACTTTCATGGCACGTAACTGTGCCGCAACTTCCGGGAGGTTCTTATTCTGAATGGCTGCTCTAATGTTTCTCATGTGAACCCGTGTTTTTTGTCCGGGCTTGTCTTCAAGCTGAGCCCCGCGATTATAGACTAAACTGAGCAGCGCCCCTTGACAATGAGGATGTAGTTCTGTCGTACCTGGGAATGCATCAACGGTAAATTGAGCGTAACGTTGCTTAACCCTCTTGGCCATCTCGAGGGCTTTGGGTTCGGATATTTTTATATCACTAAAAGACGGAATAAATGCACGCGCCGCGTCCCCTCGCTTCCCGAGCGCGGTTAATAGCAGGGAAATCTCTTCCTCAGTAAAGAATCCATCCAAATCAACGCGAACCATTGCTTCGGTTTGTTGTCCCAAGTCATAGCCGTAACCAATTGTTACACCACTGGACTGGCTATTTTTAGGAACATACGGAATTTCACCAAATCCTTCCGAATCGAGAATAAGGTGAAAACCTTCCACGGAAGCATAGAACATTCCCTCCGTGGTGTGAAATTCCAGCACGTCAGTTTTACATTTTTGGCTACAACCAGCCATAAAATTTCCAATCAAACCGATCGGATGGAGGTGCCAAGGCGAAAGGTCCGTGGGGAAGCCATCGACACCCTTGATTTCCTCCCACCACTGAAGCTTCGCGAGCCGATCCAGTTCTGTCTTCCACATCTCGGTCTGCTTCTGCATGAGCGGGCTGAGTTCTTCCCACTTGCCCAGACCGCCGCCCCATTCAGTTTCATTGCGCACCACAAGATGCGACACCGCTTCGGCCATCCACCGCGTTTCCAGTGCGTGTTTCAGTTCCTTCGCCGTCACCTTCCCGTCGTGGTCCGTATCGATTGCCTTTTCAAGCTTCGTGATGAGTTCGCCAGCGTTGACCTTCGCCGATTCCCCCATAAACTCAGTCCCTTCCTCGTCCGCTAGATATTGTTCGGTCGTATGGATATGGCGTTTGAACATGTCGGCAGGGCTGACGCTGCCGTTGTCGACCAATTCGAAACCCGGCCATTCCCAAGGACTACGAAACTGTACGTGTGGGTGATCTGTGTCGCACACCCAGCCTTTCAGTTCCGAACCGTCCTTCAAACCAATCGTGATATTCCACCAATGATGGCCCTTGTCATCAATTGCGACGCTGCCTTCACCGAGTTTGTCAAGTTCGGTACGACGAAGCACGTCTCGGAAATCCGCTCCCGGCTCGCTCGCCTTGGATACGTCCAGCGGAAAGTTCTGCCATCCAGCAACGTTCGCCGTGCTGATCGTGTTCGCCAGACTGCTTTCGACCCACAGCGGTTTGCCAACGTCCGCGAACGTTTGCTTGGCCTTCTGTTTGCCCTTCGCGGGCACATTTGTCACACTCTTGGGCTGAACCCTGATCCAGCGCGAACCCTTTGCATCGCCTATCGGCACGAGCTTCAACCCGGATTGGGTCAGCTTCTGATCCGGCGCGGGCACTTCGCTTACCAGCTTGGCCCCCGGCTCGATTTCCAGAAGCGGTTTGTTTTTATCGTTCAGTTCTTTCGCACGCGCACGGCTTTGATCAATGAAGTCTTTCAGGTCCGGCCCCGCGAACACTTCGAGATGCAACATCGGGTAGTTCGACTTGGGCGGTATCGGACTGGCCTTCATGGGCCATTGATACTGACCGACATGCGCGACGACTTCGCCTGCCTTGACGTGCTGCGGCTCCTTCAGGATCACGACCGTATCAAGCGGTTTCGGATCGACAACGGCGTCCAGTTCCCCTTTGAACACGTAGCTCCACTGTGCTTGGGGAGATACCGGCTTACCCACTTCGGCAGACAAAACCGTGCCCGGTTTTATGGCCTTGATCTTGATCCAGTCCGGGTGTGCAGGGTCGCCTTCGCCCGCAATGATTTCGGCTCCGGTCGGTAATATCCCGATAATCTTGCTCTTGCCATCCGGCAACTCTCGAATGTGCAATCCCGTCTCGGGAGCCGGTGGTGCGGCATCTTGATCGCTATTCGGAGGCGGCGGTGCGTCCTGATTGGTGTTGTTAATCGGCAGATCGTCAGCCCCATCGGTCCGCTTCGCGGGCAGCTGCGCAGGCGCTTTCGGCTTCGGAACGGCTTGCTTGTCCTTCGCCTTGTCGCCCACCCGATAGTACCGGTCGCCTTCCCAATATGACATCGGTGACGGAAGTGGCTGGTCCGGATGCCGGTCCGTTTTCGCTTGCCCCATCCCCTTTTGATAGGTTTCCCAATCCATCGTGTGCATATACAAGCTGAAGAACACGAGGGATTTGTCCTTCGCCGGTTTGCTGCTGGGCGGGTTGTCGGCGGGAGCGGGTGTCGGAGGCGTGGCGGTACTCGATGCGGGCGCGGGAGCCAACGCCGGTGCCGAAGCCGGTTTCGCGGGTTCTGTCGGCGCCGGTTTCGGCGGCAATTTCAGTTCGTGGCGAACCAGTACAAAGCCGGTCGAGTAGTGCGCCAGACCAACGTTGTTCGGGTACGTCGTTTCCTCGTATTTCGTGTTCAGCCGGTACGCCACGATTTTGCCGTCCGCAATCGCACGCACGCCGCTGTCCTGCTTCAGCATTTCCGCGCTGCCGTCGGCGAAATGCACGCCGCCGTGCCACATGCCGCTGACACCGAGCGGATAAAAGCCGTTTTCGCACTTGGCCAGCGCCGTGAAATAGGTCATCGGGTCGGCTGCGTCGTTCTTGCCTACGGGCGTGAACGGGTAAGCCCAACTCAGTGGCGTATCCGCCGGTTCGGCAGGTTTGGGGGCCGATTTTGGAGCGGCCGGTGGATGGTGCTTCTTTTTAGGCGTTGTCTTGCTCATGATTCCCGACTCGGATTCGGTTTCAGGATTTCTTGTATTGGAACGATCCCCCCGCGCGGTTTAACCGGAGAACACCGTGAAACGACCTCCGTCGGCCGATACCGGCGACGAATGCAGCGGATTTTTCAGCGTGCCGCTTGCCGCTCCTGCTTTCTCCCAATTCGCGCACTTTTCTACAATCTGGCCCGACGTTGCGTTCTCGATCATGTTCGCTGTCAGCTTGATATACGAGCCGTTCGCGCCGATCCAGATTTCATCGGCCGACAGATACATCTTCTTGCCCGCCGTAATCTTCACATCTTGCGAAGCAGCCAAACTCATCGAATCATTCTGCGCCTGAAGGTCTATCGGGCCGCTCGCCGCGTAGATCTTGACGCCGAGTTTTTCCGCAAACAGGCTGATTTGCTCCAGCACACTGGCGAGTAACGCCCGTCCGGCCGCGAGGTTAATGTCTTCCCCCGCAACCAAGTTGGTCTGCTTGTTTGCTGTGATGTGCGCCGATCCTTGGGTCGATGCGGCTATGCCTTCCGGGCTCGACAGCAGCATGATCGGCTTCGCAAAACCGTTCGCGTTGCCCGTGCCGCCGCCCGCCGTACGCCCGCCCTTGCTCGTGCCCGCCACTACGTGCTGCGTGGCATCGGTGAAGGCTTTCAGCGCGTCGTGGCCGCTTTGCTGGCTTTGCGCCCGATTCGTCTGGCTCGCCTTCGACGTCGTCGCCAGCATTGCTTCGGCGCGGGTAAGCTGTTCGGACGCTGCCGTCACACTCAGCGGCTGGGTCGCGGCGGGTTGCGTCGAAACATAGAGCCCTTGTTCGGCCCGCACCGCACCGTAGCCCAATGACTTGAGGTCAAAGCCCTGCCCGATGAACGCACCACGCGTGTTGCCCGAATGCTGGATCAGATAGCCCAGATGCAGATGCGAGCTATAACTCGTCGAGTACAAGTGCACGCGGTTCTGCCCGCTGGCGTCATCCATCATCAGTTGGTTATAACCTTCACCGCCGTATTCGCGCGACAGCAAGCCCGAGGTCAGCCCATGCGTGTGCCATTCCGGCATGCTTTCGCCGCCGTGCATTCTCGACAGAATCACCGGGCGATCGCAATCACCGTTGATGAAGCCGATCAAAACTTCATCGTTCTTGCGCAGTGGAAACATGCCGCCGCGCTTGTGGCCCGCGTCCGGCATCGCCGCGCGTATCCACGCCGATACGTTCTGGTCGCCGTCATTGAGTCGATTGGACGTCAGCCGGATCTTCGCTCGCAGCATCGCATCCGTATAAATTTCTTCGCCCTCCGGCCCGCCGACGATGCCCGTCTGAAGCTGCATGATCGGTTTCTTGTGTTCGAATGGGCTACGAAACGCGACGCGGCGCCGTTGCGCTTCGATTTCGACGCGGAAGAATCCAACGCCGCCGTCGTCATGACGCACGGACGAACCCGCACCGCTCGCGCGCGCCTGCTCGACTTCAGCGCGCAGGCTCCTGCGAAAACGCATCAGGTTGTCGAGTCCCGGCACGTTGTTCTGGATGAGCCAGCTTACCGAGAGAATCGCCATTTCACGATCCTGATCCGGCTGCGCATCATGGACGGGGTGCCCGGTCAGCACCCCATAGCGGCCAGGCCATGCGCAACGCAACGCGCCCACACCGTAGAAGCGTTGCGCGCGTGAGCGCCATTCTTCGGTGACAACGTTTGCCTGAGCCTCGCCCATGTCGCGATCGGACCACGTATGCGCCCCCGTGTATTCGTACTGCTCGCCCAGCCCCGGTACATCGTCAAGATCGAACGCGGGCATCATGACGTGCTTCGAAAGATCCGGACGCTTGTAGTCGAACGTGCCCGTGTCGAGTTCGGCCGTCTGAATTTCTTGCGAGTCGATCCACTCGCTAAGACCATCGAATTCCTCGTCCTGTACCGAGCGGCTAAACGAAATGGTTTTTTGCTTCAATTCGGGAACCGAGAAAAGATCGTCCATGATGACGACCTTGTGAGACTTGCCGTCCTGCGCAATATCGAAACGCGGAAAAAGACCGAGCTCTTCGAATGTACGATGCACGTAATTCCAGTCGGATTCCCATTGCATCCGCTGAGAATACGAACGCAACGCTTGGCGCAGTTGCCAGGTAAAGTTACCGGCAGCCTGCGGATACTTTCCCAGCACATCGGACACGGTTTGTTGCGCAGGTGTCTCGATCCAGTCGCGCCGGTCACTGCCGAGGCGCAGCAGCGCGAGGAATGAATTGAAGCGGAGTTGATAGTACGTATTGGCTCCGTCCCCGCCCAAGCGACTGAACGCAGTCACATAACCGTGAATCGGCATTTCGCTGCCGTCCGTTTGCCGAATCCACAGCGTCACGGATTGCCGGATTAGCGCCTTCGCCGGAATCGTTTCGAGTCGCGTCGACGTTGCGTCGATCGTGAATTCGAAGTCTCGCCCAAGGCACGCGCGCCCCCGGACATAAAGCGGGACCAACCAGTCTTCGCCAAGCGGCGTATCGAGGCGGACAATTCGTCCGTGTTGCACGTATTGCGTGCGCAGTGCCTTGTTCAGGAGATCGGAAACCATCAGGCTACCCCGTACCGTGTTGTAACAAAAACGGCCGCCGGGCAGCGCCGGGCGGCGGATTGGTATCTCGTCGAAATAGGAAAAAGCTCAGAATTTTCCGGCCACTGCTGCGGTCTTCGGCATAGACACGATTCAAGCCGCACACCGGACCGAGCTGGAATTCATCATATCAAATCCAATTCGGATGCAACTTACGTCACGCTTTCGAGCACAACGATATCGTTCGGCCGCACAAGCACGCAGGCCGTGAGGGCACTGCATTCGGCAGCGGTAGCGACAGCGCCCGTTGTAGCCCGGGCCAGCCAGATAGCGACAAATCGTATAACCGTTGTTTGCTTCAAATTTCCAGGCAGTAAATGTTAGAGAATGTGAACCCATCGAGCGCGTACCGCTGGCAACGCAATGCTCATGCACGTCATGCGCACTCGGCGAACCGATGACTGCGCGACGAGCGGCCGCTATATGACCCTCGCAACCGCCGTAAACGCAAAAAGACACGGACCTTCACCGCCCGTGCCTTTTTCCCCTACACAAACCGCCCGCGCTCAGAACGTATGCATCATCCCCACATACGCGCCCGTCTGCGACTCGCCCGTCATCGGGCTCGTCCCCGACGTTGCGTCGCGCGGCGTCGCGAGCAGCGAGAAGTTCGAATTCCCGCCGTTGCGCACATACGCAACCGTGCCGTACAGGAACGTGCGCTTCGACAGGTTGTACGTGGTGCCGAGCACGTACATCATCGCGTGCCCCGACGGGTCGTGCGCCGCATCGCCGCCGCCGTCGCCCACCTTCACGTAATAGCCGCCGCCCGTCACGGCCCACTGCGGCGTCGCCGAGTAGGTCGCGCCGAGCCAGTAATGATCGGCGCGGTCGGCGACGCCGGCCGGGCTGTCCGGCGCCTGGTAGTGCGTATAGGCGCCCTGGATCTTGAACTTCGACACCTTCACGTTCGCGCCGACGAAGTACTCGCGCGACGCCGTGAAGATGTTGCTGAACTTGCCGTTGTTGTCGCGCAGCTCGTCGTAGATGCCGCGCACGTCGAGCACCGGCGAGTGGTACGAGATCATGATCCCGTCCGAGCGGCCGAAATCGTCGGCCGCGCCGTAGTTGAAGCCGCGCGACTGGTTGCCGAACGCGTATTGCGCCTGCACGTCGAAGCCGCCGATCACCGGGCTGTGATATTCGATGTTGTTGCTGCTCTGCTGCCAGTTGCGGCCGCGCACGAGCGACGCCGACGAAAACGCCTGCTGGACGAACGGATCGAATTCCCACACGCCGTCGCTGTCGATGAACAGGTTGCGGCCGGCCTGCAACTGGCCCCACGTGTTGCTCTTCAATCCGACGTACGCGCGCCGCGACCACATGCGCCCGCCGCCCGTCTGGCCGTTCATCACCTGGAACGCGGTTTCCAGGTTGAACACCGTCGACATCCCGCCGCCGAGATCCTCGACGCCCTTCAACCCGAACATGCTGGTGCCCCAGTCGCCGCTTTCCGCGCTCCAGCGCGTCCCGCTGCCACCGTTCGGCTTCGCGATGTGGTTCAGGTATTCGATGCCGCCGTCGATCCGGCCGTATAGCGTGACGCTCGTCTGTGCAAGCGCGGCCGCAGGCGTGGCGGCCGCAATCAGCCATGCGAAGTATTTGAGTCGCAAAATGATGCCCCCTCGAAGTCTCGACCGTCCGACGCGCGCCCCATGCACGCGCCTCGGGTCGGCTTACCCGCGATCGAGCGAAAAACGTCCGGGGCCGGCCGCGCAGAGCGCGAGCAAGCCGCCCGAGATCGCGATGTTCTTGTAGAAATGAATCATGTTATTGATC
Source organism: Burkholderia sp. BE12 (assembly GCF_002959955.1). Taxonomy (NCBI): domain Bacteria; kingdom Pseudomonadati; phylum Pseudomonadota; class Betaproteobacteria; order Burkholderiales; family Burkholderiaceae; genus Burkholderia; species Burkholderia sp. BE12. The sequence goes on along the minus strand of NZ_PREY01000002.1, from coordinate 223,249 downwards.
TGCTCGCCGCCCGTCATCGTCCAGTAGTGGTGACCGATAATGGCGGTGCCGATCGTATACAGCGCAAGCAACAGCGCGAGCGGCCGCGTCTGGAAACCGACGAGGATCGCAATCCCGACGAACAGCTCCATCACGACGGAGATCGCCGCGGACACGATGGGCGCAGGCGCGCCTTCCGAACCCATGAACGCGATCGTACCGGAGAAGTCGATAATTTTCTTCCAGCCGAACATCACGAACAGGATCACGATCAGGATTCGGGCAAGCAGCAGCAGCACATCGCGCTGGGACGCGAGAAACGGTTGATTCGGTGTCATGGTGTGATCAACGAAAACGATGCGCGCATCCGCACGCACCGGATTGCCTTTGAACCGGGGCGGACGGCCATCCGCGCCGCCCGCCCCGCTCTGCAACAACCGGCATCGGGGTCCGCCCGATGTGCTGTGCTCCTCCTCTTTTACGTTGTCGCCCTGCTTCGTCGCGTGCCGCGTCAGCGCAGCTTCGCGACGTCCTGCTCGGTCACCTTCGCGGCCGGATTGCCGAACTGCCCGGTCAGGTAGTTCGTCAACGCGGCGATCTGCGCATCCGACAACTCGTGGCGGAACGCCGGCATCCCGACGTCCTCGCTGCCGGCCTTGCGCTGCACGCCGTTCAGGATCACCTGCACGAGGTTGGTCGGATTCGGTGCGCCGACCGTCGAGTTGTGGAACAGCGGCGGGTAGTAACCGTCCTGCGTGCCCTTGCCCTGCATCTGGTGGCAGGTCGCGCAGTTGCCGAGATACAGCCGTGCCGGATCGATGCCCGACGACGCGAGCGCGACGCCGCGCAGCTTCAGGCCATCCTCGGCCGGCTTGCCCCACGACGAGCGCGACTGCTTCGCGTCGCCGCTGGCGACGGCCGGCACCGTGCGGATGTACGTGGAGATCGCGCCGATGTCGGCTTCGGTCATCTTCGAGAAGCTGTGCTCGATCGCCTCGGCCATCGGGCCGGCCGCCTGCGCGAGGCCCGGCACGCTGCCGGTGCGCAGGTACTGGACGAGTTGCTGCTGCGTCCAGCCGCCGATCCCCGCGTTCGGGTCGGACGTGATGTTGTAGCCGTCCCAACCCGCGAGCACCGAGCCCGACAGGAAGCTGCCGCCCGTTTCGTCGAGCGACTTCTCCTGCATCGCGATGCCGCGCGGCGTGTGGCACGTGCTGCAGTGCGCGAGGCCCTGCACGAGATACGCACCGCGGTTCCACTCGGCGCTCTGCGCCGGCTTCGGCTGGTAGACGCCGTCCTTCAGGAACAGCCAGTTCCAGATCTTCAGCGGCCAGCGCATGCTCAGCAGCGCGGGGATCTCGTTCTTCGGCGGCGCCTGCTTGACCGGTTCGACGCCGTGCATGAAGTACGCGTACAGCGCCTGCACGTCGTCGTCGTTGATCTTCGCGTACGACACGTACGGCATCGCCGGGTACAGGTTGTCGCCGTTCTTCGACACGCCGTGACGCACCGCACGCTCGAAGTCGTCGAACGTCCAGTTGCCGATGCCCGTATCGGGATCGGGCGTGATGTTGCTCGTATAGATCTTGCCGAGCATCGGCACCGGCATGCCGAGGCCGCCCGCGAACGGCTTGCCGCCCTTCGCGGTGTGGCACGCCATGCAGTCGCCGGCGACCGCGAGGTATTCGCCGCGCTTGACCTGCGCCGGATCGGCCGAATCCGCCGCGCGTGCGAGGCCGGGCAGCGCGAGGCAGCCGGCGAGGAGGAAGGTGAGAGTAGATTTCCGCACGGTCAGACTTCCTTCTTCAGCGTGTCCGACATCCGCAGCGCGAGCGCCGCGATCGTCAGCGTCACGTTCACCGTACCGACGGTCGGCATCGTCGAGCTGCTCGAGATGAACAGGTTCGGATGGTCGAACGTGCGGCAGTCCTTGTCGACGACCGAGTCGCGCGCATCCGCGCCCATGATCGTCGCGCCCGTGATGTGGTTGTTCGGCGCGAACTCGTCGTTGAAGACGACGTCGGTGCCGCCGAGCACCTTCGCGGCGGTCGCGTAGACCTCGCGCGTGTGCACGGCGCCGCGCTTCACGTAATCGTCGATCGCATACGTGATCTCGGGGCGCGGGATGCCGATCGCGTCGGTGGCCGTCTTGCTCGGCACGATGCGGTTCTCGGGTTGCGGCAGGATTTCGTGGAAGCAGTCGAACTGCACGTAGCGCGCGGAACGGTCGCGGATCTGCGCGTCGAGCTCCTCGTGCTTCATCAGCTTGCCGGCCTTGAAGATCTTCTGCGTCTCCTGATTGATGCGCGACATGTTCGACAGGTGGATCTTCTTCGCGGCTTCGGTCGCGCGGAACGGGCCGTCGCGGAAACCGATCAGCGACGTCATCTCCTGCGGGCCGCGGCCCGGCCACAGCTTCTCGTTCGCGTAGAACGACACGCCGGTGCCCGGATGGTCCATCAGGTTGCGCCCGACCATGTCCGAGCTGTTCGCAACGCCGTTCGGGAAATCGCGGTTCGCGGACATCAGCAGGATCTTCGGCGTCTCGATGCCGTTCGCGGCGAGCACGAAGTACTTGCCCTCGACGCGATGGTCGGCGCCCGTCTTGTCCTTGTAGATCGCGGCGACGATGCGCTTGTCCGGCCCGGTCTCGAGCTTGTAGACGACCGCGCTGTCGATCAGCTTCGCGCCGGCCTGCTCGGCCTTCTCGACGTGGACGATGCCGTTGTACATCGCACCGATCGGGCAGATCGGCATGCAATTGTTGTTCCCGCAACAGGTCGGCCGGCCGTCGTACGGGCGGCTGTTGCGCGCGACGGGCTCGGTCACCACGTGGAACTTCGGGTCATAGCCGTTGAGCGCGCTCTTGATGGTCTGCTCGTTGAACGACAACGGCAGCGGCGGCATCGGATACGCCTGCTTGCGCGGCGAGTACAGGTCTTCCTCGGGGCCCGGGCCCCACACGCCGAGTTCTTCCTCGGCACGCTGATAGTAATGCTCGAGGTCATCGTACTGGATCGGCCAGTCGCGGGCGACGCCGTACACGGTCTTCATCTTGAAGTCGTTCGGGATGAAGCGCCATGCCGACGCGGCCCAGTGCCACGTCGTGCCGCCCACCGCACGGATGTACTGCGAGTTGAACTTGTGCTCGCCCTTCAGGATCAGGTAGTCGTTCGGCGGGCCGTACTCCGGATGCGGAGCCCACGGGCTCGACGGATACGGCGCCATGAAATCGGTCTTGTCCGGCTGATTGCGAAAGCGCTCGACGATTTCCCAGCGCGGCATGCGCGGGCCGGCTTCCAGGAGGATCACGGACTTGCCCGCCATCGCGAGCTGGTGCGCAACGATCGCGCCGGCGACACCCGAACCGACGACGACGATGTCGGCTTTTTGCGTATCGGTATCGGCCATCAGGCTTGCCTCTCGGTCGGTTTTTCGGCCCAGAAGCCGGGTTTGTTGGGGCAATACGAAGGGATCACGAGCGTATCGGACACCACGCTGAACATTAATGCTTCTTCGTAGGTAATCACGACGTTGTCGACGATGCCGAGATACCACGCGCCGAGAATCGTCAGTGCGAGCGATTCCTGGTCGGGATTCAGCGAGCCGGATGCGAGCGCACCGGCGAGTTGCGGCAGGCTGTCGGCCGTCTTGAACGAGCCCTTCTGCAATGCCTGCAGATAGCGCTGGCCGGTCACGCGGCTCAGCCCTTTCTTGCCGGTCAATGCTTCGGAAAGCGTCATGAACGTATCGAGCGGCGCGGTGCCGGGATCGTCGGCCAGGGCCCGCAACGCCAGCGAGCCCGTGAGGCCCGCCGCCGTCAGCGCCAGTGCGCCCTGCAGCCATTGACGCCGCGTGATGCCGGTTGCGGCTGCGTCGTTGTCACGACGCGAGTGGGGGGTGTTGTCGTTGTGCATGTTTCCTTCTCTCGAACACCGGATTCGGGAAAACCACGCTTGATATTTCTCAAACATTGGCGCGGACCTGCAATGTACGCGCACAAGCCGGATCAAACAATCTTTTTATAGTCCATTTAATGTTCCGCAATCCGTGACAATCGACATTTCGCTGCATTTTTGTGTCGTCGACGCGACAAGTCCGTGGCAAGTCCGCCCGTGTCGCGCGCCGACGACACACTGCACGCCGCGCTGCGCACGCATGACGGTCGGTTAGAATCCCGTGCAATCAAACAGAAAGCTTCCCTCCGAGGGCAATCGAGCGATGAAGCAGCGCGACAAACACAACAAAGAAACGCATCAAACCAACCACACGACCCGGCTGCTCTGGCGCATCGGCGCCGTCGCGGCGCTCGGCGGCATCGCGGCCGTATCGCTGCATGCGGGCGCGGCGCGCACGGTGAGCGTGTCGCCGCAAGGCACCGTCACCGAAGTCCGGCAGAGCGTCGTCAAGTTCGACGAACCGATGGTCGCCTTCGGCTCGGCCTCCGCGCCGAATCCGGCGCGCGTGACCTGCAACGATTCGGCGGCCGCACGCGGCCAGGGCCACTGGCTCGACGACAAGACCTGGGTTTACGATTTCGAAAGCGACCTGCCGCCCGGCGTACGCTGCTCGGTCGCGCTCAACGACACGCTGCGTTCGGTCGCCGGCAATGCGGCCAGCGGCCCGCGTCGCTTCACGTTCCAGACGGGCGGCCCGTTTCCGGTGTCGGTGCGCCCCGGCTCCCGCGAGATCGAGGAGCGGCAGGTCTTCGTGATGAAGCTGAACGGCCCGGCCGAGCCGCGCTCGGCGCTCGCGAACATTTGGTGCGAAGCGTCCGGCATCGGCAACCGCATTCCCGTCACGGCCACCGACGACGCTACGCGCAACGCGCTTCTCGATCATTTCGGGTTGAAGAAAGAGGCGGCGCGCGTGCTGACGCTGTCGTGCTCGCAGGCGCTGCCGGCGAGCGCGAAGATGCAGCTCGTATACGGCAAGGGCGTCGCGAGCCCGAGCGGCATCGCGAACGAAACCGAACGGCGCTTCGATTTCACCGTGCGCGCACCGTTCGCCGCAAGCTTCTCGTGCGAACGCGAGAACGCGAAGGCGCCCTGCACGCCGCTGCGCCCGCTCACGCTGTCGTTCAACGCCCCGATCTCGCGCAAGCAGGCCGAAGCGATCAAACTGCGCGGCCCCGACGGTTCGCTGTCGCCCACCTTCGCGGCCGACGATCACAGCGAGGAAGTGACGACCGTCACGTTCAATCCGCCGCTGCCGGCGCAGGCCGGCCTGACCGTCGAGCTTCCGTCGGGCCTGCACGACGTGACCGACCGGCCGCTGTCCAACGCCGATCTGTTCCCGCTCGCGACGCGCACCGCGCCGATGCCGCCGCTCGCGAAATTCTCGTCGGGCACCTTCGGGATCGTCGAGCGCTTCGCCGAACCCGATACGCCCGCGCTGGTGCCCGTCACGCTGCGCAACGTCGAGGCCGACCTGCATATCGCCGGCCTCAATGCGGGCGGCGCGCAATTCGCGAACCTGAAGGTCGAGAACGACACTGCGATCCGCCAATGGATGCGCACCGTCGATCGCTTCGACAACTGGTCGATGACGGCCGGCTCGATCGACGACCAGATGCCCGGCCTGCTGGAACGCAAGGGCCAACACCCCGTCTACGTGCCGCTCCAGGCCGGCGAAAAGCAGCCCGCGCCGCAGAACCGTCGCATCGACGTGCGCTCGCTGTCGCTGCTGACCGGCGAGCCCGGCGCGCAGGTGCTGACGCTGCCGAAGGCCGACCCGAAGACGCTGCGCCCGTTCGAAGTGGTCGGCGTGCCGATCGACAAGCCCGGCTTCTACGTGCTCGAACTTGCGTCGCCCGCGCTCGGCCGCTCGCTGCTCGCGAAGCCGTCGAGCATGTACGTGCGCACCACCGTGCTCGTCACGAACCTCGGCGTGCACCTGAAGCAGGGCCGCGAGAACAACCTCGTGTGGGTCACGACGCTCGACAAGGGCAAGCCGGTCCCGAACGCGCAGATCCGCGTGTCCGACTGCAACGGCGACGAAATCGCGGCCGGCAAGACCGACGCGCAGGGCCTGCTGAAGATCGACGGGCCGTTCGAGCCGAAGCGCGCGTGCAGTTCGTCGGAGCGCTTCGACGACTACTTCGTCTCGGCCCGCGTCGACGATCCGAAGACGGGCCCCGACATGGCGTTCGTCAGTTCGGGCTGGAACCGCGGGATCGAATCGTGGCGCTTCAACGTGCCGACCGACACCGACAGCGCGCCGACCGTGCGCGCGCATACGGTGTTCGACCGCACGCTGCTGCGCGCCGGCGAAACCGTGTCGATGAAGCATTTCATCCGCACCGAGACGCTGCAGAGCCTCGCGTTCCCGTCGCAATACCCGACGCGCATGACGATCCGCCATCTCGGCACGGGCCAGACCTACAAGCTGCCGCTCACGTGGGCGGCCGACCACACCGCGGACTCGCAGTTCACGCTGCCGGCCGCCGCGAAGCTCGGCGAGTACAGCGTCGAACTCCAAGGCGGCCCGGAAGACGCGCCCACCGCCACCTACTACAGCGGCAGCTTCCGCGTCGAGGCGTTCCGCCTGCCGGTGCTGAAAGGCTCGATCGGCGCGCGCGACGCGCAGAAGAGCCCGCTCGTCGCCGTGAAGGAAGCGCCGCTCGCGGTGCAGATCGACTACGTGTCGGGCGGCGGCGCATCGAACCTGCCCGTGCAGGTGTCGGCACTGATGAAATGGGCGTCGCCGCCGTTCGCGGATCGCTTCGAGGATTTCAGCTTCACGCCATATCGCCCCGACACGAGCGACGGCAACGCCGACGACGATGCGCAGGACGGCGACAACGCGTCGTCGTCGAACAACAACGATCCCGACGCGACGAAGCTGATCGCCGACAAGCTGCCGCTGACGCTCGACCGCAACGGCGCGGGCTCGGTCACGCTCAAGGGCCTGCCGGACGTCGACGCACCGAAGCGCATCGCGCTGGAGGCAACCTTCGCGGATCCGAACGGCGAAGTGCAGACGATTCGCGGCGACACGATCCTGTGGCCGGCCGCGGTGGTGGCCGGCATCAAAGCCGGCCGGTGGGTGTCGGTCGGCCAGCGCGTGCCGGTGCAGGCCCTGGCGGTCGACCTGCAGGGCAAGCCGCGCGCGTCGGTGCCGATCGAGATCAAGGGGGTCGCGCGCATCACGACGTCGTCGCGCAAGCGGATGGTCGGCGGCTTCTATGCGTACGACAACAAGAGCGACACGCGCGACCTCGGCGTGCTGTGCTCGGGCAAGACCGACGACAAGGGCCGCATGGCCTGCGACGCGACGCTCGAGCAGGCCGGCAACGTGCAGCTGATCGCGGTCGCGAAGGACGGCGACGGCCGCACGTCGAATGCATCGACGTCGGTATGGGTCACGCGCGAGGACGAACTCTGGTTCGGCGGCGACAACACCGACCGGATCGACGTGATCCCCGAGAAAACCTCGTACGAGCCGGGCGAAACGGCCCGCTTCCAGGTGCGGATGCCGTTCCGCTACGCGACCGCGCTCGTCGCGGTCGAGCGCGGCGGCGTGATGGAAACGCACATCGTCGAGCTGAACGGCAAGAACCCGACCGTCGACCTGAAGGTCGGCGAATCGTGGGGGCCGAACGTCTACGTGTCGGTGCTCGCGCTGCGCGGCCGGATTCGCGAGGTGCCGTGGTACTCGTTCTTCACGTGGGGCTGGAAGGCGCCGGTCGAATGGGCGCGCGCGTTCTGGCGCGAAGGCCGCCACTACGAGGCGCCGACCGCGTTCGTCGACCTGTCGAAGCCCGCGTTCCGCTACGGCCTCGGCGAGATCAAGGTCGGCACGGGCGTTCACCGCCTCGGCGTGACCGTGACCACCGACGCGACGCGCTACACGGTACGCAGCAAGGCGCAGGCGCACGTGAAGGTCACGCTGCCGAACGGTCAGCCGGCACCGGCCGGCACGCAGATCGCGATCGCGGCCGTCGACGAAGCACTGCTCGAACTGATGCCGAACAACAGCTGGGACCTGCTCGACGCGATGCTGCGCCGGCGTGCGTACGGCGTCGAGACGGCCACCGCGCAGATGGAAATCGTCGGTCGCCGCCACTTCGGCCGCAAGGCCGTGCCGGCCGGCGGCGGCGGCGGCAGCGCGCCGACCCGCGAGCTGTTCGATACCCTGCTGCTGTGGAACCCGCGCGTGACGCTCGACGCGAACGGCAGCGCAACCGTCGAGGTGCCGCTGAACGACGCGCTCACGCGCTTCCGGATCGTCGCGATCGCGGCGGTCGGCCCCGACCGTTTCGGCACGGGCAGCACGTCGATCCGCAGCACGCAGGATCTGCAACTGATCTCCGGCCTGCCGCCGCTCGTGCGCGAAGGCGATGCGTTCCGCGCGCAGGTCACGCTGCGCAACACGACCGACCGCGCGATGCAGGTCGTCGTGACGCCGCGCGTGACGGGTCTCGACGTCGCCCCGCAAACCGTGTCGCTGGCGGCGAATGCGGCGACCGAAGTCGCGTGGACGATCACCGTGCCCGAGCAGGCGCTCGATGCGGCCGGTGCGCTGAACTGGCGCATCGAGGCGGCCGAGCAAGGCGGCAAGCGCGCGTCCGACGCGCTGGCCGTCGCGCAGAAGGTCGTGCCCGCGCTGCCGGTAACCGTGCAGCAGGCGACGCTCGCGCAGGTCGACGGCACGCTGACGGTGCCCGTGTCGGCCCCGGCCGGCGCGGCGAGCAACGCACAGGGCGCACCGCGCGGCGGCATCGCCGTGTCGCTGCAGTCGAAGCTCGCCGACGGCCTGCCCGGCGTGCGGCGCTGGTTCGAGCGCTATCCGTACCGCTGCCTCGAACAGCAGACCTCGCGTGCGATCGGGCTGCGCGACCCCGCGCAATGGCAGGCGCTGATCGCCCGCATGCCCGTCTACCTCGACAGCGACGGCCTGGCGAGCTACTTCCCGCCGTCGTCGGACGATTCACACTACGGCAGCCCGACGCTGTCGTCGTATCTGCTCGTGGTATCCGACGAAGCCAGCCGTCTCGATCCGCGCTTCGCACTGCCGGAAGACCTGCGCACGCAGCTCGAAGCCGGGCTCGCGCGCTTCGTCGACGGCCGCCTCGAGCGCAACGCGTGGGCGCCGCGCCAGGATCGCGACCTGCGCAAGCTCGCCGCGATCGAGGCGCTGTCGCGCTACGGCGCCGCGCAGGGCCGCATGCTCGGTTCGATCGAGATCGCGCCGAACCAGTGGCCGACGTCGGCGGTGATCGACTATCACGCGATCCTGACGCGCGTGAAGGACATCCCGCAACGCGACGAGAAACGCGCGCAGGTCGACCAGATCCTACGGGCGCGCCTGACCTACCAGGGCACGCAGCTCGTGTTCTCGACCGCGCGCGACGACGACCTGTGGTGGCTGATGACCAGCAACGAGACCAACGCCGCACGTCTCGCGCTGGAATTCGCCGGCGACCCGGCGTGGAAGGACGAAATGCCGCGCGTGACGGCCGGCCTGCTCGCGCTGCAACGCCAGGGCGCATGGCAGACGACGACGTCGAACGCGCTCGGCCTGCTCGCGGTCGAGCGCTTCTCGCGGACCTACGAGAGCACGCCGGTCGCCGGCGCGACGAAGGTTGCGCTCGGCGGCGACGCGCGCTCGATCTCGTGGTCGCAGGCGGCATCGGCCGCGCCCGCCGATACGCCCGCGTCGGCCACTCCCGCGACCCGCGCGGCCGCCGCGCGCAGCGTGCTGCTGCCGTGGCCGCGTGCGTCGCAGGGGCCGGCCACGCTGTCGGTCACGCAGGACGGCACCGGCCGCCCGTGGGCGACCGTCGAAAGTCTCGCGGCCGTGCCGCTGCGCTCGCCGTTCGCGGCCGGCTACCGGGTCACGAAGACCGTCACGCCCGTGTCGCCCGCCGTCAAGGGCGTGCTGACGCGCGGCGACGTCGTGCGCGTGCATCTCGACATCGATGCGCAGAGCGACATGACGTGGGTCGCCGTCAACGATCCGATCCCCGCCGGTGCGACGATCCTCGGGTCGGGCCTCGGCCGCGATTCCGAAGCCGCGACGCAGGACGAGAAAACGCCGGACGGCGCGTGGCCGACGTTCATCGAGCGCGACTTCGACGGCTACCGCGCGTACTACGACTATTTGCCGAAGGGCAAATTCTCGGTCGAGTACACGGTGCGGCTGAACAACGTCGGCACGTTCGGACTGCCGCCGACGCGCGTCGAGGCACTGTATGCACCGTCCGTGTACGGCCTGTGGCCGAACCCGCCGATGACCGTGAAGCCGGCCGACGCGGGCAAGTGACGAGACCGCGATGATGGATCTGGCTTTGTCGCGGCCGGCGCGTTTCGCCGGCCGCGTATTCGTCGCCGTCGTGCTGGCCGCGCCGCTCGTCGCGCATGCCCTGCCCGGCTACGACGACGTGCGTCGCAACTGGCGCAGCTCCGACTGGGTGCTGCTCGCCCGCGACGGCACGCCGCTGCAGCGCACGCGCATCGACGTCACCGAACGGCGCGGCGAATGGGTGTCGCTCGCCGACGTATCGCCCGCGTTCCGCGAGGCGATCGTCGTGTCCGAGGACAAGCGCTTCTACGAACACAGCGGCGTCGACTGGCGCGGCATTGCCGGCGCCGCGTGGGGCAACCTGTGGAATGAACGCACGCGCGGCGCGTCGACCGTCACGATGCAGCTCGCGGGCTTGCTCAGCGATTCGCCGCGCCGCTCGGGCCAGCGCTCGCTGCCGCAAAAGGCCACGCAGGCCGTGAACGCGCTGTGGCTCGAACGCAGCTGGCGCAAGGACCAGATCCTCGAGGCCTACCTGAACCTGGTGCCGTTCCGCGGCGAAACGATCGGACTCGGCGCGCTGTCGCAGGTGCTGTTCGGCAAGGCGCCGTCGGGCCTCGATGCACGCGAGGCCGCGATCGCGGCCGCACTCGTGCGTGCGCCCAATGCGGCGCCGGCGAAGATCGCCGAGCGCGCGTGCCGGATCCTGCGCGACATGCATGCGGCGCAGGCGTGCGCGTCGCTCGACGGTTACGTGCAGCTCGTCACGGCGCGTCCGGCCAACGCCGTGCGTAACGACATCACGGCGGACGGCGCCGCCCTCGCCCCGCACTTCGCGCGGCGCATCGCGGCCGAGGTCAAGCCGGCGGCCGGCGCGCAGGTCCGCACGACGCTCGATGCGCGGCTGCAGCGCTTCGCACGCGACGCGCTGATGCGCGCGCTGACCGAACTCAACGCGCCCGCGCACCGGCGCAACGTGCAGGACGGCGCGGTGGTCGTGATCGACAACGCAACCGGCGAGATCCGCGCGTGGGTCGGCTCGTCGGGGGCGCTGTCGAGCGCGCGCGACGTCGACGCCGTGCTCGCGCCGCGCCAGGCCGGCTCGACGCTCAAGCCGTTCCTCTATGCGCAGGCGCTCGACGAAAAACGGCTGACGGCCGCGTCGCTGCTCGACGATGCGTCGATCAACCTCGCTGCCGGCGGCGGCCTGTACATTCCGCAGAACTACGACAAGGATTTCAAGGGCTGGGTAAGCGTGCGCAGTGCGCTCGGCGGCTCGTTGAACGTGCCGGCCGTGCGCACGCTGGTGCTCGTCACACCGCATCGCTTCGCGCGCACGCTGACCGCGCTCGGCCTGCCGCTCGCGCAGGAAGGCGATTACTACGGCTTCAGCCTCGCGCTCGGCAGTGCGGACGTCACGCTGCTGTCGCTGACCAATGCATACCGCGCGCTCGCGAACGGCGGCGTCGCGCGCAAGATCGTCGACCTGCCGGCCGCGCCGCCGACGCCGGCCTCCGGTGCATCGTCGCCCGCGCGGACGGACGCCGGCACGCGCGTGTTCAGCGAGGCAGCCAGCTTCGTCGTCACCGACATCCTGTCCGACAACAACGCGCGCGTGCGCACGTTCGGCTTCGACAACCCGCTCGCGACGCGCTTCTTCTCGGCGGTCAAGACCGGCACGAGCAAGGACATGCGCGACAACTGGACCATCGGTTTCACATCACGCTATACGGTCGGCGTGTGGGTCGGCAATGCGGACGGCTCGCCGATGTGGGACGTGTCGGGCGTCACGGGTGCGTCGCCCGTGTGGTCGGCCGTCGTCGGCTATCTGCACCGCGACCTGCCGAGCCGTGCGCCGCGCGCGCCGGCCGGCGTCGAGACGCGCCGCATCTCGTTCGAGCGCGACATCGAGCCGGCGCGCAACGAGTGGTTCATCGCGGGCACGGCGGTCGACACGATCCGGCTCGCGGCGCCCGTCGCGCCGGGCAAGGACGGCGCGCGCGCACCGCTGACGATCGGCGCGCCGACCGACGGCACGATCTTCGCGATCGACCCGGACATTCCGCCGAAGAACCAGCGGATCTGGTTCGAACGCTCCGCCGGCCACGCGACGAAATTCGCGTGGCGGCTCGACGACAAGGTGATCGGGCATGCCGACCGCGTCGCGTGGCTACCGTGGCCCGGCCGGCACCGGCTGGAACTCGTCGATGCGCGCGGCAACGTCGCGGATGCGATCGGCTTCGAGGTGCGCGGCGCGTTCGCGAAGCCGGCCGCGCGCAAGCCCTGAGCCGGCAGGGCCGGCCTTACTGGCTGGCCGTATTCGCTTTCACCCGGTTCAGGACATAGAATGACAGCAGCGCCGCATTCCCGACGCACACCGGCTGTGCCTCATTTTCCCGATTGCCCGCGACCATGAACATCTGCCATGAACGCTTCATCCGCCCCGCACTGGGCGTCTTGTGCGTTGCAACGCTCGCCGTACTCCAGGCCTGCAACGGCGATGCCTGCTTCGGCGTCGACGTGTGCTTCGACGACAACACGCAGACCATCTCGCTGTCAGGCACGGCCGCGACGGGCGATGCGCTCGCGAGCGCCCAGGTCACGATCAATTGCGCGGCGGGCTCGGCAACGACGCTGACCGACGGCGGCGGCAATTACCATGCGACGCTCAACGCCGCGCTGCCATGCGTCATCACCGTGGCGTCGGGCGGCACGAGTCTGCATTCGCTCGCCTACGCGGGCGGCACCTTCAATACGACGGTCGAGACCGAGTTGATGCTCGTTTATCTCGCGGCGCAACTCGGGACGAACACGGCCGGGCTGATCGGTAATTTTCAGGGCACCCTGCGCTACCAGCGGGCGATGAACAGCCCGGACACCGTGCAGGCCGCGCAATCGGCCGTGGTGACGAACCTGCAGCAGCGCTATGCGGTCACGCTCGCCGCACCGGCGTTCCTGACCACCTCGTTCGTGGTCGGGCAACCGGGCGTCGACAGCGATCTCGTGGCGCTGGCCAAGGCCGGGGCGATCGACCCGAACGGACTGCCGGATCCGGTTGCCGTTTCGCTGTTGCAGCAGGCCGGGGCCGCCCATCCGCTGTAAGCGGCGACCAGATCGACGGCGTCGGACCGGGCGACGCGATTCAGCAGGATCCGGTTCATGAGTCGGTCACCAGCCGGCGCTTACGCCGCCTCCCCGCTCCCGCACACCACCGGCGCCGCCTGCTGCTGCGACAGATACCGCAGCAACTTCGTCACCATCCACACGACGATGAACGACAACGCGACGAAGAACACCGCCAGCGGCGTCAGCACGTGAATCGACACGAAACCGGCCAGGCCCATCATCGCGGACGACACGAGCAACAGCGCACAGCCGAGAATCGCGCTCGTCAGGCCGGCGATATGCGGAAACAGCGAATTGCCCTTGGCCATCAGCGTCGGATACATCGCGCCCGCGCAGAAGCCCATCACGAGCACCGGCGTCGCGAGCGTCCATACGCGCAGGCCGACGGTCAGCGCCAGCACCAGCATCACGACCGACGCGATCGCCATCACGCGCGCACCGATCCGCAGCCGTTGCTCGGCGCTCGGCAGCCCGCGCCCGTGAATCCGGTTCGACAGGCCGCCGAGGAAATACATGAGGCCGATGCCGAGCGCGAGATAACCGAAGAAGGTCGGCGGCTTGTGCAGCGTGGTCTGCACCATGAACGGCCCGACGATGTTGAACACCAGCAGGATGCTGTAGCACAGCCCCTGTGCGAGGAAACAGCTCTGGAACACCGGGCTCGCCAGCACCTTGCCCGCGTTCACCATCAACGTGCGCGGCTCGAGATGCACCGGCTTCGGCAAGGTTTCGCGGTAGTGCCACAGCAGCGCCCACATCGCCAACGAGTAAACCAGCAGGAACACGAGGCACGCGCGCCAGCCGAACCATTCCTGCAGGTGCGCGCCAATCACCGGCGCGATGATCGGGGCGAGCCCCCACGCGATCGACATGTACGTGAACGCGTGCATCAGCGCCTGGCCGGAAAACGAATCGGTGATGATCGCCTTCGCCAGCAGGTTGGTGGTCGCGATGCCGAAGCCCTGCAGGCAGCGCGCCAGCACGAACGTCTCGAGGTTCGGCGCGCCGAGCGACAGCAGGCAGCCGATCGTGTAGATCACGAGCCCGAACGCGAGCACGCGCTTGCGGCCGTATGCGTCGGCGATCGGCCCGAAGATCAGTTGGCCGAGCGCGTAGGCGGCCATGTAGCCGGACACGCTCGACTGGATCGCCTGCGGCGTGGTCGCGAACGAACGGGCCATGTCCGGCAGCGCGGGCACATAGATGTCGATCGCAAGTTGGCCGGCGGACGCGAACAGGCAGATCAGGAACAACAGGAAGCGCGGCGAATTCGACTCGCGCGCGGGAGTGAGTGTGGCGTTCATGACAGCGGGGAAGGATTAAGGCGACGACGACGCGGTACATCCGGCGCGTTCGCACTACGAACGCGCGTACGCAGCGTGCCGAATTGCGTATTGTGCCCGTTGTTGCCGAAGTCGACGCGATTCCCACGGCGCGTGAGAGGTTGAACGCCGATTGCATGACGCCGGCACTTCGCACTTCCCCCCCATTGACACGCCTCCCCGCCTTCGCCAATACTCCCGGAAGCGCCAATAATTGTTGAACAATCCTGCATGATAATTGACGCCTGACCGGCCAGCACCAATGATTCCGGCCGGATATTCGTGTCTGCCCACTTTCACCGAGAGCACCGCGTCATGTCGAACTATCCCGCCGCCTATCAGGTCACCCAGGGCTCTGTCCTGCACGTCGACCGGTCCTTCTATTCCGCGATCGCGCAACGCCAGGACGCCCGGCAACGCATCGAATCGCACGTCGTGCCGATCCGCAGCGGCTTCGCATGGACGGTGCCGGCCGGCCACGTGTTCCGCATCGTCACGCTGGAAGGCCCTCAGGTCGCCGACTTCAACATGTGGAACCTGCACAATCCGCGCGAACGCATGTGGGCATCGCGCACGCGCCAGCTGCAGGCCGCACATGTGACAACGTTCGACCGGATCTGGTCGACATTGCCCTACCTGCGCCCGATGGTCACGATCACCGACGACACGCTTGCCGGCTATGGCGTCGACGGCGACGGCGGCCGCGTGCACGACCTGCTCGGCACGCGCTGCGACCCGTACGTGAACAAGCTGCTGACCGGCGAGGACTTTCACTTCCACTGCCATTCGAACCTCGTGCGCGCGGTCGCGCCGTACGGGCTGACCGAATTCGACGTGCACGACGTACTCAACGTGTTCCAGTGCACGGGCCTGAACGACGACGACAAGTACTTCATGAAGGCTTGTCCCGCGAAGCCGGGCGACTATCTCGAGTTCTTCGCCGAAATCGACCTGCTGTGCGCGATGTCCACGTGCCCGGGCGGCGACCTGTCGGTGCCGATGTGGGGCCCCGATGCGCGCGACCCGATCGACGTGTGCCGGCCGCTCGGCGTCGAGGTATACCGGCTCGCTCCGGGCCTGCTCGACGGCTGGTCGTCACCGCCCGTCGCACCGTACAAGGGCCTGCACGGGATGCAGCCACCGCAGGCCGGCTGGCAGCATGACAAGACCCCATGACAAAGCCCGTAGAATGACGCCACGCCGCCGGCCAGCCACGCCGGCGGCGCATGATCAGGAGAGGAGCGAACGAACAGCATGGCAAGCGAAAAAGCGAGAGGACAGTCGGTCGCCGACCGGATCAGCCATCAATTGCGCGAGCACATCATCAGCGGCAAGCTGCCGCCCGGCACCGCGCTGATCGAGATGGATCTCGCGGCCGAGTACGACACGTCGCGCAATTCGCTTCGCGAAGTCCTGCATCAACTCGGCCGCGAAGGCCTCGTCACGTTCGTGCGGCACAAGGGCGTCGTCGTGCGCACGCTCAATCGCCAGGACGTGCGCGATCTTTATGTCGCGCGCCGCACGCTCGAACTGCATGCGCTTAACACGGCCGAGCTCGCGCAGCCGGCGCTGCTCGAGAAAATGCGGTCGGCCATTCGTGCGTCCGAGCGCGAACTCGAGAAAGAGAACTGGCAGGCCGTCGGCACGCACAGCCTGCGGTTTCACCAGCATATCGTCGCGCTGCAGAAGTCCGCGCTGCTCGACGAATTTTTCCGGACCATCTCGGCGCAACTGCGCCTCGTATTCGCGTCCGATCCCGACGAAAAGCGCGTGCAGACGGCCGACTGGATCCAGCGCGAATACCGGATCTACGAACTGCTCACGCAGAACCGTCGCAGCGAAGCCGTCACCGCGCTCGCCCGCTATCTCGACGATTCCGAGCGGATGCTGCTCGACGCGATCAAGCGCGGCCAGCGCGAGGCGGCCTGAGCCGGACGTCGCACCTCCCGCGTGCGGGCCGGCACGATGCGGCACGCACGCACCCGACACCGCACGTCGTCAGGCTTCCTCGCCCACCGGCAGCGCATAGCTGCCATCCGCCCGATGCGTCTCGAGCCCGGTCAGCGGCGGATTGAACACGCACACGAGATGCAGATCGCCACGCGTCGCGCGCAGGATGTGCGGATCGTTCAGGTTGAGCGCGTAGATCGTGCCGGGCGCGATCCGGTGCACCTTGCCGGTCGCGGTTTCGACGACTTCCCCTTCGCCCGCCACGCAGTAGTTGGTTTCGAAGTGGTTCTTGTAGTGCAGATGCAGTTCCGCGCCTTCATGCACGCGCGTCTCGTGAACGGAATAGCCGACGCCGTCCTGCTTGACGATCATGCGCTTGCTGTCCCAGCCCGGGCCGTGCGCATGGCGTTCGGTATGGGCGATATCGGCCGATCTTACGACGATCATGAGTACCTCTGAATAATGACAATGAAAAAAGGCAAGACGATGCTTGCCGCCGAAAAGTCGTTCATTCGGAATCGGCCAGCGCGCGCTCGACCAGCACCGCCGCATCGAGCAGTCGTGCGTCGTCGCCGCGATGTCCCGTCAGCAGCAGGCCGATCGGCTGCTTCTCCCGACGGTCGCCCGGCACGCTGATACTCGGCAGGTCGAGGCGGTTCGCGAATTCGGTCAGCCGGAACGCACGCGCGTTTGTCGCGAGATACAAGGGCTCGTCCGACAGATCGGCGATGCGCGGCGGCAACATCGGCACCGTCGGCGTCAGCACTGCATGCGCATCGCCGAGTTGCGCGTGATACGCGTCGGCCAGCGCCTTCAGGCGCAGCAGCGCGGCCGCGTAGTCGTGCGCGCGCACGTGCTCGCCTGCGGCGATGCGCGGGCCAACGAGCGGATCGTAGCGATCCGCGGCCGTGTCCAGCAGCGTGCGATGCAGCATGAACGCCTCGGCCGCGATAATGCCGCCCGCACGCGCGACCGCGCCGGCCTCGGCCGTGCAATCGAGCCGCTTGCGCTCGATGCGTGCGCCGCGCGCGGACAGCCGCGACAGCCACGTGTCGAATGCCTGTCCGACGGACGGGTCGACGTCGTCCGTCGCGAAGCGTTCGGGAACGACGAAATGCAGATCCTTCACGTGCGCCGGCGCTGGCCGGCGGCCGGCCGCGCGGCCGCACAGCGCCGCGTCGACCCGCCGGCACAGGTCGGCCGTCGCGGCCAGCATCCCCGGCACGTCGAACGTCGCCGACAGAAAACGCATGCCCGCATCGGGATAACGGCCACGTGACGGCTTGAATCCGGCCACGCCGCAGAATGCGGCCGGAATGCGCGCCGATCCGCTCGTGTCGGAGCCGAGCGACAGATCGGCCGCGCCGAGCGCCACCGACACCGCCGCACCCGAGCTCGATCCGCCGGCCACGCGCTCGCGCTGCACGTCGAGCGGCGTCGCGGGCGTGCCGTATGCGCGGTTCACGCCAAGCGCACCGTACGCGAATTCGGTCATCGCCGTTTGCGCGACCAAAACCGCACCCGCGCGACGCAGCGCCGCCACGAGCGCCGCGTCGGTTCGCGCAGGCAGTTCGTCGGCCAGCACACGCGAGCCCGCATGCGTGACCCAGCCGGCGCAATCGAAGCAGGCCTTGACCGTCAGCACCGCACCGGCCAACAGCGCATCGGCGGCAGCGCGGTCCTCCGATGCGTCCCATGCGCGTGCTTCGGCCAGTGCCTCGGCATCGCGGCGCGCAAGCCATGCGGCGCCGATGTCGTCGGGAAAAGCGTCGGCGCGGGCGAGGCAGGCGCGCAGCCGGTCGGCGCAGGTCGCCTCGTGTGCATCGCGTTGCCGGAAATCAGACCCATTCATGCGGGCTCCTCGTCGATCGATCGTTCATCGTGAGTCACGCGAAATGAACGTGGCGCAGAAAATCCTTCACGCGCGCATCGGCGCTGCCGCGAATCCGGTCGGGCGGCACGTCGTACAGGATCCTGCCGTCTTCCATGAAGACGATCCGGTCGGACACCTTGAACGCGAAGTTCATTTCGTGCGTCACGATGATCATCGTCATGCCCTCCTTCGCAAGCGTCTCGACCACTTTCAGCACTTCGCCGACGAGTTCCGGATCGAGCGCCGACGTCGGTTCGTCGAACAGCATGATCGACGGCCGCGTGGCGAGCGCCCGCGCGATCGCCACGCGCTGCTGCTGGCCGCCCGACAGCTGATGCGGATATTTGTTCGCATGTTCGAGCATGCCGACCTTCGACAGCAGCGACAGCGCCTGCAGCCGGACCGCACCCGCATCGGCCTGCCGGTGATAGCACGGCGCCATCATCACGTTCTGCAGCGCCGTGCGATGCGGGAACAGGTTGAAGCTCTGGAACACCATGCCGATGTCGAGAATGCGATCGTGCGACACGCGCGGTGGATGGGCGCCCGACGCGCGGATGAACGGCTCGCCGTACAGGTCGATCTCGCCTGCGTTCACCGGCGCGAGGCCGTTGATGGTGCGGATCAGCGACGTCTTGCCCGAACCCGACGGGCCGATGATCGACACGACCTGCCCCGGCGCGACGTCGAGATGGATGTCCTTCAACACTTCGTGGCGACCGTAGCGCTGCTGGATGCCTGCCAGCCGCAGTGCGAATTCCGCGTGTGCGCGTGGCCGCGGCGCGACGGCCGGCGTCGACAGCGGCCACGCGACGTTCGCGGGGCCGGTCCGGGCCGGCGTGCGGCGGCTGACGTCGAGATGTCGTTCGAGATAGCCGAGCAGCCGGCTGAACACCGTGACGATCAACACGTAATAGAACGCCACGGCCAGCATCGTTTCGAACACGAGGAAGTTCTGCGTGTACAACCGCTGGCCGACGAGCAGGATCTCGGCGAGCGAGATCACCGACACGAGCGACGTCAGCTTCACGATCGTGATGAATTCGTTCGCCAGGGCCGGCAACGCGATGCGGATCGCCTGCGGCATCACGATCATCCGCTGGATGCCCGTGAAGCGGATGCCGAGCGCGCGGCCGGCCTCGAGTTGCCCGCGCGGCACGGACAGGATTCCGCCGCGATGGATCTCTGCGAAATACGCGGTCTCGCTCAGCACCATCGCGATCAGGCCGGCCGTGAACGGATCGGACAGCACCGCGCTGGTCGCGGGAAAAACCTGCGGCAGGTTGTAGATGAACACGAGCAGCACGAGCAGCGGGAGGCTGCGGAAAAACCAGATGTACACGCTCGCAGCGCGTTTCAGCAGCGCGTGGTGGGACTGTCTCGCGAGCGCGACCGGGAAGCCGAGCAACACGCCGAGCAGCCAGACGGACACGCTCAGCTCGACGACGACGACGCAGGCGCGCCAGAAATCCTTGTCCCACAAGAGTTGCAACGCATAGTGCCAATCGAACTGCATCGAAGACTCCTCGACCGCGTATAGGTGATGCGAGCGCCCGGCGCGTGTCGTGCGAAAGGTCGCGCCGGCGCGCCGCCATGGCGCTCGGTGGCAGCGCCGCCGTTATTTCGCCGTGCCGAGCGCGTTGGCGACGTCGGCGGCCGTGGGTTCCTGCAGCCCGTATTTCTTCACGAGGCCGCCGTACTCCCCGCTGTGCTTCGCATCGTTCAGCGCACCCGCCAGCGCGCCTTGCAGCCCCGTGTCGCCCTTCGTCACGCCGAGGCCGATCACGATCGGATACAGCAACGTCGTCGAACTGATCTCGGTGCGCCCGGTCGTCTGCTTCGGAATGCCCTGCGCGACGGCCGCGTCCTCGATCTGCACGTCGACCGCCTTCGACATCAGCGCGGACGTCGCCTCCGGCGAGGTCGGAAATTCAAGGATCGCGATCTCGCCGCGCCCGGTCGTCTTGCAGGTGTCCTGCGAGACCGCGCGCAGCTTCGGCGTCCACGACGCGCCCTTGATCGTGCCGACCCGCTTGCCGCACAGGTCCTGCGGCGTCTTCGGCAGGAATGCACTGCCCTTCGCGACGAGCAACGACGCGCCCGTTTTCAGGTAGGGCACGAAGTCGATCTGCTTCACGCGGTCGGGCGTCACGTAGAGCGCCGACGCGACGAAATCGAAGCGGCGCGCCTTCATCCCGAGGATCAGGTCGGGAAAGCGCGTATCGAGGAAAACCGGCTCGAGCTTCAGATGGCGCGCCAGCATCCGCGAGAACTCGGCGTCGAAACCGGCCGGCTTGCCGCCGTCCAGATAGGCATATGGCGGATACGTCAGGTCGGAGCCGACCAGCAACGTGCCGGGCCGCACCGTCTGCAGCGGCGCCGCCGACGCGAGCGAGCACGCGAAAGCCAGCGGCACGAGCGCGCCGCGGAGGAAACGTCGAAACGAAAACTGACCGGACATGGCGTGGCTCCTGAGGTTATTCGGCACCGGCGCGAAAACGCTGCAACGCCTCCCACGCACCGCCACATGCGGTTCGACAGGATTTTACGCCGAAAATTGTTGAACAATTTCGGCCGATTCTGACCAGTAAAAATTGATAACTGAATCCGGGTTTACGCGGAAGACGAAACTGCGATGCACGATTCACGCGCGCACGCATGCGCTGTCGTTCTGCGCCGACGCGGGTTTCAAAAAAGGGGGAAACGACAAGAGGAAGACGACGATCGCGACGGATCGCCGATGAGGTACGCGCGCCGATTGCAGGCGTCGCGATTTTCGGTACGGAGCTGGCGTGCGGGAGCCGAAGCCTGCCCGAACGGTGCGCGATCGGCCGGCGTTCGCGCGCCGGCCCGCGTCATACCGCTACGACACGATCAATACTGCGCCTGGTCCGTCGGATTCTTGAACAGCTGCTTCATCTCCGCCGACAGCGGATAGTTGAGGCTCACGCCCTTCGGCGGAATCGGCTGCGTGAACCACTGGTTGTACAGCTTTTCGGCCGCGCCCGAGGTCTGCATCTTCGCGATCACGCCGTCGACGACATGCTTGAACGCAGGATCGTCCCTGCGCATCATGCACGCGTAGTTTTCGTGGACGAGCGGCGTGCCCGCCACCGTGTACGCGCCCGGGTTGCGGTCCTTCGCGATCTCGCCGTACAGCAGCGGCTCGTCCATCACGAACGCCACCGCGCGCCCGGTCGTGACGTTCATGAACGCTTCGGCGTGATCCTTCGCGCTGATGATCGTCATGTTCATCGCCTTCTCTTCGTTGAGCTTGCGCAACAGGCGCTCGTCCGACGTGCCGGCCGTCGTCGCGACCGTCTTGCCGGCCAGGTCCGCAAAGTCCTTCACGCCCGAATCCTTGCGCGTGCTGAAACGGATGCCGTACAAAAAGATGCTGTTCGAGAACGCGGCCTGCTTCTGGCGTTCGAGCGTGTTCGTCGTCGAGCCGCATTCGAAGTCGATCGTCCCGTTCTGCAGCAGCGGAATCCGGTTCTGCGACGTGATCGGGATTTCCTTCACCGCGAGGTTCGGCAGGTTCAGGTCCGTCTTCACCTGGTCGATGATGCGCGACGCGATGTCGCGCGAGTAGCCGATGTTCTTCTGCTGGTTGTCCGAATACGAAAATGGCACCGACGACTCGCGAATGCCCAGCGACACGACGCCCGTGTCCTTGATTTTCTTGAGCGTACCGGTAAGGGCCTGCGCGTGCGCGGTGCCGGCCAGCGCACAGGCCAGCGCGATGGCGAGCCAACGGAAACGGCGATCCATGCGTGTCTCCTGACGAAACGTTGATCGAATCGCGATCCTACGCCCGACAATATTCGCGTCACATCAGGAGAAGCGTAAACAACCTTCCGCCGCGGCCTGATCCTGAAAGATGTTTTCCGTGCCGCGCAAACCGCCGCGCGCCGCTCGTCTCGCCCGACCGCCCCGCGCGCGGGGTCGGTCGCGCCGTCTGTGCCGGCCGTTCCAAACGCGCGTTCGTGCTGCGACGCATCAACGTAATCGTTTGCGGCACCCGTCGTTTTTCTCGTGAAACGCACTCAAGAAGCCGCCGCGCACGCCGTTACCCAGTGCATGGCGCGTCGCAGCAACCCGCTGCAACCGTCAGACAAAAACGACAAGGTCCGGCTCGCCCGGACCGGCGCCACCGCCGGCACGACGGTTATCTACGAGGATCGAGTTTCAACATGAGAGCCAAACGATTCAATTTCGCGCTGGCGCGCCCCGCACATGCGCGCATGCTCGCTGGCATGCTGTCCGCCGCCGCCCTGCTGCCCCTCGCCGGTTGCGGCGGTGGCGGCGGCGACGGCAGCAACCCGTCTGCGTCCAACGCGGCACCCGCACCGGCCCCCGCACCGACGCCGGCGCCCACTCCCGCGCCGGCCCCGACCACGCCGCCCTCGTCGTCCGGCAGCAATGCGTGCTCGTCGCAGCAGGCCGCCGTGCAGATGGCCGCGCAGGCCGCACCGGTCGAGCCGCCGGTCGACCACCTCATCGTCAAGCTGAAAACCCTGACGGCCACGCGTGCGATGGCGGCCATCGACGACGGCTCGCGACTCGACGCGGTGATCCAGCGTGCGATGACGCGCTGGACCGCGCCGGTGACCGGCAGCGCACGCGCGTACGCGAGCACGGTCCCGCAAACGCCGGTGAACGTGCAGGTCGAGCGAACGATCTCGAACGGCGCGGCCGTGCTGTCGCTCGGCCAGCGCATGGCCGCCGCCGATGCCGCCGCGCTCGCGCAGGCGTTCGCGGCCGACGGCGATGTCGACTACGCGGAACCGGATCACCCGATGCAGATCCGCGACACGCCGAGCGACCCGCTCTACAACCAGCAGTGGTACATGTCCGACCCGGCCGCCGGCATCGACCTGCCGCCCGCGTGGAACGTGACCAAGGGTTCGCCGACCGTCGTCACGGCCGTACTCGACACCGGCTACCGGCCGCACGGCGATCTCGTCGGCAACCTGATACAGCAAGGCTACAGCTTCATCAGCAACGTCAACACCAGCAACAACGGCTCGACGCGCGGCCCGGACGCAACCGATCCGGGCGACTGGGTCACGCAGCAGGAACTCGACAACGTCAACGGTCCGTACTATCACTGCGCAAGCGAGCCGAGCAACAGCAGTTGGCACGGCACGCGCGTGATGGGCGTGATCGGCGCGACCGCCGACAACGGCACCGGGATCGCCGGCGTATCGTGGCTCAGCCGAATCCTGCCGGTGCGCGTGCTCGGCAAGTGCGGCGGCGTGACGAGCGACATCGCCGACGGCATGCGCTGGGCAGCCGGCATTCCCGTCAACGGCGTGCCGAACAATCCGAATCCCGCGAAGATCATCAACCTGAGCCTGGGCGGCGTCGGCGCATGCAGCACGACGTTCCAGCAGGCGATCGACGACGTGACCGCGAAGGGCGTGACCGTGGTCGTCGCGGCCGGCAACGACGGCCTGTCGACCGGACTCGACCAGCCCGCGAACTGCCGCGGCGTAATCACCGTCGGCGCGACCGACGCGACGGGCCGCCGCGCATCGTTCAGCAACTTCGGCGCCGATGTCGCGCTGAGCGCACCGGGCGTCAACATCCTGTCGACGTCGAACACCGGCACGACGACGCCGGGCTCGGACACCTATGGCCTCGCGAACGGCACGAGCCTCGCGACACCGCAGGTGACGGGGGTCGCCGCGCTGATGCTGTCGGTGAACGGCAATCTCACGCCCGCGCAGATCCTGCAGAAGCTGCAAGGCGGCACGCGCGCGGCGAAGCTGGCGGCCGGCACGTCGTGCACGGCGCTGCCGGCAGGCTCGGGCATCCTCGATGCAGGGGCCGCCGTCGCGACGGCGAACCAGTAACAGCCCCCCGTTCGACGCAGCCGCGCGCATGCCGACATGGCACGCGCGCGGCTGTTTCGTGACGGCTGTCGCGCGTACCCGCGAACGTGCATCGGCGCGATCAAGTATCTCGAAATAACGCTGAAAAAAGGGCTGACAAAAGGGTTGACGCTTCGCACGACGAGCCATTACCATCGCTCCCGTCTAATTACATGGAGTGTTCTGTGAACACCGATGCAAGTTGTAGTTGGTTCCTGACCAACTTGACTGCTGCCTGAGGAAAACGCGCAGAGCCTCGTCTTCTGCCGCATCCCGGGAAGCAGGATGCGGCGCCCTTCCGGCCTGATTACCGGCCAGATCCCCCGCCGAATTTTCGATGTTGTCGAATGCACGCGACGCGCCGTCGCGCGTGTGCGTTCGTGTTGCGCGCGGCGTCGGCCGCGTGCGCTCTCCGTTCGCGTGCCGTCCGGCCGCGCGCCTCGTTGCGCGCCGCTGCCGATCGCCCGTGCCGACTATCCGAAACCGACAGGAGTGCAGATGAACTCAGACGACAGTAGTCGATTACCGCTCGCCGGTGCGACGCTGCGCATCGACATGCCGTCCGCATCATGCGCGCCGGCGAGCGTTCCCGCCTTTACCGACCCACATCCGATCGCGCCTGACGCGACGCGGCGGGGAGCGCTCGTGCGTCGATGACGTCACGGTCGCTCCCCGCCCGCCGCCTCGTGCGCAAGGAGCGACTCATGACGACACGACACAATACTTCGCACAAGAAACAGCGCGGCTTCATCAAGGCCGGCGCCGGCCAGCAGAACGACCCACGCGTCATGCGCGCCGCGCAGGAAGCAGCCCGCCCGCTCGAAGACACGCTGAAGTCGCTGCACACCAGCACGCGCGGCCTCACCTACGACCAGGCCGCCGACCGCCTGCAGCATTATGGCCCGAACGAAATCGCGCACGACAAGCCGCCGCACTGGACCCGCCAGTTGCTGCTCTCGTTCCACAACCCGTTCGTCTACGTGCTGCTGGTGCTGGCCGCCATCAGTTTCTGCACCGACGTCTACTTCGCGGCCCCCGACGATCGGGATTACGTCGGCATGACGATCCTGCTGACGATGGTCACGATCAGCGCGCTGCTGCGCTTCGTACAGGAGTTCCGTTCGCTGCGCGCGGCCGAGAAGCTCAAGGCGATGGTCCGGACGACCGCGACCGTGCAGCGCGCGATGACCGACACGTCGGAGCCGACGCGCCGCGAGGTGCCGATGCGTGAGGTGGTCGCCGGCGACATCGTGCATCTTTCCGCCGGCGACATGATCCCCGCCGACGTGCGGCTGCTCGCGTCGCGCGACCTATTCATCAGCCAGGCCGTGCTGACCGGCGAGGCGCTGCCCGTCGAGAAGTACGACACGCTCGGCGCGGTGGCCGGCAAATCCGCGAGCACGCATGCGGCCGGCGCCGCCAACGACGCACCGGCGTCGCTGCTCGATCTCGAGAACGTCTGCTTCATGGGCACCAACGTCGTCAGCGGCACGGCGACGGCCGTCGTCGTCGCGACCGGCGAAGATACGTACTTCGGCTCGCTCGCGCGCAACGTCGTGAGCCACAAACGCATCGAGACGAGCTTTGACCGCGGTGTCGCGAGCGTCAGCTGGCTGCTGATCAAGTTCATGTTCGTGATGGTGCCGATCGTGTTCATGATCAACGGCCTGACCAAGGGCGACTGGCTGAGCGCACTCACGTTCGCCCTCGCGGTGGCCGTCGGCCTGACGCCCGAGATGCTGCCGATGATCGTCAGCGCGAACCTCGCGCGCGGCGCGGTCGCGATGGCGCGCCGCAAGGTCGTCGTCAAGCGGCTGAACTCGGTGCAGAACTTCGGCGCGATGGACGTGCTGTGCACCGACAAGACCGGCACGCTCACGCAGGACAAGATCATCCTCGAACACCACCTCGACCTGTCCGGTCACAAGAACGAGGACATCCTGCGGCTCGGCTGGCTGAACAGCTTCCACCAGAGCGGCCAGAAGAACCTGATCGACATCGCGGTCGTCGCGCGCGCCGACGAGATCGGCGAACGCGTGAAGCCACAGGGCTACAAGAAGATCGACGAACTGCCGTTCGACTTCGTACGGCGCCGCCTGTCGGTCGTCGTCGAGGATACGCACGGCACGCACCTGCTGATCTGCAAGGGCGCGGTCGAGGAAATGCTGGCGGTTTCCACGCACGTGCAGGATGAGGACGGCGTGCGCCCGCTCGACTTCGTGGCCCGCAAGCGGCTGCTCGAACAGGCCACCGCGTACAACGAGGACGGTTTCCGCGTGCTCGTGCTCGCCACCCGCATGATTGCGCGCGGCGACGAACGCGCGCAATACCGCACCGCCGACGAACACGACCTCGTCGTGCGCGGCTTCCTGACCTTCCTCGATCCGCCGAAGGAATCGGCCGCGCCGGCGCTCGCCGCGCTGCGCGGGAACGGCGTCGCGGTGAAGGTGCTGACGGGCGACAACCCGACCGTCACGATGAAGGTGTGCCGCCAGGTCGGCCTCGAACCCGGCAAACCGATGCTCGGCACGGAAATCGAAGCGCTCGACGATGCCACGCTCGCGCAGGTCGTCGAACGCACGACCGTGTTCGCGAAGCTCACGCCGCTGCAGAAGGCGCGCATCGTCAAGGCGCTGCAGGCGAACGGCCACACGGTCGGCTTCCTCGGCGACGGCATCAACGACGCGCCCGCGCTGCGCGACGCCGACGTCGGCATCTCGGTCGACAGCGGCGCCGACATCGCGAAGGAAACCGCCGACATCATCCTGCTCGAAAAGAGCCTGATGGTGCTCGAGGAAGGCGTGATCAAGGGCCGCGAGACGTTCGGCAACATCCTGAAGTACCTGAACATGACCGCCAGCTCGAACTTCGGCAACGTGTTTTCGGTGCTCGTCGCCAGCGCATTCCTGCCGTGGGAGCCGATGCTCGCGACGCAACTGCTCGTGCTGAACCTGATCTACGACACGTCGCAAATGCTGCTGCCGTGGGACAAGATGGACCCCGAGTTCCTGAAGAAGCCGCGCAAGTGGGAAGCCGGCAACATCAGCCGCTTCATGCTGTGGGTCGGGCCCACGTCGTCGGTATTCGACATCACGACGTACATCCTGATGTGGACCGTGTTCGGTGCGGGCGCGATGTATCACCTGCACGGCGGGTCGGGCGGCCAGATCGTGATGAACTCGGGCTGGTTCATCGAGAGCCTCGTGTCGCAGACGCTCGTCGTGCACCTGCTGCGCACGCAGAAGATCCCGTTCCTGCAGAGCACGGCGTCGCTGCCGGTGCTGCTGTCGACCTTCACCGCGATCGGGATCGGCTGCTGGCTGCCGTTCTCGCCGTTCGCGGACGCGATCGGCTTCATGCACCTGCCGGGCACCTTCTGGCTGTGGCTCGCCGCGACGATGGTCGGCTACATCGTGCTCGCGCAGATCGTCAAGACGATCTACGTGCGCCGCTACAAGCAATGGTTCTGATGTCGCGCCGATGACGACGTGCCGGCCCGTGCCCCACCGGCGCGGGCCGAACGACTCGCTCTACCGTCGTTCGGTGACGAACGGGCCGCATCTGCGGCCCGTTTTTCGTTCATCGGGCGTCGTTCGCGCCGAACAGCTGCGCGCACACCGCGCGCCCTTCGTCGGTCAGCGCGGCGCTGCCGGTCCCGTCCTCGTTCAGTGTCGTCGCGCTCAGGCCCGCGGCGTCCAACTGCGTCAGCACGCGGCGCAGCGTGCTCATCGGCAGTTGCGTGCGCTTCGCGATCTTCGGTAGCGACCACGTCTTGCCGGCCGGATCGCTGGCGGCTTCGTTCAGCGCCGCGAGCGTGGCGACGAGTGCGGGATCGAGCGGGGATTCGTCGGTTTCGGAAGTCATCGGTTCGGGTTCGTCGGCCGACGTCGCGCCGGCATGCATTGAGAAAACGATCGCGGACACTATACGCCGCGTCACGCGCCCTTGAGCGCCGCGCGCATGAACGACACGAAACGCGCGGTGACGGGATCGTCGCGATCGGACAGCCACGCGAGCCCCACGCGCCACTTCGCGTCCCGGCCGTCGAGCGGCAGCACCGTCGCGTCGCGCAGCAGGTACCGCGCGCTCGACGGGATGAACGCGACCCCGACGCCGGCCGCGACCGACGTCAGCACCGACTGCACGTCCTCCGCCTGCTGCATCACGTGCGGCACGAAACGGCGCTCGACGCACCATCGGTCGATCTGTGCGGCCAGCCCCGGGCCACGCGCACGCTGCAGCGCGATGAAGCCGATCTCGTTGAGCGCCTCGAGGTTGGCCGGCACGCGCTTGAAGCCGAGATGCGGCGGCACCGCGAGCGCGAGCGCTTCGTCGATCACCTTGAACGACGACAAGCCTTCGTCGGAAGGCAGACGCAGGAAACCCGCGTCGAGCTTGCCGGCGCGCAGCCGGCGCGTCTGTTCGGACGACGACAGGTCGCTCAGCGTCACCGCGATACCCGGATTGCAACGACGGAATTCGGCGATCAGCTTCGGTACGAGCGTCAGCACGGACAGGCAGATGCCGAGCCGCAAATGCCCGCGCTGGCCACTGGTCGCTTCCCGCGCACGCGCCAGGATTTCGTCGGCATCGCGCACGAGCGCCTGCGCGTCGGGCAGGAAGCGCTCGCCGAACGGCGTCAGTTCAGCGCCATGCCGGCCGCGCTCGAACAGCTTGCCGCCGAGGCTCGCCTCCAGCGCACCGATCTGCTTGCTCAGCGCAGGCTGACTCATGTGCAGCGCATCGGCCGCGCGGCTGAAATGGCACAGCTCGGTGACCGTCAGGAACGTACGCAGCAGTTTCAGTTCCATTCTTTTCCGGAATTGTAATGATCGAAATATTCATTTTACCGATCGAATGCAATGGCGTTCAATACGGACATGCCCTCCCAGGAATTCACCTTCATGTCCCTCGATCCAGCGGCCGACTGCGTGACCGAGCCATCATCCGATGTCGCGGAGGCAACCGCATGCGCCGTTGCCGCCGATGCGCGCGCACCGAAGCGTCGTGCCGAACGCACGGACGGGCGCAGCCGCCGCTTTCGCTTCGGCGACGCGCTTGAAGACGCGCCGCCACGCGCGGTGACGGGATCGATCGCGATCAGTTTTGCGGTCGTGTCGCGGCGGAACTGGCCGCGCTGAAATCGCGCACCTGGCCGCCTTTCTCCCCACGCGCACCGCTGCCCGGCAGCGCAAGAAGGACCGGAATCCTTCCGTATCGCGCGTCATTGCGCGGCATCCAATCGTCATCGCCCCGCGATCGACCGTATAATTTCCCGCACCCGCTGACCGCCCACGCATTCCGCGCAGCCGCATCGCGCGTGAAAAGGAGACTTTCGCTTGACCGGCCTCATCGCGCGCCTGCCTCGCGCCCGGACCACCCTGATCCTCGCCCTTTCGTTCCTGCTGCTCGCATTCGCCACGAACGCGTCCGCGCAACGCGTGCAGCCGCATCGCACCGCACATGCGCAGCCGCATGCACACACGAAGGCCGTCAAGAAGAAGCCTCATCGCAAGAAAAAGACCGTCAAGCATCGCCGCTCGCGCGTGACGCATCAAGCGGTCAAACGCCACGCGGCACCCGCGCCGCAGCCGCGACGCGCGAAACGCACGACGGTCGTGCGGCCGCGTCCGCCCGCGAAACCGAAGCTGCTCGCCAGTTGCGGCTACACGCCGCGCGCGGTCCGGTCGCTGCATTCACGCGCGGCCTACGTGCTCGACGTCGATTCCGGCACCCCGCTGCTGGCCCGCAATGCGCGCACCGTACGACCGATCGCGTCGATCTCGAAACTGATGACGGCCGTCGTCGCACGCGACGCCGATCGTCCGCTGAACGGCGTGCTGCGTGTGACCGCACACGATCGCGACACGATCAAGTTCACCGGTTCGCGCCTGCAGGTCGGCTCGGCGTTGTCGCGCCGCGAGATGTTCCATATCGCGCTGATGTCGTCGGAGAACCGCGCGGCCGCCGCGCTGAGCCGCGACTATCCGGGCGGGCGCGCCGCATTCGTCAAGGCGATGAACCGCGAAGCGCGCCGGCTCGGCATGCGGCATACGCACTTCCGCGAGCCGACCGGCCTGTCGCCGCACAACGTGTCGACGGCGCAAGATCTCGCGCGGCTCGTCGGCGCGGCCGCGCAGGATCCGCTGATCCGCTATTTCTCGACCGATCTGTCGACCACCGTGCGCCCCGGCGACGGCGAACTCGTGTACGTGAATTCCGATCCGCTCGTGCGCTACAGCCGCCTGCCGATCCGGCTGCAGAAAACCGGCTTCATCAACGAATCGGGGCACGGCGTCGTGATGCGCATGCGCGTGAAAGGCCGTCGCGAAACGGTCGTGCTGCTCGGCGCACCGACGCGTGCCGGCGTATCGAACGACGCAATCCGAATCCATCGCTGGCTGTCCTGTTCGATCCAGTAAGCGCACACGGGCAGCCGGCGCGTTCATGCCACGGGAGCGACGTCATGCAGCACGAATACCGCTTCAACGCGTTCGGCCGGCTGCTCGCCGTGGTGCGCACGGATGGCGGCTGGGCCGTGTTCGATCTCGGCGCCGAAGGCAAGCGGCGCCCGGCCAATCTGCAGATCCCGGCGACGCTCGCCGCCGACGAACTCGGCCAGTACCTCGGCGATCTGCTGCACGAAAACGCGACCCCGCGATACAGCGAAGTCGTACCGGTCGCGCATCGACGCGCGTAGTCGCATCGGAAAGCGCCGGGTAGCGTCGGGTAGCGCCGCCAGCCGGCGCCCAATTCGACAGTTAAACTTGCAAGTTTAACTGTCGTGTTCTATGATTCGCCGCATGAACCCGCCACGCAAACCCGGCGTTTCCGCCGAAACCGTCGCCGCCGACCTGACCCTCGCGGTCGGGCAGCTCATCCGCCGGCTGCGCTCCGAGATCGATTCCGAAGGGCTCGGCATGTCCCAGACGAGCGCGCTCGCGCGGCTCGAACGGCACGGGCCGATGACGACCGCCGATCTCGCGCGCGCCGAGGCGATGAAGCCGCAGTCGATGAAGTCGATCCTCGCGAGCCTCGAGGAAGATGCGCTCGTCGAGCGCGAACCGCATCCGACCGACGGCCGCCAGATCCTGTTCAAACTCACTGCCGCCGGCCTCGCCGCACGACGCAAGCGCAACGCCGCGAAACACAAGTGGCTCGGCGCCGCGATCGAGAAGCTCGACCCGCAAGACATCGACACGCTCGCCGCGGCAATCCCGCTGATCCGCCGCATCGGCGACCAATGAACCGGCCCGCGCGCCACGCAGCATCCGCGCGCACGGCTTTCCTGGCCCTCTCCCCCGGAGTCCCATCATGAGCGTAACCCGTCTCGACACGAACACGGCGCTGGTCGTCATCGACCTGCAGAAAGGCATCGTCGCCCTCCCCACCGCGCACCCGGTCGCACCGGTCATCTCCCGCACCCGCGAACTGCTCGACGCATTCCGCAGCCGCGGCCTGCCGGTCGTGCTGGTCAACGTCGCGGGCGGCGCACCGGGCCGCACCGAGCAACCGCCGCGCACGGCGCAGTTCCCCTCCGACTGGACCGAACTCGTGCCCGAACTGAACCGCCAGCCGAGCGACCACGTCGTGACGAAGCAGACCTGGGGCGCCTTCACCGGCACCGGTCTCGACGCGCATCTGAAGGCAGCCGGCGTCACGCAGATCGTGCTGACCGGCGTCGCGACGAGCATCGGCGTCGAATCGACCGCGCGGCAGGCGCACGAACTCGGCTACAACGTGACGCTCGCCGTCGACGCGATGACCGACCTGAACGCGGACGCGCACGTCAACAGCATCGAGCGGCTGTTCCCGCGCTTGGGCGAGACCGGCGCGACGCAGGACATCGTCGCGCTGCTCGATCGACGCGGCGCGTGAGCGACGAACGCATCCGGCCGGCGCCGAGCCACGCGGGCGGCCGGCTCGATCCGTCGATCTGGAAAGTCAGCGCGGTCGCGACGCTCGGTTCGCTGCTGTCGCAACTCGATGCGACGATCGTCAACGTGTCGCTGTCGAGCCTCGCGACCGACCTGCATGCCAGCCTGTCGACGATCCAGTGGGTGACAAGCGGCTACCTGCTCGCGCTGACGCTGGTGCTGCCGCTGAACGGCTGGCTCGTCGACCGCATCGGTGCGAAGGCGCTCTACCTGTGGTGCTTCTCGGCCTTCACGCTCACGTCGGCGCTGTGCGGGCTCGCGTGGTCCGCGACGTCGCTGATCGCGTTCCGCGTGTTGCAAGGCGTCAGCGGCGGCTTGCTCGCGCCGATGGCGCAGATGATGATCGCGCGCGTCGCCGGCCAGCAGATGGCGCGCGTGATCGGCTACGCGGCGGTACCGGTGCTGCTCGCGCCGATCCTCGGCCCGGTCGTGGCCGGCGCGATCCTGCAGCACACGTCGTGGCGCTGGCTGTTTCTGGTGAACCTGCCCGTCGGCGCGCTCGCACTCGCCCTGGCCGCACGGTTCCTGCCCGGCGACCGGGACGATGCGCCGCGGCGCGAACTCGACTGGATCGGCCTCGCGTTGCTGTCGCCGGGCCTCGTGCTGTTCCTGTACGGCGTCGAGCGGATCGGCTCGACGCTCGGCCTCGCGGCGGTCGCCTGCTCGGCGCTGCTGCTCGTCGCGTTCCTGCGCTTCGAGCGCCGCCGGGGCGAGCATGCGCTGATCGATCTCGCACTGTTCCGCTCGCGCGTGTTCGGCGCGGCAGCCAGCACGCAGTTCCTGTCGAACGGGGCGCTGTATGCAGGCCAGATGCTGATTCCCGTGTTCCTGATCCAGGCATGCGGACGTACCCCGGGCGAAATGGGCTGGCTGCTCGCGCCGCTCGGGCTCGGCATGCTCGTCACCTACCCGTCGATGGGCGCGCTGACGAGCCGGTTCGGCGTACGCCGGCTGGCCGCCGCCGGAGCGTTGCTCGCACTCGTCGCCACGCTGCCGTTCGTGTTCCTCGCGCTGGCCGGCTACGATCCGCTCGTGCTCGTACCGGCGCTGTTTCTGCGCGGCATGGGCCAGAGTGCGATCGGCGCGCCGTCGATCGCCGCCGCGTATGCGTCGGTCGAGCGCCGCAACCTGCCGATGGCGACCACGTCGCTCAATATCGTGCAACGGCTCGGCGGCCCGACGTTCACGACGCTATGCACGCTGTTTCTCGCGTGGCGGCTGCAGGCCGAATCGACGTCGGCCGGCGGCACGCAGGCCGTCGCGTATGCGTGGGCGTTCGGCCTGCTGTGCGCGCTGCATGCGGCGAGCTTCGCGACGGCGCTGCGGCTGCCGTTGCGGTCGGCCGGTGCGGGTGGCGGCGAGCGAGGGGCCCGCGACACACCGGCCGGTTCACGCTGAAGACGGGCCGCGCCGCGTGCGCGGCCTCCCGCTACGGCAGCCGCAGCGCCGCGACGGAGCCGGCCCGCTACCCGCGCAACGGTTTCGCGCGGCTGCGCGCGGTCGCCTAGCGCCGCTGCCCGCTACACCGTGCCCGGCTCCTGCGGCGCGGGCGTCGTGCCCGCCGCCTCGAGCGCCTGATGCAGCGTGGCGAAGATGCACGACGCGCCGATCACCTCGGTGATCCCGTGACGATCCATGTCCGCGCGCAGATAGCGGCTCACGCGCCCGAACAGCACGCCGACGCCGCGCGCATGCAGCGCCCTGACGAGATCGGCCAGGGTCCGTGCGGCCGAATAGTCGACATCGGTGATCGCGCCCGCATCGACGACGAACCAGCGCGGCGGCACGGGCGCCGCATCGACGAGCGCGGTCACTTCGGCAGCGAACAGGTGATCGTTCGCGAAGAACAGGTCGGAGCCGAACCGGTAGACGATCAATCCAGGCGCCGTCATCGCGCCGCGCCGGGTGGGCACCGGCTGCCACCGCCCGTTGCCGGAGACGGGTTCGAGCACCATCGTGTGCGGCTGGTAGCTGTGGCGCACGTGCCGCATCAGCGACAGCGCGACGGCCAGCAGGATGCCCTGCTCGACGCCGACCGTCACGACGGCCGCGGCCGTGATCAGCGCGAGCGTGAATTCGCCGGGGCTTTCCTGGCGGATCGCCGCGAGGCTGCGCACGTTGATTAGCCCGAGCGCGATCGTGAACACGATGCCGGCCAGCACCGCGTGCGGCAGATACTGCAGGTAAGGGCTGAAGAACAGCAGCACGACGGCGACGACGGCAGCGAACGCGAGATGCCCGATCTGGCTGCGCACGCCCGCGCCGTCGGCCATCGCCGTCTGCGTCGGGCTGCCGTTGACGACGAACGCACCGCCGAGCGCCGCCGCCGCGTTCGCGGCCGCGAGCCCGAGGATGTCGGCATTGGTGTCGACATCCTCGCCATACTGCTGCGCGAACACGCGTGCGGCGGCCGCGCTCTGCGCGATGATCATCACGAAGCAGGAAGCGGCGACCGGCACGAGATCGAGGAACTGCTGCCACGTGACGGACGGCCAGCGCAGCGGCGGCAGCCCGCCCGCCACGGGCCCGAGCACCGCGATGCCGTGCGCGGCGAAGCCGAACGCACCGCTCGCGGCGATGCTGCCCGCGACCGCGATCATCGGCATCGGCACGCGCGGCAGGAACCGCTTGCACGCGAGAATCGCGGCGACGACGAGCGCCGCGAGCGCGAGCGTCGGCCGGTGCGCGTGAACCAGGTGCGTGACGACATAGTCGAGTTGCGCGAGGCTGCGCGACGCCGGGTACGGCACGGACAGGCCGAGCATGTCGCCGAGCATCGCGATCGACACCTGCACGCCGACCCCGGCGAGGAAGCCGACCAACACCGTGCGCGACAGGAAATCGGCGAGAAAACCGAGCTTGAAGATCCGCGCGAGCAGCAGCATCGCGGCGGTCAGCAACGCGACCATGCCGGCCAGTGCCGCATAGTCGGCGCTGGCCGGCGGCGCCATCGACGACAGCCGGCTCGCGAAAATCGTCGCGGTTGCCGAATCGGCGGCCACCACGAGATGGCGCGACGCGCCGAAGCACGCGAACGCAACGAGCGGCAGGAACACCGTGTAGAGCCCCGTGACGGCCGGCATGCCGGCGATGCGCGCGTAGCCGAGCACCTGCGGGATGTCCATCGACGCAAGCGAAATGCCCGCGAAGACGTCGCGGATGGCGCCCGCGCGGCGGATCGGGAGGATGCCTTTCAGCAGCCGCACGCGTGGCGGACGGCTTTCGTTGGAATCTTGCATGCGTGAAATGCGTGAGGTCGAAATGACGGGGGTCGCGAACGGGTGCGCGACGATGCCGCGTGTCGCTCACCGTCGCCGGACGGGCCGCCCGCCAGCGCGAGCAGCACACCGACGACGCCTGCGACGTCCGCATGATTGCATGGATCGCCGATCGCGCGCATCGACACGCGAAGGCCTGCCGTCATGGCTTCAGGTGCATCGCGTCCCGGTGTACCCCGCTTCCGGCAACCGGCGCGCGCGCCGGCTTGCGGTGATGCGGATTCGCCCCTCTCCCTCACCTCGATGCAGAGGAGACCTGCACAAAGGTGAGCCGATTCGGGAGCCGATCGACCGGCCTTCACGACACGCGCCCGGAACCCGATGGCACAATCACGGTCCCTTTCATGCGCCCTTCACCGGGCGCGCGCCGCATCGCGGCGCCGATTCAACGCACGAGAAGGCCCCATTCCGCCCCTATGACCCTGAACGAATCCTGGTTGACGCCGCTCGTCGGCATCCTCGTCCTGTTCGCCGCCGCCGGCGCGATCGCCGCTGTCGTCCACTTCCTGCTGTTTCGCGTGGTCGCGCGTCTCGCGCGGCTGTCCGCCACGCGCGTCGACGACGCGCTGTTCGAATTCGGCGCGTTCAAATGGCTGAACCGCATCGTCCCGTTCGTCGTGATCAAGCTCGGGCTCGGCACGGTGCCCGGCATTCCGACCGTGGCCGCGCAGGTCGCCGACAAGGTGCTGTTCGCGCTGATCGTGTTCCTCGTGACGATGACCATCGGCGCGACGCTGTCCGCGCTCGAGCACACGCACCGCACCTCGCAACGCGACCAGCCGCGCCTGTCGCTGAAAGGCGCGATGCAGCTCGTCAAGCTGGTGATGTTCATCACGGCCGCGCTCGTCGTGATCGGCGATGCAACCGGCAAGCAGATCGGCCTGCTGCTGTCCGGCATCGGCGCGATGTCCGCGGTGCTGATGCTGATCTTCAAGGACACGCTGCTCGGCCTCGTCGCCGGCGTGCAGCTGTCGTCGAACGACATGCTGCGGATCGGCGACTGGATCACGATGCCGTCGGCCGGCGCGGACGGCACGGTCATCGACATCACGCTGAACACCGTCAAGGTCGCGAACTTCGATCACACGATCATCACGGTGCCGACGTGGAAGCTGATCACCGAGAGCTATCAGAACTGGCGCGGGATGACCGAAGCGGGCGGCCGCCGCATCAAGCGCGCGCTGTTCGTCGATGCGACGAGCGTGCGTTTTCTCACGAACGACGAGATCGAACGGCTCGAACGCCTGACGCTGCTGAAGGACTATCTCGAGGACAAGGTCGACGCGATCGAGCAATGGAACGGCACGCTCGGCGCGGCCGGCGACTGCCCGGCGAACCGCCGCCAGCTGACGAATCTCGGCACGTTCCGCGCGTACGTCGCGAA
This sequence comes from Burkholderia sp. BE12, assembly GCF_002959955.1. NCBI lineage: Bacteria > Pseudomonadati > Pseudomonadota > Betaproteobacteria > Burkholderiales > Burkholderiaceae > Burkholderia > Burkholderia sp. BE12. The sequence goes on along the minus strand of NZ_PREY01000002.1, from coordinate 186,279 downwards.
TTACCTGAAGTGCCATCCGCGCATCCGCCGCGACATGACCTGCATGGCGCGGCAACTGCCGCTCACGGCCGAAGGCATTCCGCTCGAACTGTACTGCTTCACCGATACGACCTCGTGGGTCGACTACGAGACCATCCAGGCCGATCTGTTCGACCACCTGATCGCGGTGCTGCCGGAGTTCGGGCTGCGCGTGTACCAGCATCCGTCGGGCTTCGACATGCGGCAGATGGTCGATGCCGCGCAAGCCGGACTGCAGGCGCCGCGCGCGGCTTGATACCGGCCACGGCGGCCGGCGGCCGGCCGCCGCCTGCCCTGCCGTCGCGCGGCGGCGCTCACCGCGCCGCGCACTCCGACGCGAGCCGCCCCAGCACCTTCAGCGCGTCCTCGATCTGCCGCGACCACGGGTAGCTGTAGTTGAGCCGGATGAAATGCCGGTAATCGGAGCCGGCCGAGAACATGTGTCCGGGCCCGACCGTGATCCGCTGCGCGAGCGCCAGCGTATACAGCTTCATCGCATCGACCTGCGGCGGCAGCTCGACCCACAGCACATACCCGCCCTGCGGCTGCGACAGCCGCGTGCCTTCCGGGAAGAAACGCCGCACCATCGCACTCATCAGGCTCGCCTGCTGCGCATACTGCTTGCGCATGCGCCGCAGGTGAAAATCGTAGCCGTCGTATTTCAGGTACTCGGCGATCGCGAGTTGCTCGATCGCGGGCGTCGCGAGCGTATTCAGGAATTTCAGCTTCTCGACCTGGTCGCGATAACGGCCCGGCATCGCCCAGCCGATCCGGTAGCGCGGCGACAGGCTCTTCGTGAACGACGCGCAATGCAGCACCAGCCCGTCGCGATCGAACGACTTCAGCGCGCTCGGCGCCGTGTCGCCGAAGTGCAGCTCGTGATAGACGTCGCTCTCGATCGCCGGCACGCCGTGCTTCGCGAGCAGTTCGACCAGCGCGCGCTTGCGCGCATCGGGCATCTGGAAGCCGAGCGGGTTCTGGAAATTCGGCATCACCATGCACGCGGCGATGCGCTCGCGCGCGAGGACCCGCTCGAGCGCGTCGAGATCGATGCCGTCGCCCGGGTGCGTCGCGACTTCCAGCGCGCGCATGCCCATCCGCTCGATCGCGTGCAGCATTGCGTAGAACGTCGGCGACTCCACCGCGATCGTGTCGCCCGGCTTCGCGACCGCCTGCAGGCACAGGTTGATCGCCTCGGTCGCGCCGATCGTCATCACGATCTCGCCCGGCTCGACCGCGACCCCGCGCTCCGCATAGCGCCGCGCGATCTGGCGGATCAGCTCCTGATTGCCGGGCGGCAGGTCGTCGATCACGCCCCAGCGCGTGCGCCGCCGCCCGATCGCCTGCGCATAGCGCGCGATGCGCTGCACCGGGAACTGCGACGCGTCGGGATACGGCGAGCCGAGCGGCACCGCGTCGTCGCGCGCGATCGAGCGCAGCGTCGACAGCACGAGCCGGCTCACGTCCACGGCCGACGGCTCGGCGGCCGGCGCGGAGACATGCAGCTCGGCTCCGGCCGGCGCCGCCGCGCGCGCCCGCACGAAGTAGCCCGACTGCGGCCGGCTTTCGATCAGGCCGCGGCTTTCCAGCACGAGGTACGCGCGCAGCACGGTCGTGACGCTGAGCTGCTGCTGCCGGCTCGCCTGCCGCACCGACGGAATCCGCTCGCCGGGCCGGTACACGCCTCGCTCGATCTGCGCCTGGAGATCGTCGGCCAGTTGTTCGTAACGCTTCACGCGCCTCCCTTTCAACTTCCCTTCGGCAACACAGTTGCGATCCGCACCGTATGAATGGCCGAAACTGTACTCTTTTTTGAAGTGAAAAGGTGTACACACAGCGGGACAGGCGCCGCGCGTACTCTGCACGCATCGACCCCGACACCCGCATCATGAAAAAGAAATCCGCCACCGCGCGCATCGAACCGTACACCCACCCGGCCGCCGGCTGGGGCGCGCTGAAAGCCGTCACGATCAACCTGATCAAGGAAAAGGTCGCCGGCGGCAACTACCGCACGCTGCTGCGCCAGAACCAGCCGGACGGCTTCGACTGCCCGGGCTGTGCGTGGCCCGACCGACAGCACGCATCGACGTTCGAATTCTGCGAGAACGGCGTGAAGGCCGTGGCCGCGGAAGCGACGAGCAAGCGCGTGACGCCCGAATTCTTCGCCGCGCACACGGTGACCGAACTGCTCGAACAGTCGGATTTCGAGCTCGAACAGCACGGGCGGCTCACCGACCCGATGGTGTACGACGCGCAGATCGACCGCTACGTGCCGATCGCATGGGACGACGCGTTCGAGCTGATCGCGCGCCACCTGCGCGCGCTGCCGGACCCGAACCAGGCCGCGTTCTACACGTCCGGCCGCGCCAGCAACGAGGCCGCGTTCCTGTACCAGCTGTTCGTGCGGCGGTACGGCACCAACAACTTCCCCGATTGCTCGAACATGTGCCACGAGGCGACGAGCCGCGGGCTGCCGGCGTCGGTCGGCGTCGGCAAGGGCACGGTCACGCTCGACGATTTCGAGCATGCGGACACGTTGCTGATCTTCGGCCAGAACCCCGCGACCAACCATCCGCGGATGATGGGCGAGCTGCGCGAGTGCGCGAAGCGCGGCGCGACGATCGTGTCGATCAACCCGCTGAAGGAGCGCGGCCTCGAACGCTTCGCCGATCCGCAAAGCCCGCTCGAGATGCTGACGATGTCGGGCACGAAGATCGCATCGACGTTCATCCAGCCGACCATCGGCGGCGACTTCGCGCTGATCAAGGGGATGGCCAAGCGCGTGCTCGAACTCGACGACGCCGCGCGCGCCGCCGGTGCGTCACGCGTCATCGACACCGCGTTCATCGGCGAGCACACGGCCGGTTTCGACGCATTCGCCGACGATCTGCGCGCCGAAAGCTGGTCCGCGCTGACGGCCGAAAGCGGCGTGCCGTACGAGCAGATCGACGCGCTCGCGCAACGCTATGCACGCAGCGAACGCGTGATCGCGACGTGGGGCATGGGCATCACGCAGCACAAGCATTCGGTCGCCACCGTGCAGATGCTGACGAACCTGATGCTGATGCGCGGCAACATCGGCCGGCCCGGCGCCGGCCTGTGCCCGGTGCGCGGCCATTCGAACGTGCAGGGCAACCGCACGGTCGGCATCGAGGAAAAGCCGTCGCAGGCATTCCTCGACCGGCTCGGCCACGTGTTCGATTTCGAACCGCCGCGCGATCACGGCTACGACGTCGTCGAGACGATCGAAGGGATGCTCGAAGGCCACGTGAAGGTGCTGATCGGCCTCGGCGGCAACTTCGCGATGGCGACGCCCGACACGCCGCGCACGTGGGAAGGCATGCGGCGCTGCGAACTCTCCGTGCACATCACGACGAAGCTGAACCGCAGCCACCTGATCCACGGCCGCGACGCGCTGATCCTGCCGACGCTCGGCCGCACCGAGATCGACCTGCAGGACAACGTCGCGCAAGGCGTGACGGTCGAGGATTCGATGAGCATGGTCCACGTGTCGTACGGGATGAACAAGCCGGCGTCGCCGAACCTGATGTCGGAACCGGCGATCGTCGCGCACATGGGCCACGCGCTGTTCGGCAGCGGCACGATCGACTGGCTCGCGTACAAGGACGACTACGCGAAGATCCGCGACGCGATCGAGGCCACGCTCGACGGCTTCCACGACTACAACGCGCGCATCGCACGGCCCGGCGGCTTCCACCTACGCGTCGCGTCGCGCGACCGCGAATGGCTCACGCCGACGGGCAAGGCCAACTTCATCGCGCACGCACTGCCGACCGACACGCCGATCCAGCGCGCCCGCGCGCTGCACGGCGCCCGGCTGATGACGCTGATGACGACGCGCTCGCACGATCAGTACAACACGACCGTCTACGGGCTCGACGACCGCTATCGCGGCGTGTTCGGCCAGCGCCGCGTGGTGTTCGTCAACCGCGACGATCTCGCGATGCTCGGCCTGCAGGCCGGCGAATGGGTCGACATGGAAACCGTGTGGCACGACGGCATCGAGCGGCGCGCGGACGGCTTCCTGCTGGTCGAATACGACATCCCGCGCGGCTGCATCGGCGCGTACTACCCGGAAACCAACCCGCTCGTGCCGCTCGACAGCGTCGGCGACGTGTGCAACACGCCGACCTCGAAGTCGATTCCCGTGTTGCTGCATCGCGCGGCCGCGCCGGCATCGACCGCCGCCTGACGGAGCCCGACGATGATCGTTCGGCCGCGCGAGCACTGGCTGCGGATGCTGCTCGTCTGGAACGGCTCGGTGCTGCCGACCATCCTGCCGCAGCTCGTCCTGACGCTCGCGATCAGCCTCGTCGCGGTGTGGGGCGGCGGCCGCGTGCTCGGCGAAAAGGTGCCGTTGAACCCGACGCCGTTCACGCTGATCGGCCTGACGCTCGCCATCTTCGCGGGGTTTCGCAACAACGCCAGCTACGAACGCTATCGCGAAGGCCGGCAGCTGTGGGGCGGCGTGCTGACCGCCACGCGCACGCTGGTGTCGCAGGCGCTCTGCTACGGCGCGGTCGACCGTGACGACGCATCGCGCCGCGCGTTCGTCCGCACGGTCGTCGCGTTCGTCTACACGCTAAAGCATCAACTGCGCGGCACCGATCCCGCCGCGGACCTGCGCGCGCGGCTCGACGGCGCCACCCTTGCGCGCGTCGCCGCTTCCCGGTATCGCCCGGTCGTCATCGTGCACGCGCTTCGCGAAGCGTTCGCCGCGCGCGCCGATGCCGGCCGTCTCGCCGACACGCGCCTGTGGATGCTCGATGCGCGCCTCGACGATCTCGTCGCGATGGTGAGCGGCTGCGAGCGCATCGCATCGACGCCGATTCCGTTTTCATACGACGTGCTGCTGCACCGGACCATCTATGCGTATTGCGTGTTGTTGCCGTTCGGCCTCGTCGATTCGATCGGCGCGGCGACACCTTTTGTAACAGTTTTCGTGGCCTATACGCTGATCGCGCTCGACGCGATCGCGCATGCGATCGCCGAACCGTTCGGCAACGGGCCGAACCATCTCGCACTCGATGCGATGACGCGGCAGATCGAGCGCACGCTGCTCGAACTGAACCGCGAACCGCTGCCGGCCGAGGTGACGCCCGGCCCGTCCTACCGCCTCACCTGACCGGCCATCCCCGCTCAATCGCGGCGGCCGCGCAGGAAATCGCGATGCTCGGCGGCCGCATCCGCGATCCGTCGCAGCAGGACCACGCCGTTCAGCAACGCATGCGCGTCGTCGCCGGCGCGCGCGGCCACGCGTCGCCGCAACAGGCCGGCCGCGGCGTCGCAGGTCTGCTCGAGCCGCGCGAAATCCGCCCGTGCGACGCGCCCGCGCACCGCCGCCGCCGCGCGACGCACGGCCGGTTCGCGCGCGGCCAGTTCGGCGAGCGACAGCAAGCTGTCGCCGAGTCCCCAGATCGCGAGCAGGTCGCGCATGTCGCGCTCGATCAATGTCCGCGGCAGGCCGCCCGCGAAACCGAGCTCGCGCGCGAGACGATCGGCCGTGCGGCTCAGCCACGCACTCGCGGACCACGCCCGCGGATCGCGCGCGATCCCCGCCAGATCGCGGCGCACCGCGCGATGCAGGCGTCGCCGGCTCGTGCCCGGATCGCCGGGGAACACCAGCGCGAATACCAACGCGCCGAACGCGATGCCGAGCAGCGTCGCGAGCGCGCTATTCAGGAACGCGGCATCGCCGATGCGGGTCGTGTTGTCCGGCGACGTGAAATTCCAGAAGAAGATCGAGAACGCGCTGCCCATCGCGGCCGTGCGCGGATGGCGCATCGCGAGGCCGGTGCCGATCAGGAACACGCCGAGGATGTACGCGAGCATCTCGAAGCCCGACACCGCCGGCAGCAGGATGAAGTTGCAGACGGCACCCGCGACCGCCGCGCATGCCGTGCCTTTCATGAAACCGACGATCGCACGCACCGAATTCGGGCGTGTGGAGAACAGGGCGCTCACCACGGCCGTGATCGCGACGAATCCGCCGCCCGCCGGCCACGCGGTGAAGACCCAGATCGCCGACGCGGCCAGCACCGCGATGAACGCGCGGATGCCGTTGTGACACGCGAGCACCGGATCGCGGTGGAACGCGTAGCGCACGCGTGCAGGCGGCGGCACCGGCCGGTCGAGCAATGCCTGGCTCGCGAATGCGCGGTCGAACCCGCCGAGCAACGCCGACAGCCGGTCGAGCGTGAGCAGGCGCGACGTGTCCGGGGCGGCGGGCGCGACGGCCTCGGCGCGCAGCGCGTCGTCCACGCGTGCGCGCAGCGCGGCCATCCGGTGCCCCGCGTCGCCCGATGCAGCGATCCCTTCGAGCACGTGCGCGACCTCGTCGACCAGCGGCTCCGGCGCATCGTGCGCGCGCGCCGCGTGCTCCCGGATCGCCTGCCCTGCCGCCTGCGCAGCCAGCACGCCGAGCGCCGCCGCGCGCAAATGGCCGATCGCGTTGCGCACCGGCGGTGCGCCGGCCGCCGCATATTCTGCCGCGGTATCGAGTTCGAGCGCATCCGCGAACAGGCGGTGCACGGCCGCGCCGTTCGGCTCGCGGCGCAGCGCGCTCGCGCCGACCGCCACCGCACGGTCGAGATAGCGCGCGAGCCGCATCCGGACCTCCTTCAGCGGCGCGCCCGGCGCGAAGACCGTTTCGAACAGCGCGCCGCACAGGATGCCGACCACCACGTACAGGAACCGCGCGACCGCGATGTCGAACGCATGCAGCGGCGCCGATACCGCGTCCATCGCGATGATCGCGGCCGTATAACCGGCGAGCACCGCCGCATACGCGCGAAAATTCCGCTGGAACGTCGCGATACCCGCGCACAGGCCGATCCAGGCGGCGAGCGCGGGCAGGAACAATTGGGGCGTCTGCGCGAACGCGCCGGTCAGCGCGAGCGCGACGGCCGCACCGATCGCGGTACCGAGAATCCGGTACTGACTCTTCGACAGCCCCATCCCGCGGCTGCCCTGCGCGACGATCCATACGGTCGAGGCAGCCCACATCGGATCGTCGAGATTCATCCGGAACGCGATATAGAGCGCCAGCAGCGACGCGGCGGTATTGCGGAGTGCGAATGCAAGCGCGCCGGGCGGCAACGTCGGGCATGCGTCGCGCAGCGCGGCCCGGACGGCCGCGAGCGGCGGCATGCTGGGGAATGCGAATTTCATCCGGCGAGCATACGGTCGCGTGCCGGCCGCCACTACGGGGCAGCGGCGGGATGCGTTATTGCGCCGGGCGGGATAATCGGCTCGACCCGCGGCGATCCGGCCCGCGACGGTAAGATGCGCGCATGCCGACCACTGAAACGAATCGCATGGACCTCGAGAGCATCCGGATATTCTTGCGTGTGGTGGAACGCGGCAGCTTCACTGCCGCCGCCACGCAAATCGACATGCCGCTCAGCCGCGTGAGCCGCAAGATCAGGCAGCTCGAGGACGACCTCGGCGTCCAGTTGCTGTACCGCACGACGCGTCGCGTGTCCGTCACCGAAGCCGGGCGCGACTACTACGAACGTTGCCTGCGCGCCGAGGAGATTCTGCTCGACGCGGACCGTCAGGTGCGCGCGCTGCGCACGGAACCCGAAGGCACGCTGCGCGTGCTGGTGCCTTACGCGATCGGCCTGTTCGAACTGGAACCGGCGCTCGCCGAGTTTCGCCGGCGCTACCCGCTGGTCCAGCTCGTGCTGATCTACGACAACAGCGCGCTCGACCTCGTCGAACACGGCTTCGACGTCGCGCTGCGCACCGGCGTGCTGACCGATTCCGGCTATGTCGCGCGCTCGCTCGGCTGGTCGCACGCGAAGTTCGCGGCCAGCCCGCGCTATCTCGACCGCGCGGGCCGGCCGCACACGCCGCAGGATCTCGCCGATCACGACATCCTGTTTGTCGGCCGCGACACGCCCGGCCTGACGTTGCGCCTCACCAACGCGGCCGGCGACGTCGCCGACGTGCCGGTGCGGCCCGTGCTGATCTCGAACGAATCGGTCACGGTGCTGCGCCAGGCCGCGAGCGGCGGCGGCATCGCGCTGATTTCGACCCACTTCACCACACGGCGGCTCGAGAGCAACGAACTCGAAATCGTGCTGCCCGACTGGCATCGCACCGACGACGTCGAGCTGCACGCGCTCTACCCGAAGCGCGCGACGCTCGACAGCAAGGTACGCGCATTCGTCGAGTTCCTGACGGAAATCTTCACTGCGTGGCGGACCGCGCCCTAGCCAATGTAAACACCGCCGCACGACCTGCAATCGATGCACGTCGGCTGCATTGTTGCGGCGCAGGAAAGGAATTAATGAGCGCGCAAGCGTTGATCGCCGTTCGCCGCATCGTTAGCCTGTGGCGATGAAAAACCACCACACACGCTACGGCAGCCACGCGAACGCTGCCCGCCGACGCGTCACGCGCGTCGCGCCCTCCTGACCGGCCTGCCTGCTTGCCGAAGCCCGTCACGGCTTCGCCGATCCGATTGAACGCCTGAACCGCACGCGGCGCGCGAGCGGCCGCTCGTTTGCGGCGCCGCCCACGCGCGGTGCGTGTCCGTCCGCTTCGCGGCTCGCCCGCGCAGGCGTCGCGCGCGTGCGCGCGGCCGCCGGCGCTTGCGCCCCGCACGCCCCCTTCATCACGCAGGAACACCATGTCATCTCCGTCACCCCAGGCGCCGCTGTCGGGCGGCAAGCTCGCGATCGGCACGATCGCGGTATCGCTCGCCATGTTCATGAACGTGCTCGATTCGTCGATCGCGAACGTCGCGATCCCGACGATCTCGGGCGACCTCGGCGTGTCGGTCGACGAAGGCACGTGGGTGATCACGATCTTCGCGGCGGCGAACGCGGTGTCGATTCCGCTGACCGGCTGGCTCACGCAACGCTTCGGCCAGGTACGCCTGTTCGTCACGGCGATCCTGCTGTTCGTGTTCGCGTCGTGGCTGTGCGGGATCGCACCGAACCTGCCGACGCTGCTGGCCGCGCGGATTCTGCAGGGGGCGGTCGCGGGGCCGCTCGCGCCGCTGTCGCAGGCGCTGCTGCTCGGCGCGTGGCCGCGGCAGAAGTCGTCGACGGCGCTCGCGCTGTGGTCGATGACGGCGCTCGTCGGGCCGATCGCCGGGCCGTCGCTCGGCGGCTGGATCACGTACGACTACAACTGGTCGTGGATCTTCTACATCAACATTCCGGTCGGCTTCTTCGCGGCGGCCGTCACGTGGTTCGTGTTCCGCGATCGCGAATCGGCCACGCGCCGCCTGCCGATCGATACGGTCGGCCTGCTTCTGCTCGTGCTGTGGGTCGCGTCGCTGCAGATCATGCTCGACAAGGGCAAGGATCTCGACTGGTTCAACTCGCCCGTGGTCGTTGCACTGGGCATCGTCGCGCTGATCGGTTTCGCGTTCTTTCTCGTGTGGGAGCTGCACGAGGCCAACCCGATCGTCGACCTGCGGCTCTTCACGCAGCGCAACTTCGCGGGCGGCACGATCGCGATCTCCGTCGCGTACGGGATGTTCTTCGGCACGCTCGTGCTGCTGCCGCAATGGATGCAGGGCTATCTCGGCTACCGCGCGGTCGATTCGGGGCTCGCCACCGCACCGCTCGGGCTGTTCGCGATCCTGCTCACGCCGATCATGGGCCGCCTGCTGCCGCGCACCGATCCGCGCTATCTCGCGACGCTCGCATTCGTGGGCTTCGCGGTCGTGTTCATGATGCGCACGACGTTCTACACCGACGTGTCGCGCTGGGATCTCGTACTGCCGACGCTGCTGCAAGGCATTCCGATGGCGATGTTCTTCGTGCCGCTGACGGCGATCATCCTGTCGGGCTTGCCGCCGGAAAAGATTCCGGCCGCGGCCGGCCTGTCGAATTTCGGCCGCACGTTCTGCGGCGCGGTGGGGACGTCGCTGATCGGCAATGCGTGGAACGACCGCACGATCCTGCACCACGTGCGGCTCACCGAACAGGCGAGCGTCACCAATCCGGTCTTCACGCAGCAGCTCGACACGAGCCGTTCGCTGCTGCACCTGAGCCCCGATTCGGCGCTCGCGTTCTTCAATGCGTCGGTCGATTCGCAGGCGGCCGTGATGGGCTTGAACGACATCTTCTACGTGTCGGCGATCGTCTTCATCGCGATCATCCCGCTCATCTGGATCACGAAACCGTCGCGCTCGGGCGGCGGCGATGCCGATGCGGCGGCGGCCGGCGCGCATTGATCCGGACCCGCTGCGGCGCGCGCCCCGCGCCGCGGCAGGCGTAATAAAGACTTGCAATCGATACAGGCGGAAACGTCAACAGACGGTGCCCGTATCGCGTTTTTTCCTCAAGCGCCCACGATCCGGACGCGCAACGACAGGAGAAACCACCATGCGAGCCCTTACCCGCCACATCGCGATTGCCGCCGCTCTGATGTCGGTGCTGACCGGCACCGCGTTCGCCGACACGCCGTGGCAGAACGCGCATCCGCGCCGCGAAGAGGTCAACCAGCGTCTCGCCAACCAGAATCGCCGCATCCATCACGAAGTGAAGGAAGGCGAGATGTCGCACGCGCAGGCCGCCCGCCTGCATCGTGACGACCGCAAGATCCGCCAGGAAGAGCGGGACATGGCTGCGCAGGATCACAGCCACATCACGAAGAGCGAAAAGCACGTGCTGAACCAGCAGGAAAATGCGGTCAGCAACAAGATCGGCCAATAACACCGACAACACCGGCAAGCGCCCATTCGCCACGAGCTGAACGCCCGCTGCCGCGATGCGGCAGCGGGTGCTTGTTGTATCGAATCGTTTCAACGCGCCAACGGCGTCAAGTGCTGCGGGTATACTCCGTCGTCAGCCGCCTGCTGCATCGTCGTCCGTCAAAAACGGCCCGATTCCGGGCGGTTTCGTCGCGAAGCTTCGCGTTTCGCCCCTCCGCGCCCCAGCCTCGATACGAGACACCCGACGACCGACCATGAAACGATTCCTGCTGCTCCTTCCCGCCGCCCTGCTCGCCGCCTGCGGTTCCGCTCCGTCGTCCGACTCGGCCGGCTCGGGCACGGCGCCGATGATCTACGTGTCGTCGCAACGTCCGGCCTACGCGATCGCGAACTGCCTCGACAGCCGCCTGTCGGGCACCGAACAATCGCAGCACAACGGCGTGACCGACCTCGCCGTCGGCTCGAATTCGTACTTCGTCACGCTGACGCCGTCGGGCAACGGCTCGGTGATCAAGGTCGTGCGCGGCTCGGGCAACGAGCCGGCCGAGGAAGCGATGCGCTTCGCGGTCGCGCGCTGCGCGATCTGACACCCTCCCGCGCCGGGCGTCCGCCCGGCCCGTCGCCACGCGCCAACCGGCGCGCCTGCCGAATATTTTCATCCGGGTGCCCGTCGATGAGAGAATCGCACCACGATTCCTTTTCAGTGGAGCCCGCATGAAGCACCTGCTGTCCCGGCTGTTCGTCAGCGCCGCGCTCGTCGCGCTTGTTCCGGCGCTGCCGGCGCAGGCGGCCACGCCGCCCGGCATCTTCGTCGTCGCCACGCAACTCGGCGAATTCACGACCCTCGACCCGAGCGGAATCTACGAGCTGGTGCCGTCCGAATACGTCGCGAACACCTACGAACGGCTGGTGCGCGTCGACCTGAAGGACCCGACGCGCTTCGACGGACAGATCGCGCAATCGTGGACGGTCGGCGCCGACGGCGTGACCTACACGTTCAAGCTCCGCCCGGGCCTCACCTTCCATTCCGGCAACCCGGTCACCGCCGACGACGTCGCGTGGTCGCTGCAGCGCACCATCCTGCTCGACAAGGGGCCGGCCGGCGTGCTCGCCGATCTCGGCCTGACGAAGGCGAACGTGACGCAGAAGGTGCGCGTGATCGATCCGCAAACCGTCGTGCTCGAAACCGACCGCAAGTACGCGCCGAGCTTCGTGCTCAACGTGCTGAGCGCGTGCCCGGCCTCGGTCTTCGACAAGAAGCTGCTGCTGTCGCACCAGCAAGGCAACGATTTCGGCAGCGGCTGGCTGCGCACCAACGACGCGGGCTCAGGCCCGTACCAGCTCGTCAAGTGGACGCCGAACGAAACCATCGTGCTGCAGCGCTTCGACAAATACCGCACGCCGTACCCGATGAAGCGCGTCGTGCTGCGCCACGTGCCCGAAGCGTCCGCGCAACGGCTGCTGCTGGAGAACGGCGACGCCGACGCCGCGCGCAACCTGAGCCCCGACAGCCTCGCCGCGCTGTCGAAGGCCGGCAAGATCAAGGTCGCGTCGTGGCCGGTGTCGGCGCTCCTGTACCTGAGCCTGAACACGAAGAACCCGAACCTCGCGAAGCCCGAGGTTCAGCAGGCGATGAAATGGCTCGTCGATTACGACGGCATCCAGCGCAACATCGTCAGCACGACCTACAAGGTGCATCAGACCTTCCTGCCCGAAGGCTTCCTCGGCACGCTGAACACGAACCCGTACAAGCTCGACGTCGCGAAGGCGAAGGCGCTGCTCGCGAAGGCCGGCCTGCCGAACGGTTTCGACGCGACGATGGACATGCCGAACGACTATCCGTACCTCGAGATCGCCCAGGCGCTGCAGGCGAACCTCGCGCAGGGCGGCATCCGCGTGAAGCTGATCCCCGGCGACGCGAAGCAGGCGATCGGCAAGTACCGCGCGCGCCAGCACGACATCTTCATCGGCGAATGGTCGCCCGACTACATGGACCCGAACAGCAACGCGCGCGGTTTCGCGTGGAATCCGGACAACTCGGACCAGTCGCCGACCAAGATGCTCGCGTGGCGAAACAGCTGGAACATTCCGCAACTGACGAAGGACACCGAGGCCGCGCTCGTCGAGCCGTCGCCCGCGAAGCGCGCGCAGCGTTACGAAGCGCTGCAGAAGGCCGTGCTCGCGAACTCGCCGTTCATCATCATGTTCGAGAAAGTCGTGCAGGTCGCCACGCGCCCCGGCGCGACCGGACCGGAAATCGGTCCGATCAACGACCTCGTGTCGTACCGGACGCTCGCGAAATAATCGCGGCTGCGCGAAGCGCCGGACATGCAGCAGCAAGGGCCGGCCCGCACCCGTTCAATTGAGCGCCGCCCATACCAGGTACGCATTCAGCCCGACGATCACGATCGTCGCCGCGCCGGCGACGATCGTGAGCGGCATCCGCATGGCGTAAGCGCCCATCACATCCCTGCGCGCCGACAGCATGACCAGCGCGATCATCGGCATCGGCAGCACGAAGCTCAGCACGACCTGGCTCGCCACCATCGCCCGCGTGACGTCGCAGCCGAGCGCGACCACCACGAACGCGGGCGCGATCGTCACTGCCCGCCGCACCCAGATCGACATGCGGCGGTGGATGAAGCCCTGCATCACGACCTGCCCGGCCATCGTGCCGACCACCGAGCTCGACACGCCCGAGGTCAGCAGCGCGACGAGAAACAGCGCGCCGGCCGCCGGCCCGAGCACGGGGATCAGCGTGTGATAGGCGTCGCCAATGTCGGTCATGCCCGGCGCGGCCACGTGGAACGCCGACGACGCCATCATCACCATCGCGAGATTCACGAAGCCGGCGAGCCCGAGCGCGACCACGACCTCGCGGTTCGAGAAACGCACGAGCCGCCGCCGCTGCGCGTCGTCGCGCGGCGCGGTGCGATCCTGCGTGAGGCCCGAATGCAGATACAGCGTGTGCGGCATGATCGTCGCGCCGATGATCCCGACTGCAATCGTCAGCGCCGCATGATCGGGAATCTGCGGGACCACCAGATGGAACGCGGCCGCACGCCAGTCCTGCGGCGCGATCAGCAGCTCGCCGAGATAGCACGCGCCGATCACGCCGACCAGCGCCGCGATCGCCGCTTCCAGCGGCCGGAAGCCGCGCTTTTCGAGGGCGAGGATCGCGCAGGTCGCGAACGCGGTCGCGATCATCCCCGCGAACAGCGACAGGTGGCACAACAGCCCGAACGCGAGCGCGCCGCCGAGGAATTCGGCGAGATCGGTCGCCATCGCGGCGATCTCCGACGCGATCCACATGCCCCACACGACCGGCACGGGGAAACGGTCGCGGCACAGCTCGGCGAGATTGCGGCCGGTCACGATGCCGAGCTTCGCCGACATCGCCTGGAACAGCATCGCGATCGCGTTCGCGGCCAGCACGACCCACAGCAGCCGATAGCCATACGCGGCGCCGGCCTGGATGTTGGTCGCGAAGTTGCCGGGGTCCATGTAGCCGATCGACGCGATCACGGCCGGGCCGACGAACGGCAGCAGCGCGGCGACGCCGGTGCGGCGCCCTTCCAGCGCGGCGCGCGCCGCGCCGTCGGCTGGCTCGGCGGACGGGCCCGGCAGCGCGAAGCCGCCGGCAGGTTTGCTCGGGACGGGAAGCATGGTGGAGTTTCCGTTCGAATGAGGAAGGCTGATTCGGGCGCACATGCCGCGGCCGGCCTGCCGCGTGCCGGCCATGGCAGGACGATGGCGGCGTTACAGCGGCACGACGTCGGGACGATTGCGCGGAAACTGCGCGATCACGTCCGGCGCGACGTTCAGGTGCGCTTCGACGAGCTTCGGCGGCGTATGCGCGAGCCAGTCGGACAACGACACCTCCGCATAGCGGTCGGTCTTGAAGATTTCGAGGAACACGAGGTCGGTCTGGCCGGTGTTCTGCACGTAGTGACCGAGGCTCTTCTTCACATAGCCGACGTCGCCCGCGCGGAAGTCGGCCGTCTGCGCCTTCGGCCCCGTGTCGAACACCGTCATTCGCGCCTCGCCTTGCAGGTAGTACTGCCATTCGTCGGCGTTCGGATGCCAGTGCAGTTCGCGCATGCCGCCCGGATGCACGGTGACGAGCGCCGCCGCGACCGTCGTCGACACGTTGAAGTTGGTGCTGTCCGCGATCCGCACCTCGCCGCCGCGCGTCTTCCTGACCGGCTTCATGTCGCCGAGCGAAAAGACGAACGGATGCGGCGGCGCACCGGCCGACGCGGCCGACGCGCGCTGCGCGTCCGCGAGCGGGCCCGGTTCGTCGCCCTGGAAGATCCACAGGTTGTCGAGGGGCACGTTCCTGAACGCGTCGGCCGGCACGCCGAAGTTGAGCGCGAGCACGTCGGGCGGCGTATGCGCGATCCAGTCGGTCAGCAACAGCGTGTTGAATTCCGATGCGCGGCCGTTATCGAACGCGAGCAGGAATTCGGCGCCGTCGCGGCCGAGGCCCTGCAGCGAATGCGGCAGGCCGGGCGGGAAATACCAGAGATCGCCGGTTTTGACGTCCTGCACGGACGGCCGGCCGAGCTCGTCGAGCACCGTGATCCGGCAGCGGCCGTCGAGCATGATGGCCCACTCGGCCTGCTGGTGCCAGTGCATCTCGCGAATGCCGCCGCGCGTCAGCCGCATGTTGACGCCGGAAATGGTTTCGGAAATCGCGAAATCGTCCTGCGTCACTTCGCGCGCCCACCCGCCATTCTGAATGCGTTTATGGGCATTATTGAAAGACGCCCAGAATAACGGCATTCCGTTGATATCGGTGGCCGGTGGATTCTGAAAAGACGGGAATTGATTGGCGATGGCCGGATTTTTAGGCCCCGGGTCGGTCAGGCTCTGGCGGTTGCGCGCATTCACCGCGCCTTCCGGCGGGCTGTCCGGATTGCCGAACGAGGCGGCCTTGGCCGATACCGCGATGCCCGCGGCGGCAATGGCGCCGGCCGTACCCGCCAGCATCTTGCGTCGAGAAAGATTCGTCATGATTTCCTCTTCATTCCTGCAATAGAGAGAATTTCCATTACGGAACATTTACTGCTTTTCGGATTATCGAAAATCAAACATCCCGTGACGCAAGTTAAATCCAAATCCCCGAAAAACTTAAATGAATTATTAGTCTGAATTAATGATTTAATCTGATCGGCTTTAATTTTGTAATTATTTCGGCGCGGAGGGATGCCGGACGGCGACGGATGTCGGCGAATCGGTCAGGTACGGTGAATGAGGAAATACGACCGCGTCAGGTCGTGATGTCACGCATGGCGACAGGAGACGATTGACGCGCGCAACGTGCAATCACCGATGCAATGCGATGCAGTCGATTCGGATAACCGATCGTGAAAAACGGAAAACGGGGCGAACGCCGATATGTCGACACCGGCTGACCGGGCCGCGCCGGGCCGCGGCTTACTCCCGCGGCATGTCGGCGAGCCGCTGCGCGGCGAACCGCAATCCGCCCAGAATGCGCTCCGCGACCCTTGCCGGAAAACCGGGCGGCAGCGCAGCGCCGACCGACTCGATCACGTGCGGCGTCGTGGCGATGAGCCGTTCGACGATCGGTGTCGCGATATCGCCGAGCAGGCAATATTCGGCCATCGCGCTAAAGTGCCGTCGCGTGATATCGCGCATCGCATAGTGCTTGCGCTTGCCGTGCACGGCCATCGCGAGCTTCGCCTTGTGCCACGACCACTGGTTCGCGCCATCGCCTTCGACCGGCCAGATCGACATCACGTCATAGAGCGGCGTGAGGCGGAAACGGCCGCCCGGCAGCAGGCGCAGGCTGAAGTTCTTCGCATGCCCGTCCGGTGCGGCGAGCATCCAGAACACGATCAGGGCGGCGAACAGTGTGTCGAGATCCTCCCGCGCCGTCTCCGAACGGCGCAGCAGGCCGGCCAGATCGGGCACGCCGGGGCCGCCCTGCGACTCGTACTTCAGGTGAGGCGGCACGCCGAGCGCCTGGCAGAAATCTTCCTGCGGCAAGCGCAACAGCCACCCGCCGTCACGATGCAACACACGATCGAACCGTTCGACCGACAGCACCTTGTGCGCGCCGAAACGCACGATTTCCGCACCCGCCGCCGGCAGGCCGAACGCTCGCAGGATCGCGAGACACAGCCACTCGTTCTCGACGGAGGCCGTGAGATCGGCCCGCTTGTTGCCGACCAGCCCGAGCGGCAACTTGAGAATATGCGTCGTGGGCGTGGCACCGTGCGGGCGCATCCAGCGCCCGTCGTGAAACAGCAGCGCGGTCTTTTCCTGCGCACCGGCCAGCGACAGCCGGAAATCGTCGTCGTCCTCGGCCCCCGTCGCCACACCGCTCGCCTGATCGAGCACGCGTGCGACGTCCTCGTCCGACAGCGTCGTACCGTCGATGCGATCCAGGCCGGTTGGCGCATCGTCTTCGCCGAGCAATTGCACCGCCCCGACGCAATCGCGACCGAGCGCGGCAAGCAGATCGAACGGCTCGGTCGTCGCCGTGCCGAACCTGGCGGCCAATCGGCGCCGAATGGCGTCGCTGTCCGGAAGCAGGTTGTCGAAGTAATGATTGACGCGTTCGCCGCGCAACGGAGCGTCGCCGACACCGAACGGCAGCGACAACGACAGCGGGCGACCGACGGCCGACTGCTTCCAGCCGGCGTCGTACAGCAGTTCCATGTCGCCGCGCACGGGAATCCGCCATGTGCCGACCCTCTGGCCGTTCGTCCAGATCGACAGCGCGCGAGTGTGCGATTTGCGTCCCATCGCTTACCACTCGGCGGCGGCTGCGTCGGGCTCGCCCTTGGTGCGGATGCTGAGTTCGAGACCGTACAGCGCGGTCAGCTCGAGCAACTGCCTGAGCGACAGGCTTTCGGTACGCGTGGTTTCGAGCAGCGACAGCCGCGACTGGCCCACGCCGATTCGCACTGCCGCTTCGGCTTGCGTCAGGCCGTTGGCCTGACGCGCCGAAGACAGGATTTCGCCCAGTTGCGCGGGCGTATTGACGATGAAATTCACGGCGCGTATTCCTGTAGGCAATAAACTCAGTATATTCCTGACAGGCATAAACGCAAATTATTTCTCATACGCATAAACGTAAAATATGTCTGACAGACATAAAAAGCGAACCCTTGTATGCCGGCCCCAGCTTCTCGAGAGGGTTTTCGACCCTATCGCCCGCCCTCACGCCATAGTTTTTATCCGCTGGCGCGAATGATTTTGGCTTTGTTAGATGGATGACATTCGATCAACCGCCGACAATGATCTAACAACTGATGACCTGCGCGTTCGCCCGTACCGTCGAATCCCGCTATGCCGAATTGACGCCGACCGCCAAGCGCATCGCGAGCTACATGCTCGCGAACCTCGACCGGCTCGGGCTCGAGACGGCCGACCAGATCGCGCAGCAGGCCGGCACGAGCGGCATCTCGGTCGGCCGCTTCCTGCGCAGCGTCGGTTATCGCAATCTCGACGACCTGAAGCGAGAACTGCGCGGCGGCGGCGATCGCCCGTGGATGATCACCGACCGGCTCGACGAATACCGCCGCATCGCCGGCACGCAACCGGCCGATCGCAACCGCGGCAACGGCAGTGACGGCGCCCTCGCATCGTCGCTCGAGCGCGAACTCGACGCGATCCGCCACGTGTACCGCCTGGCCGAAGGCCCGGTGTTCGCGCAGGTCGCCGACCGGATCGCGCATGCCGACGCGGTGTTCATCCTCGGCATCCAGTCGACGCGCGGCATCAGCAACGCATTCAGCAGCTACCTCGAATACCTGCGCCCGCGCGTGTTCTACTCCGACGGCCAGTCGGGCTCGTACGTCGATTCGCTGAACTCCGAATTCGAACGGCCGTACTGCGTCGTCACCGATACGCGCGCGTATTCGCGCAGCGCGCGCCGCTATTGCCAGGCGGCCGCCAAGCGCGGCCAGCCGTTCGCGCTGGTCACCGATCTGTCGTGCCCGTGGGCGCGCGAATGGCCGGCCGACCTGCTCCAGGTGAAGACCGACGTCGGCCAGTTCTGGGATTCGCTCGCGCCGCTCACCTGCCTGTTCAACCTGCTGATCACGGCCGTGGTCGATCGCCTCGGCCCCGCGATCGACCGGCGCGTCGCGCGCAACCGCGAACTGCAGCACACGTTCGACCAATTCGAATCCTGAGCGAGCCTGAACCCAACTGAACCGCCGATGAACGATCACCGCCTCGTCGAAATCACGCCCGCCACGCATCGCGTCGACATCGATCTGGTCTATGCGACCGAGCGCAACCTGACCGGCAAGCCGATCTACCGCCGTGCGCACTGCCTGTTGCTGGCGCCGGCCGAAGCCGCATTGCGCCGCGCGGTCGACGTCGCCGCGCAGGCCGGCTTCACGCTGCGCATCTACGACGCCTACCGGCCGCCGCAAGCGCAGCAGGTGCTATGGGATTTCCTGCCCGATCCGAACTTCGTCGCCGATCTCGGCCGCGGCTCGAATCACAGCCGCGGCACCGCGCTCGACCTGACGCTCGTCGGCACGAACGGCGAGCCGCTCGACATGGGCACCGGCTTCGACGAGATGGTCGCCGCATCGGGCCACTTTCACGCGGGGCTGCCCGAGCAAGTGCAACGCAATCGTCTGCTGCTGCTCGGCGTGATGCACGCGGCCGGCTTCGCGCACATCGACAGCGAATGGTGGCACTACGAGCTGCCCGGCTCTCGCGCGTTGCCGCAGATCGACAACGCGGCGAGCGGCCCGTGGCGCCTGATGTAACGCCGATGCATGCCCTCTTTTCCGTTCACGTTCAACGACTTCAACGACCGATGGAGCGCACATGAAATTCCCGACATCCCGGCTCGTCGCGGCGCTCGCCGCCGCGTCCATTCTCGCCGCCGTTCCGCTGTCCGCCGCCCGTGCGGAAACGCCGAAGGACCTGTTCGTGATGGCCACGCTGCTCGACGAATTCACGACGCTCGATCCAGGCGAGATCTACGAGCTGGTGCCGGAGGAATACGTCGCCAACACGTACGACCGGCTCGTGCGCGTCGACCTGCGCGATCCGTCGAAATTCAACGGCGACGTCGCGCAGTCGTGGACGGTGAGCGCCGACGGGCTGACCTATACGTTCAAGCTGCGCACCGGCCTCAAGTTCCACTCGGGCAACCCGCTGACGGCCGACGACGTCGCGTGGTCGATCCAGCGCGCGGTGCTGCTCGACAAGGGGCCGGCCGCCGTGCTGACCGGCATCGGCCTCACCAAGGCGAACGTCGCCGCGAACGTGAAGAAGCTCGACGACGCGACGGTGTCGATCACGACCGACCGCAAGTACGCGCCGACCTTCGTGCTGAACGTGCTCGGCTCGTGGCCCGCATCGGTGCTCGACAAGAAACTGCTGCTGTCGCACCAGCAGGGCAACGACTTCGGCAACGGCTGGCTGAAGACCAACGAAGCCGGCTCCGGCGCATACAAGCTGGTCAAGTGGACGGCCGGCGACAGCCTCGTGCTGCAACGCTTCGACGGCTACCGGCTGCCGCTCGCGATGAAGCGCATCGTGCTGCGTCACGTGCCCGAAGCCGCGAGCCAGCGCCTGCTGCTGGAAAACGGCGACGTCGACGTGGCACGCGACCTGAGCCCCGACGATCTGGCGTCGGTCGTGAAGTCCGGCAAGGCGAAGGTGGCGGCATCGCCGCAGGCGACGCTGCTGTATCTCGGCCTGAACACGAAGAACCCGACGCTCGCGAAACCCGACGTGCAGGAAGCGCTGAAATGGCTCGTCGACTATGCGGGCATCCAGAGCAACGTCGTGAAGACGACCTACAAGGTGCATCAGACCTTCCTGCCCGAAGGTTTCCTCGGCACGCTGAACGCGAACCCGTACAAGCTCGACGTCGCGAAGGCGAAGGCGCTGCTCGCGAAGGCCGGCGTGCCCAACGGCTTCTCCGTGACGATGGACGTGCGCAACGACTATCCGTACACGGAGATCGCGCAGGCCGTGCAGGCGAACTTCGCGCAGGCGGGCATCAAGGTGCAGCTGATCCCCGGCGACAACAAGCAGACGCTCGCGAAATACCGCGCGCGCCAGCACGACATCTACATCGGCGAATGGTCGGCCGACTACATCGATCCGCACAGCAACGCGCAGGGTTTCGCGTGGAATCCGGACAATTCCGACAAGTCGAGCTATAAAATGCTGGCCTGGCGCAACAGCTGGGACATCCCGCAGCTCACGAAGCAAACCGACACCGCGCTCGCCGAGCCCGCCGCCGCGAAACGCGCGCAGCTGTATCAGGCGATGCAGAAGGAAGTGCTCGCGCGCTCGCCGTTCGTGATCATGTTCGAGAAAGTCGCGCAGGTCGCGACGCGGCCCGGGGTCAGCGGGCTCGAGGTCGGGCCGATCAACGATCTGGTGTCGTACCGCAACCTGAAGAAGCAATAAGATTCGCCGCATGTCGACTCCCGCCTCCTCCCTCGAAGCACTGCGCACGCTGCCCGCGCGGCGCCCGGCCGTGCGCTGGGCACTGCGCGTGCTGCGCTGGGCGCTCACGCTCGCCGTCACGTTCGCGGGGCTGCTCGCGCTGACGTTCGTGATCGGCCGCAAGGTGCCGATCGATCCCGTGCTCGCGATCCTCGGCGATCGCGCATCGGCCGCCGCATATGCGGCCGAGCGCATCGCGCTGGGGCTCGACAAGCCGCTCGTCACGCAATTCCTGATCTATGCGCGCGACGTCCTGCACGGCAACCTCGGCGTGTCGCTGCTGACCGCGAACCCGGTGCTCGACGACATCAAGCGCGTGTTCCCGGCCACGCTCGAACTGGCGACGATCGCGACGCTGATCGGCATCGCGATCGGCGTGCCGCTCGGCGTCGCGGCTGCCGTGAAGCACAACCGGCCGATCGATCACATCGCGCGCTTCGTCGGGCTGATCGGCAATTCGGTGCCGGTATTCTGGCTCGGACTGATGGGGCTGCTGCTGTTCTATGCGCGGCTGCACTGGGTCGGCGGCCCCGGCCGGCTCGATCCCGTCTACGACGGGATGGTCGACCCGCGCACCGGAAGCCTGCTGATCGATGCGGCGCTCGCGGGCGAGTGGGACGTATTTCGCAACGCGGTGTCGCACATCGCACTACCGGCCGCGATCCTCGGCTACTACTCGGTCGCGTATCTCAGCCGCATGACGCGCTCGTTCATGCTCGACCAGCTGAGCCAGGAATACATCGTCACCGCGCGTGCGAAGGGCTTGTCCGAGCGTCGCGTGATCTGGCGGCACGCGTTCGGCAACATCGCGGTGCCGCTGCTCACCGTGATCGCGCTCACGTACAGCAACCTGCTCGAAGGCTCGGTGCTGACCGAGATCGTGTTCGCATGGCCGGGGCTCGGCTCGTACCTGACCGGCGCGCTGCTGAACGCCGACATGAGCGCGGTGCTCGGCGCGACGCTCGTGATCGGCGCGATGTTCATCACCGTCAACCTGCTGACCGACGCGCTGTACCGCGTGTTCGATCCGCGTGCGCGCTGAGGGCCGCCCCGACATGACCGCTTCCATCCTGCTTCTTTCATCGTCCATGCCGAAGGTCGTCCGATCATGAGCGCCGAGCGTCTGTCCCCGCGCGCGTGGCTGTTGTCCGACGCACCGGCATCGCGCTCGCAGGCCGCGCTCGGCCTCGCGTACCGTCGCTGGCGCCGGTTCGCCACGAATCCGCTCAACCTGTTCGGGCTCGCGATCCTGGTCGCGCTGATCGCGGTCGCGCTCGTCGGCCCGCTGATCATGCCGCACGATCCGCTGCGCCAGGTGCTGGGCGACCGGCTGCTGCCGCCGGGCTCGCCGTCGCACTGGTTCGGCACCGACCAGCTCGGCCGCGACATCCTTTCGCGGCTGATCGACGGGTCGCGCCTGACGCTCGGCATCGCGCTGCTCGTCGTCGTGATCGTCGTGCCGATCGGCCTGCTGATCGGCACGACCGCCGGCTATTGCGGCGGCTTCGTCGACAGCGTGCTGATGCGCATCACCGACATCGCGCTCGCGTTCCCGAAGATCGTGCTCGCGCTCGCATTCGCGGCTGCGCTCGGCCCCGGCGTGATCAACGCGGTCGTCGCGATCTCGATTACCGCGTGGCCCGCGTATGCGCGGCTCGCGCGTGCGGAGACGATCCGCATCGCACAGGCCGACTACATCCATGCCGCGCGGCTGCAAGGCGCGTCGGGCCCGCGCATCCTGCTGCGCTACATCATGCCGCTGTGCATGTCCTCGGTGATCGTGCGCGCGACGCTCGACATGGCCGGCATCATCCTGACCGTCGCGGGCCTCGGCTTTCTCGGCCTCGGCGCGCAGCCGCCGAGCCCCGAATGGGGTTTCATGGTCGCGTCGGGCCGCAACGTGCTGCTCGACGCATGGTGGGTCGCGACGCTGCCCGGCATCGCGATCCTGCTCGTGAGCCTCGCGTTCAATCTGCTCGGCGACGGGCTGCGCGACGTCTTCGATCCCCGCCATGGAGCATGACATGTCGATGAATTCCACCGCCGCGCCGGCACCGCTCTGCGAGATCGACGGGCTGAAGATCGGTTTCCGCGGGCACGACGGCAGCGTCACCGACGCCGTGCGCGACCTGTCGCTGACGCTCGCGCCAGGCGAGCGGCTCGGCATCGTCGGCGAATCGGGCTCCGGCAAGTCGCTGACCGGCCGCGCGCTGCTCGGCCTGCTGCCCGATGCCGCGCGCTGGTCGGCGCGTACGATGCGCTTCGCGGGCCACGACTTGCGCGCGATGTCGCCGCGCGAGCGCCGGCGGCTGTGCGGCAGCCAGATGGGCATGATCCTGCAGGACCCGAAATATTCGCTGAACCCGGTGATGACGGTCGCGAAGCAGATGGGCGAAGCGTTCCGGCTGCACGAGCCGGGCCTGCGCGGCCGCGCGCTGCGCGAGCGGATCGTCGAAGCGCTCGAGGCCGTGCAGATCCGCGACCCGGCGCGCGTCGCCGATGCGTATCCGCACGAGCTGTCGGGCGGCATGGGCCAGCGCGTGATGATCGCGATGATGGTGTCGACCGGCCCGCGCCTCTTGATCGCCGACGAGCCGACCTCCGCGCTCGACGTCGCGGTGTCGATGCAGGTGCTCGCGGTGCTCGACGCGATGATCGCGCGGCATGGCACGGGCCTGATGTTCATCAGCCACGACCTGCCGCTCGTGATGTCGTTCTGCGACCGCGTCGCGGTGATGTATGCCGGCCGCGTGGTCGAAACCTGCGCCGCGCGCGACCTGCGCGACGCCTCGCATCCCTATACGCGCGGGCTGCTCGCCGCGAACCCGCCGCTGGCGAACCCGCCCGACGAACTGCCCGTGCTGCGGCGCGACCCGGCATGGCTCGATCCCGCATCGCCGGCCGCCGCACGCGCCGATCGACAGGAGGCCGCACGATGATCGACGTCGATCACGCATCGATCCGTTTCCCGACCCGCACGGGTCACGTCGACGCCGTGCGCGACGCGAGCTTCGCGGTACGCGACGGCGAGGTGTTCGGGCTCGTCGGCGAATCGGGCTCCGGCAAGTCGACGCTGCTGCGTGCGCTGACGGGCCTCGTGCCGCTCGCGGCCGGCAGCCTGTCGATCGACGGCCGGCCGGTGGGCGACGCGCCCGATCGCGCGTTCCGCCGCCACGTGCAGATGGTGTTCCAGGATCCGTACGCGTCGCTGCATCCGCGCTTCACCGTCGACCAGACGCTGCGCGAGCCGCTGTCGATCCATGCGATCGGCGACGCCGATGCGCGGATCGCCCGCGCGCTGTCCGAGGTCGGCCTCGGCCCCACGTTCCGCTTCCGCTATCCGCACCAGTTGTCGGGCGGCCAGCGGCAGCGCGTGGCGATCGCGCGTGCGCTGATCGTCGAGCCGCGCGTGCTGCTGCTCGACGAGCCGACGTCCGCGCTCGACGTGTCGGTACAGGCCGAGATCCTGAACCTGTTGCGCCGCCTGCATCGCGAACGCAACCTGACGATGATCCTCGTCAGCCACAACCTCGCGGTGATCGGCTTCCTGTGCCAGCGCGTCGCGGTGATGCAGCATGGGGAGATCGTCGAGCAGCTGCGGATCGAGGACGTGCGGGCCGGGCAGGTCGCACGCGACTACACGCGCACGCTGCTGAATGCGACCGAAGGCTACCGCCGTCTCGATCCGGTGGCCGACGCGCCTGCCACGTGACATCCGCCGGACGCGCACGCATGCGATACTTCGCACGCCGTGCGCCGGCTTGCCGCCGCATGGAACCCTTGTGCACCGCACGGGTCAACTTCCTTTCGTCAACAGCACAGCAATAGGGAGGCGTTCATGCTGCAATTCATCGAAACCCTGGTCGTCGGGCTCATCGTCGGCCTCCTCGCCCGCGCGTTCAAGCCGGGCGACGACAAGATGGGCATCCTGATGACCATCGTGCTCGGCGTCGTCGGCTCGCTGGTCGCCGGCTACGTCGGCCGTGCGGCCGGCTGGTATGCACCGGGCCAGGGTGCGGGCTGGATCGCGTCGATCATCGGTGCGATCATCCTGCTCGTCGTCGTGGGTGCGATCCGCAAGCGCACGGGCTGAATACCGCCCACCGCTCCAGGTCGAAACGGCCGCTCGTCGCACACGAGCGGCCGTTTTGCTTTTCGCGCATCGTCGTTCCCGGGATCGTCGATTCGTTGAGCACTCAACGATTCACCGGCGAATCGTGCGTCCACCGGCGCGCTTCCCTGGAGCTTACGTCATCGGCAATACCCTGACTTGCGGGCGCACAAATTTGAGATAAATTGATTGAAGGAACCCGGCGTCGTTTGCTCATCGCCGCTATTTCCGGTTTCCCACTCAAGAGGTTCGATGAAGTTGCCGTTTACGCATACAGCACCGCAGCGTTGACGGACTGCCATTCGAGCGGCCTCGCTGCGACGCGCTTCCTCTCTGGAGCCTGTCATGAAGCATCGTCTATTTGCCGCCTCGTTTGCCCTGGCTGCCTCGCTTCTGGCCTCGTCCTCGTCTTTTGCCGCCGGCGCGTCCGGCATCATCCACTTCACCGGCATGATCGTCGAGCCGCCGTGCGCATTCGCGCTCGATACGGCCGACGCCGCGCATGCGTACGTGCGCCCCGACTGCCCGCGCCCTGCGAGCGGACAAGTCGCGTTCGTCGACGCGGCCAGCCTGCGCACGATCAGGACCACGACCTTTACGCAGGCCTCGCGCGCAATCGTTTTACCTGGCCGCCCGGGCAACGCGCGCGCGCCGATGATCGCCGTCGTGACCTATCAGTAGAAGCCGCTGCGGAACCGTCGCGCGTCAGTCGCGATGGCGCGCGATCCAGTCGCTGAACGCGCGAATCTTCTGCTGGCTGCCGAGGTTCTCGGGGTAGACGAAGAAGTAGCGTGCGCCCGTTTCGAGCACGACGTCGAACGGCCGTTCGAGCCGGCGCGCGCTGACGTCGTCGTCGACGAGCGTCACGTCGCCGATCGCGACGCCGAAGCCCTGCATCGCCGCGTTCGTCGCGAGATCGAGCGTGTCGAACGTCGGCCCGCGCGCGGGATCGACACCGCGCTCGCCCGCATGGTCGAGCCATGCGCGCCAGTCGCGGTGGTCGCGCGTCGGATGCAGCAGCGTATGGCGCGCGAGATCGCCGACCGCGCCGAGCGGCGACGCCTGCCGCAACTCGGGCGCGCAAACGGGTGTCAGCCGCTCGTCGAACAGCGGCAGCGCGACGACGCCCGGGCCCGGCGACGTCCCGTAGACGATTGCCGCATCGAACGGCTCGCTCGAAAAATCGACGACGTGCTGCCACGCGGTCGTGATCTGCACGTGGAGATCGGGATGTTCGCCCTGAAAGCGCATGATGCGCGGCAGCATCCAGCGAATCACGCAGGTCGGCACCTTCAGCGCGAGATCGGTGCGCTGCCGCGTGAGCTTCATCGAGATGTCCTCGATCCGCGCGAAGCTCTCCTCGACCACCGGCAACAACTGTTCGCCCTCGGCCGTCAGCGTGAGGCCCTTCGCATGCCGTTTGAACAACGGAAAACCGTAATGCGCCTCGAGCGTCTGGATCTGCCGGCTCACCGCGCCTTGCGTAATGCACAGCTGCTCGGCCGCGCGCGTGAAGCTGCGGTGGCGAGCCACCGTCGAGAAGATCTGCAGCGCGTGCAGGGGCGGAAGTCGGCGCATGGTGAACGGGAAACAGGAAACGGCGCGGAAGGGCCGCGCGCCGACACCGGCGCGCGCTGACCGACACGATAAGCCAAACGCCGGCTTTGCGCGAGACGCTGGATGCTCAGGCCGTCGCGGTCAGGCGCCCGCCGCGATGCGCGCCGCCGCCGTGACGACATCCGCGCGCGCCGCGGCAGCGGCGTCCGGCTGCGTGAACGACACGGCCATCACGATCGGCGCGCGCGACGGCGGCCACAGCACCGCGATATCCGTCGTCGTACCGAAACCGCCGGTGCCGGCCTTGTCGGCCACGCGCCAGCCGGGCGGCACGCCCGCCGCGATGCCGGTCGCCCCGCGTGCGCCGCCCACCATCCATTCCGTCAGTTGCGCGCGTTGCGGCTCGTGCAGCACCTCGCCGAGCAGCAGGCGCTGCAGCGTGTCGACCATCGCGACCGGCGTCGACGTGTCGCGCTCGTCGCCGGGCGCGGCCTTGTTCAGTTCGGGTTCCCAGTGATCGAGGCGGAAGGTGGTGTCGCCGCTCTCGCGCGCGAACGCCGTGACGGCCTGCGGGCCGCCGAGCACGCCCATCAGCAGGTTGCCCGCGCCCTTGTCGCCCGACTGCAGCATCGCCGTGCACAGCTGCGCGATCGTCATGCCGGTGTCGACGTGGCTTTCCGTAATCGGCGAGCCGGACACGATTTCATAGCGGCGGTACAGGATGCGGCGCGGCAGCAGCGATGCGTCGAGCGAGCCGCGCGCGAGCATCGCGGCGGCCGCCATGACCGCATACGTGCCGCACAGGGGAAAGCGCTCGCGCGCATGGTGCGCGATACGCACGCCGTTCGACGTATCGAGCGCGGCGACGCCGAGCCGCCCGTTCGAGGCTTTTTCGAGCGCGGCGAGTTCGGCTTGTGCGGTATGGGCGCGCCCCTGGTCGGCGACCGGCGCGGAGGTGCACGCGGCAACGAACGGCGCGGCAACGGCGGCGAGCAACAGCGAGCGGCGTGTCGGAGAATGTTCCATGAATGAGATCTGTTCTGTCGGAAACGGTGGCTCGAAGCAACGCGGCCGCGCATCGGCGACGCGCGACCGTTCACGCCGACGGCCGGCCCGCGACGGCATTCGCCGCGCATCCCCGAAAGACGCCCGTCGGCCCCGCGCGAAGGCGGGATTCGCATGAACACCTAGCGTAGCAGCGACCGCCGTCGCGTTCCAGCGAAACGGCCGCGCTTCATCCTTGCGACGAAGGCAGATACGGCATCGGATTCACCGGCTTGCCGTCGCGTCGCACTTCGAACAGCAGCGCGACGCGCGAGTTGTCGAGGTCGCCCATCTCGGCGATCGCATCGCCCTGATGCACGATGTCGCCGGTCTTCACGAGCAACTTGCGGTTGTGCGCATAGGCAGTCAGGAAATCCGCGTTGTGCTGGACGATGATCAGGCTGCCGTAATCGTTCAGGCCGGTGCCCGCGTACATCACGCGGCCGTCGGCCGCGGCGCGAACCGTGTCGCCCGGTCGGCCGGCGATCTGGATGCCGCGGTTCTGCCCGGGCCGGAACCCGTCGACGATCTTGCCGGTTGCCGGCCACTTGAGCGCGACGCCGCCCGCATGACGCCTGGTTTCCTTGACGACCTGACGATCGCTCGCGGTCGATGCGGCGGCTTGCGAACTGGCCTGCGCGGTTGCCGGATTACTCCCCGCGCCATTGCTCGCGACGGCCTGCGTGCCCGTCGTGCCCGCCGGCGGCAGCGGCTGCTGCTTGACGATGCGCAGCACCTGCCCCATGCGCAGCCGGCCGTTGGCGGTCAGCTTGTTCCAGGTGCGCAAGTCGACCACGCTGCAATCGTTCGCGGATGCGATGCCCGTCAGCGTGTCGCCGCGTTTCACGACGTACTTTTGCGCGACGAGAATCGGGGCGGGCGGCATCGTGGCGGCCGGCGGTGCGGCAGGCGGGCTCGAATCGGAAGGCTGCCCCGCCAGCGTGTCGCTCGGCGGAACGGACTGCGTACTTGCACAACCGGCCATGACGAGCACGGCGGCCAGGCCCGACAGCCACGCCGCCTTGCGGTGAATCTCGCGCGTTTTCATGGACGATCCGACTCCGGTTTGACAATCTTTCAAGCATCTCAAAAACGGAACGGCCGACGTGTAACCGGATGCAAACAATGATGACAAACGATCACGGACCGGATGCCGGCCGGCATTCGCTACCGGTAATACGGTCCGATCCGGAAAAACTTGATGGTCTTTCCGCAGAAAAACGGAAGAATTTTCGTCGCAAAAAACTATGGTCGCGATGTTTCAATAGGCTCGAGACGCAACATTCACCGCAACCATGCGACGAATTCGGCACCGGCCCATGCGATGCCGATGCACAGGAACAGCAGATGCAACGCGATCTTGAACGACACGCCCCAGGACGAATCGATCTGCATGACAGGCTCCCCGATTGATGTGCGTCCATCATCGGCCACCGATCGCACCCCGAAAATGCGGAAGCGGCGAACCGGGTCTCAGGCTTGCCCTGAGACCGGCGCGCCGGTTCCTGCTAACTTATCGGCCATTCTCACCCTCGCTTCGCCCACCATGCGCTTCGACCTGACCGACCTGCGGCTCTTCCTGAACATCTGCGAAGCCGGCACGATCACGAGCGGCGCCGAACGCACGCACATCACGCTGCAGGCGGCAAGCGAGCGCATTCGCGGGATGGAGGACGAACTCGGCGTGCCGCTGCTGCACCGGACCAAGTCGGGCGCGCAGGCGACCGATGCGGGCCGCGCGCTCGAACATCACGCCCGCACCGTGCTGCAGCAGATCGATCACATGCGCGGCGAGCTTCAGCAATACGGCCAGGGGCTGCGCGGCCATATCCGGCTGCTGTGCAACACCGCGTCGCTGAGCGAATACCTGCCGGACGCACTGGCCGATTACCTGCCCCGCCACCCCAAGCTGTCGATCAGCGTCGAGGAACGCTCGAGCCAGGAGATCGTGCATGCGATCCGCAACAAGACGGCCGAGGTCGGCATCGTCGCCGATTCGGTCGGGCTCGGCGGCCTCGAACAGAAGCCGTTCCGCGAAGACTGGCTGATCGTCGTCGTGCCGGCCGCGCACCCGCTCGCGTCGCGCGACAAGGTCGCGTTCGACGACATCGCCGGCGAAGACTTCATCGGCCTCACCGACGGCAGCGCGCTGCAAGTGCATCTCGCCGATCAGGCGCGGGCGCTCGGCAAACGGATCCGCTATCGCGTGCAATTGAAGAGCTTCGACGCGATCTGCCGCGTGATCGCGAGCGGCGTGGGCATCGGCATCGTGTCGCGGCATGCGGCCGAGCGCGCGATGCAGACGATGGACGTGCGGCTCGTCGAACTGTCCGATCCGTGGGGTCATCGGAAATTGACGCTCTGCGCGCGGTCGTTCGACGCGCTGCCGAAGTACACGCGCGAGTTCGTCGCGTTTTTGTCGGGCAACGCACCGCCGCGGTAACGCGTCGCCCTCGACTCGGAGACATGGCCATGACCGATACCGATCTCGCAACCCGCTATCGCGCGTATATCGACTGCCTGAACCGGCAGGACTGGACGGCGCTCGGCGAATACGTGTCCGACGACGTGATCCACAACGACCGGCCGCTCGGCCTCGCCGGTTACCGCGCGATGCTGGAACAGGACTTCCGCGACATTCCCGATCTCCGTTTCGAGATCCGGCTGCTCGCGTGCGAGCCGCCGCACGTCGCGTGCCGCCTGCGCTTTGCGTGTTCGCCGAAAGGGACGTTCATGGGGCTCGCCGTCGACGGCCGCAAGGTCACGTTCGCCGAGAACGTGTTCTACGAGTTTCACGAAGGCAAGATCCGCCAGGTGTGGTCGGTGATCGACAAGGCGGCGATCGAGAAGCAGCTTTAACCGTCGTCGAAACGGAGGGCGGCGCCTGCGGCGGCCGGTGGCCGTGGCGGCTCGATGCACTTCAATTCGTATGGATAACGTTTTCTCTCATAGCTCATCGAGAACCCGTTTCTTTTCCATGCCCCCGCACGCCGCTTCAAAGCCGATCGCCGTCACGCGACGAACACTCGATCGACAAAGAAAAATCCCGGCGATTTTCGTGTAATTCCGATTTCCCTCCCGCCCCCTCCGCTTCCGCCATTCGGGTTTCTACCGTCGCATCCGATGTGAAAGTTCATTGACATCATGCGGATCGATGCCTAAATTTGGAAAACGTTTTCCATCAATTGAGCGCGACGTCGATCATGGCCCGCGCAAGGGGAACGCGTGCCCGCTCGATTTGTGATTCAGGCCGTCCGTCTTCAGGGATCAGGGTTGCGAGGCGGAAGCCGGGTACGGGCATCGAGCGCGGCATCGGTCACACGTGCCCGTCCTTCACCACTATTCGAAACTGGAGACACCATGCATCCGCGCAGCAGATTCGCGCTCGGCGCCGCTGTCGGCGTCCTTTCCGTCGTGCTCGTCAGCGCGTGCGGCGGCAACGACGTGACCGACACGCCGCCGTCGCCCCCTCCGTCCACTCCGCCCGCGCTCGCATCGAACTCGCTGCAGGCGCTCGTCTATGGCGCGCCCGACACCAGCGTGCCGGCCGGCACGAACATTTCCCTCACGATGATGGGCCAGATGCGCGCGCTGTTCGACCTGATCCGGAAATCGTCCGACTTCACGCAGGTCGTGATGGATCTCGGCGACGGCACGCCCGTCCACGTGCTCGACACGAATACCGGCGACAAATTCCTGCCCGGCAAGCTCGCGCTCGGCCTGTCGTACATCCTGATCGACATGAAGTCGAAGAACGATCCGCAATACGCGAGCTACCTCGCGACGTACCAGACGATCACGACCGCGATGATGGCGCAGTCGGGCAGCAACTACGCGTACGCGAACACGTCGTGGGGCGAGTACTACTACCTCGTCGCGCTGAACAACCTGAAGGCGCACGGGATGCTCAACGAAGTCTTCAGCGATGCGATGCTCGCGACGCTGCAGCAGCGGCTCACGTTCTGCGACATGTTCGGCCCCGATGCGAGCGGCAAGACCAATACGTGCCCGGCCGCCGGCACGCCGATCGACATCGCGTCGCTCAACACCGCGCAGAACTACTATGCGGTGTCCTACGGAATCGCCGGGCTGCGCCAGAAGCTCGGCTGGAGCAGCCCGTCGTTCGCGTCGAAGACCGATCCGGCGGTCGCGACGATGGGCGCGCGCGATGCACTGCTGTACACGCTGACGAACCACATCCGCAACGACTCGTCGGGCGGATTCTCCGATGAAGCATCGAACACGCACACGACCTACTACGACCAGGCGCGCTTCGACCGCTACAGCACGCTGCTGATCGGCGAAGTGGTCGAGCGCACGTTCGAGATGGGCAACGAAGCGAATCTCACGCCGGAGCTGAAGGGCTATCTGCGCAAGTCGGTCGACCTGATCCTGCCGCAGTTGAACACCGACGGCCAGGGCTTCAACTACGGCCGCTCGATCGGCCCGTACGGCGATTCCGCGTTCATGGAGGTGCTGACGGCCGCGGCCAATGCCGGCGTGCTGACCGATCGCGAGAAACAGGTTGCGTATGCATTCATCTACCAGGCCGCACGTCGCTTCGACACCTACTGGTACGACCCGTCCCTGCCGACGCCGTCGGTCAACATGTGGGTCAAGGGTCGCGGCACCGACACGTATCGCGGCAAGCCGCGCGTGATGGGCGAGAACTTCAGCCTGCTGCACCAGTATCTGTACGTGAACGCGTGGTGGAACAAGCTCGGCTTCGGCGGCCAGGCGCCGATGGCCGATGCGGACTACCGCGCGTGGCTCGACGCGCTGCCGCGCTACACGCTCACCTGGTACAACCAGCCGGGCGACGCCGCGCATCCGTACAGCGCCGCGCTGCTCACCGTGCGCGACGGCCGGCGCGTGATCAACCTGAACCTCAGCCAGGCGCCCGACTACAACTCGTACACGCCGTATTACCCGGTGCCGTTCTCCGACAAGCTGATCTACGGCACGACCGACCTCGGCTACGCGCTACTGCTCCCGCAGGTGACGTACAACACAAAGACCTACGTTCCCGTCACGTACTACCGGAACCTGAACGTGCAGCAAAGCAACGGCCAGGTGATCGTGTCGTTCGATACGACGAAGTTCCGCCTCGCGTCGAAGAACGCCGCTTATACGACGGATCTCGACCTGCAGGTGCACACGGTGCTGACGTTCGCGCACGGCACGGTCTCGCGCAGCGATACGCTGAGTTCGGGCACGCTCGCGGGCAACCTCGCGGTCGAAACGGACTTCACGTCGTTCGCGGATTTCGCGTCGACGCAGGCCAATGGGGACGGCGTGTCGGTGACGTACGCGAACAGCGCCGCGACCGGCTATGCGGCATCCGGGTTCGACAACTGCGCACTGTCCGCCTTCGACACGGCAAACGGCACGACGAATCCGCTGTCGACGACGCCGATCGGGCAGTTGCATTCGAACTTCGCCTGCACGACGAAGCCGTTCGCGCTCGGCGCGGGCGCGACCCGCACGCTCGGGTGGACGCTGAGGTACGCCGATCCGGCGTAAGCGATGTAAGCGCGACCCGTGACCGATCCCGAAGCCGGCTGCCGAAACCGGCTTCGGGATCATTCGGCGGCCGGGCGCGCGCTCACCACCATCCCGACCCCGCCATATACGCGCCGAGCGCAATCAGCCCGACGAAGAAGCAGCGCTTGAACATCTTCTCGCTCATCACGCGCCGCGCATATTGCCCGCCGGCCATTCCCGCCAGGGCGGGCACGAGCGCGAGCGCCGACACGCCGAGATCGACCGTCTGCAGGGCGCCCGTCACACGCAACTGCAGGCCGAGCACGATCGTCGACGCGGTGAACGACAGCCCGAGCGCCTGGATCAGATCGTCCTTCGACAGCCGCAGCGCCTGCAGGTACGGCACGGCCGGTACGACGAACACGCCGGTCGCGGCCGTCACGACACCCGTCAGGTAGCCGACCACGGCCGACAGCCATTTTTCATGGCGCCCCGGCGCGGGCAGTCGCGCGGCCGCCAGCCCCCACAGCCCGTAAAGCACCAGCACCACGCCGAGCGCCGCGTGCGTCCACGTGCTGCCGGCCGCGAGCGCCGGCAGCCCGCCCGTCAGCGTGCCGACCGTCAGGCCCGCGAGCAACGGCCACAGCCGGCGCAGCAGCGCGCCGAACGACGGGCCGAGCCCCAACTGCCACACGTTGGTGATGAACGACGGCACGAGCAGCAGGCTCGCCGCGGCCGACGGCGGCATCGCGAGCGTCAGCAGACCCATCGCGATCGTCGGCAGCCCGAGCCCGATCATGCCCTTGACCGCGCCGGCCAGCAGAAAAACCAGCACGATGATCGTCAGCGTATGAATTTGCATGGCAGACATTCCGTTCGGTGAGCACGGCGCCGATGGTGCCTGCCCGCCCTGCCGCCCGCCATCTGGTTTTGCCTGAGGCTGGCTCGGGCCGGTCGGACGGGGCGTTCAGGCCCGTCGATCCGGCCCCGTGATCACCCCCGGCTCTGCTCGCTGTCGAGGTGCGCCATCTGAGCGGCCGGATAGCGCTCACCGGCAGCCGCCCCGGCGGGAACCGCCGCTTCGATGCGGGCGAGATCATCAACCGTTAGTTGCAATTCAGTCGCCAGCAAACCGTCCTGCAGTTGCGTGCGCTTGCGCGCGCCGATCAGCGGCACGATGTCGGCACCGCGCGACAGCGCCCAGGCAATGGCGACCTGCGCCGGATTACTGCCCTTCTCGTCGGCGATCGCGCGCAGCGCGTCGACGAGCGCGAGGTTGTGCGCGAGGTTCTCGCCCTGGAAGCGCGGGCTCGCCGCGCGGAAATCGCGCTCGCCCTGCCGCGCCGCAGTCCAGCGCCCGCCCAGCAGCCCGCGCGACAGCACGCCATAGGCCGTCACGCCAATGCCGAGCTCACGGCATACGGGCAGAATCTCGGCCTCGATCCCGCGGGAGAGCAACGAGTATTCGATCTGCAGATCGGCGATCGGCGCGACGGCGGCCGCGCGGCGGATCGTGTCCGCGCCGGCTTCCGACAGGCCGATATGACGCACGTACCCGGCCTTCACGAGATCGGCGATCGCGCCCACCGTCTCCTCGATCGGCACCGCCGGATCGACGCGTGCCGGGCGGTAGATGTCGAGGTAGTCGGTGCCGAGCCGCTTCAGCGAATACGCGACGAAGTTCCGGATCGCCGCGGGCCGCGCGTCGTAGCCGGCAAACCCGCCGGCCGGATCGCGCAGCGCGCCGAATTTCACGCTGATCCGCACCTGGTCGCGCGCCCGGCCGCGCAGCGCGTCGCGGATCAGCATCTCGTTGTCGCCCATGCCGTAGAAGTCGCCGGTATCGAGCATCGTGATCCCGTGATCGAGCGCCGCGTGCAGCGTCGCGATGCTTTCGTCGCGGTCGGCCGGCCCGTAGAAATCCGACATCCCCATGCAGCCGAGCGCGATCGCCGATACCTGCGGGCCCGTGCGGCCCAGTTGACGCATGTCCATGTCCGTTTCCTTCGAATGGTGAGTGGATGAAACGGATTCTGAGCGCACGGCGCCGCGCGATAAACGGGAAACGCTCCACCAAACCATTCGACGCTGATTAACAATGGAGCCTGTTCCCTTTCCCGCCGAGGCTTTCGCCCACATGGACCACCTGCAAGCCATGCGCATCTTCGCGCGCGTCGCCCATCTCGGCAGCTTCACGAAAGCGGCCGAGCAGCTCCAGCTGCCGCGCCCGACAGTCAGCAACGCCGTCCAGTATCTGGAAAAGCACCTGAAGATCCGCCTGCTGCAACGCACGACGCGGCGCGTCGCGCTGACCGCCGAGGGCGCGACCTACTACGAGCGCTGCGTGCGGTTGCTGGCCGATCTCGACGACGTGGAAACGCTGTTCGAGGATGCCGGCGCGTCGCCGCGCGGCATGATCCGCGTCGACCTGCCCGAACGTTTCGCGCTGAACCGGGTGATTCCGGCGCTGCCGGATTTTCACGCGCGCTACCCCGATCTGCGCGTCGTGATCAGCACGACCGACCGCTTCGTCGATCTCGTCGCGGACGGCATCGACTGCGCGGTGCGGGTCGGCGTGCTGTCCGACACGTCGCTCGTCGCGCGGCGCGTCGGCGAGATGGCCCAGATCAACTGCGCGTCGCCTGCCTATCTCGCGCGCCACGGCACGCCGCGCTCGCCGGACGAACTGCCGGACCATGTCGCGGTCGGCTATTTCTCGAGCCGTACGGGCCGCGAGCTGGACTGGGAATATGCAGACATGGATTCGGGCGAGGTGCACACGGTGAAGATGCACAGCGTCGTGTCGGTCAACAGTTCGCAGGCGTATCTCGCGTGCTGCCTCGCGGGTCTCGGGCTGATCCAGGCGCCGCGCGACGGGCTCGCGCCGCTGCTCGCCGACGGTTCGCTGGTCGAGGTGCTGCCGGAATGGAATGCCGGGCCGCTGCCGGTGTCGGTGGTGTTTCCGCACGGCCGGCATCTCGCGCCGCGCGTGCGGATCTTCGTCGACTGGCTCGCGGAAACGCTCGGCGGCCGGGCGGACTGACGGCGGCCGTGCCGGAGCCCTTCGCCCCGGCGCCGGCGCGCGATCAGAACTTGTGGCGGATCGCGGCGCGCACCGCGAACTGGTTCGACGACGCCGACGGGCCGTCCGTCCCGACGACATAGCCGCCGTCGGCTGCCGTGCCCGTCTTGTCGCCGCCCACCTTCTGCCACGCGCCCTGCAGGTAGACGTCGGTGCGCTTCGACAGGCTGTAGTCGGCCATCAGGCCGACCGTGTGGTACTTCGGCTTGAACGAGCCGGCCGCGGCATCGTACTTGCCGTCCGTGTACACGTACTGCGCGCCGAGGTAGAAATCGGACGTGAGCTGGTACTTGCCGTTGATCTCGAAGTTCTGGAACTTCGTCGCGGTCAGCCCGAGGCCGGCGAACGTCGACGCCGGCAGGTAGACCGTCGACACGGGATTCTTCACGTCGGTCTTCGTATAGACGATGCCGACCGTGGCCGGGCCGAACGTGTAGTTGACGCCGCCGCCGAAGATGCGCAGCCGATCGGCGACGAAGTTCGCGTCGTCGGCCGCGATCGCGCCCGCGCTGCCGACGCCCGGGTTGTTCGCCTGCAGGTACGCGGCCGCGACCTGCAGCCCGGCCAGCGAATACTGCGCGCCGATGCTGTACTGGCGGTTGTTCGAGAAGCCCGTGCCGTTGCTGAAGCTGTACGTGCCGCCGAACGTCAGGCCGTTCCAGTCGGGGCTCGCGTACTTGACCGTGTTGTTGACGCGGAACGAGTTGTCCGTGTTGTCGTTGTCGAACGGGTGCGAGAACAGCGTGCCGCCCCAGTTGCCGTTCGCGGTCAACGGCGCGAGATAGTCGACGACGGAATCGTACTGGCGGCCGAGCGTCAGCGTGCCGAAGCGCGACTCGGAAAGCCCGACGAACGCCTGACGGCCGAACATGCGGCCACCCTGGCCGAGCCGGCCGTTGTTCACGTCGAAGCCGTTTTCCAGCGTGAAGATCGCCTTCAGCCCGCCGCCGAGATCCTCGCTGCCCTTCAGGCCCCACCGGCTACCCTGCGCGTAACCACTCGCGAGCTGGTAATTCGTCTTTCCGACCCCATTGACGTTGACGTTGTTCGTGTAATTGAAGCCTTCGTCGATCACGCCGTACAGCGTCACGCTGCTCTCGGCGAAGGCCGGCGCGGCGAACGCAGCGAACGCGGCGGCAAAAATGACGTGCTTCTTCATGACGGTTCTCCGGAGCCGAGGGCCGGGCGGGCCGAACGCCCGGCGAATGTTTGATCTGTTCTGGGTATGGATGGCCCGCAGGGCGGACGACGCGGTGTGCGGCCGCGTGAGGACAAAATGGTGTCACGACGCAAACCGTCCGTCCATCGGGTGCTGATCGTCGCGCGCAAAGCGTTGCGCTCGTCCAACTGCCCGGTTGCGCGGACCGCCTGAGCGGGCTTATCGGCAGCGGCCGGCCGGCCCGCCATCCGCGTAAACCCGGTAGGCGTCGCATCGGTGGCACAATGCGCATCCGTTCGCCATTTCTTCACGAAGTCATGCTTCACCCCGATTCATGCGCGGCGCGTGCCGGCCGTGCCCGCGGCCCGCGCCGGAAGGCGCGCCGATGACCGCGGCCGCCCGGGCCGGCCGCTACGCCGAGCTCGATTTCTTCCGCGGCCTCGTGCTGCTCGTCATCGTCGTCGACCACATCGGCGGCAGCATCCTGTCGCGCGTCACGCTGCACGCGTACGCGCTGTGCGACGCGGCCGAGGTATTCGTGTTCCTCGGCGGCTTCGCGACCGCCATTGCGTACAACTCGCTCGCCGAGCGGCACGACGAGGCCGCCGCGCGCCAGCGTTTCATCCGGCGGGCGTTCGAAATCTACCGCGCGTTCCTCGTGACGGCCGGCCTGATGCTGCTGATCACCGCCGCGCTGAACGCGTTCGCGATCGACGGCCCGAACATGCCGACCAACGATCTCGACGGGCTGCTGCACAAGCCGCTCGCCGCGCTGCGCGACATCCTGCTGTTCCGCCGCCAGCCGTACCTTGCGTCGGTGCTGCCGATGTACGCGTTCTTCG
Source organism: Burkholderia sp. BE12 (assembly GCF_002959955.1). Taxonomy (NCBI): domain Bacteria; kingdom Pseudomonadati; phylum Pseudomonadota; class Betaproteobacteria; order Burkholderiales; family Burkholderiaceae; genus Burkholderia; species Burkholderia sp. BE12. The sequence continues at coordinate 147,825 of NZ_PREY01000002.1, read as the reverse complement.
CGCTGCTCGTCCCGCTCGCGCTGCCGCTCGCGCGCACGCAGCCGTGGCTGATGCTCGCGTTCAGCGGCTCGCTGTGGTACGCGGCGCCGCACGTCGCGCACTTTTTGCCGACCGTCGAAGGCGCGCCGTGGGATTTCAATCCGTTCGCGTGGCAGTTCCTGTTCGTGCTCGGCGTGATCGCGCGCTGCCAGCCCGTCTACCAGACGCTCGCGCCGAGACCGCAAGGCTGGCTGCTGACGGCCGCGTCGCTCGCGGTCGTCGCGGCCGGCGCGTACTACCGGCTGCGCATCGAGCCGTTCCCCACCGATCCGTCGATCAAGCAGAATCTCGGCGCGCTGCGGCTCGTGAACTTCCTCGCGATCGCGTGGCTCGCCGCCAAGCTCGTGCACCTCGGCTGGATGAAGAAGGTCGCGCACGCCATGCCGTGGATCGGCACGATCGGCCGGCAGGGGCTGCTGTGCTTCGTCGCGGGCACCGGCATCTCGCTCGCGGTCGATTCGCTGCTCTACCAGGCGACCGAAGGCTATCTCGACGTGCCGCTGGGCCTGACCGCCGACGCCGTCGCGATCGGGCTGCTGTATCTCGTCGCCAAACTCTACGGGCCGCTCGTCGCGCGGCTGCCGTTCCGTTCGCGGCAATGACGCGCCGCGCCGTCATGCGCCGCTGCTACGATAGCCGGCGCCTCTCCTGAAACGATTCGCCATGCGCCGACTCGCCCTTCCGTTCGCCCTCGCCCTGATCGCCGGCTCCGTCGCCACCGCCCATGCCACGCCGCCGGCAGCGCCTGCTCCCGCGGTATCGCCCGCGCCGCCGGCCGTCCAGACCGCGACGACGCCGTCGGCCGCGCAGGAGCCATCCGTCAATCCGGGCAGCAGCGTCGTGCTGCGCACGTTCCGGTCGGCGTCGCTGAAGCGCGACTGGTCGTACACGGTCTACCTGCCGCCCGGCTACAACCCGGAAGGCGCCCGCTACCCGGTGATGTACCTGCTGCACGGCAACGCGGGCAACGCGAACGACTGGGTCACGCAGGGCCGGCTGCAGGCCACCGCCGACACGCTGATCGAGCGCCGCGACATCCCGCCCGTCGTGATCGTGATGCCGCAGGGCGGCACCGACTGGTACGTCGATCGCAAGGAGAAGATGCAGAGCGCGTTCCTCAACGACCTGCTGCCCGAGGTCGAAGCGCACTTCGCGGTGTCGAACCAGCGCGCGGGCCGTGCGATCGGCGGCGTGTCGATGGGCGGCTTCGGCGCGCTGCGCTTCTCGCTGCTCGAGCCGGGCCTGTTCTGCGGCGCGATGCTGCTGAGCCCGGCGATCTATGCGAACGAGCCGCCGCTCAATTCCGCCGCGCGCTACGTCGGCGTGTTCGGCGACCGGCAGTTCGATTCGCGCGTGTGGCACGAGCTGAACTACCCGGCGCTGCTGCGCGGCTATTTCGCGCGCAACTGGCGCGTGCCGATGTTCATCGCGGCCGGCGACGACGACCTGACGATCCAGGCGGAATCGAGCGTGCTGTACACGCACCTGCGCCGTGCGCAGAACCCGGCCGAACTGCGCATCGTCGACGGCGGGCATACGTGGGACGTCTGGCGCGGGTTGCTCGGGCAGGGGTTGAAATATGCGCTGGAGTGCGTGAAGTAGCGGTCGATCTGATCGGGCTCGCGATTGCGCCCCTCTCCCGGAGGGAACCGGCCTTTCGGCAGGGACGCGCGGAGCCGGCGGCCTGATTTCACGCCGCGAAGCGCGCACGGCGCCCGGCCGCCCCGGTCCGGCCCGGGCGACTCAAAGCCACGTGCCGCCCTGCCGTTCGCTCGGCTCCTCGGCAAGCGCGTCGAAATCATGAATCCAGTCCAGGTGATGCAGCACGCTGTCGCGCCCGGCAAGACGCGCGTTGCGCGCCTGTGCGGCCGGCCCGTCGGGCAGATGCAGCACGTCGGCCGCGGAAATCGACGCGTACTGCACCTTGCGCGTCCGGCCGCGACGCAGCCGCTCGTATGCTTCCTGCGCTTCGCGCCAGTTGCCCGGCCCGGCCTTCGCCAACTGCGCGGCCAATACCACCGCATCCTCGATCGACTGATTCGCGCCCTGCCCGTGGTGCGGCACCAGCGCATGCGCAGCGTCGCCGATCAAGGTCACGCGCCCGCGGCTCCAGCGGCCGAGCGGCGGACGATGGAACAGCCCCCAGCGCTGGCTGATCGGCACGGCGGTGATCATCTGCACCACCGCCGGATGCCAGTCCCGGAACACGCGCAATTGCTCGCCCTCTTCCGACGGCATGACCCAGTCGCGCGACGGCCACGGTGAAGGATGCCGCTCGACCAGCAGGAAATTCTGGTCGCCGCCGTCGCCGATCGGATAGTGCAGCAGATGCCCGTGCAGCCCGATCCAGAACTGAATCGTGTCGGGGTCGGGCAGCAGGTTCATGCGCGCGGCCGGCACCACGCCGCGAAAGCCCGAGCAGCCCGAATACAGCGCATCGTCGTAGCCGAGCATCCAGCGCCGCGTGATCGAACGCGCGCCGTCCGCTCCGATCACGAGATCGGCGTCGACCTGCGTGCCGTTATCGAACGACAGCGTCACGCGATCGGCGTGTTGCGCGAGGTCGACCAGACGATGACCGAGATGAATGCAGTCGGCGCCGACCGCCGTCGACAGCACGGCCTGCAGATCCGCGCGATGCACGCCCCAGTACGCGCCGCCGAATTGCCCGCGATAGTCGGGTTCGCCGCGATGATGGCCGATCACCGCGCCGCTGCGCCCGTCGCGATAGACGAGGCCCGGGATGTCCGCACATACCGCATCGAAGGCCGCGCGCAAACCCATGCGTTCGTAGAAGCGCGTCGCATTGGCCGACAGCGCGACGGCCGCGCCGACTTCGCGCAACGCGGTGGTCTGCTCGTAGAGCTGCGCGTCGATGCCGTGCTCGCGCAATGCGAGCGCGAGGGTCAGGCCGCCGATGCCGGCGCCGACGATCGCGATCTTCAGGTTCGTCTGCATGATGAAGGTGTCTCCGATATTCGTGGATGAGATGCGCGGCTTGCGCGGCGGCCATGTCGAATGCACGCGCCGTATCGGTATTTTCAGGAGTGGACTTTTATCCCGCAATAAAATGAAATGAATCTGCTTCATCACCGAATGCAATGAACCGGGCCACGCGAAACCGATGGAACTGAGCGATATCGACCTCAACCTGCTGCTGCTTTTCCAGCGGCTGATGCAGGAACGGCGCGTGTCGAGCGTCGCCGAGCAGATGAACATGAGCCAGCCGGGCGTCAGCAACGCGCTCGCCAAGCTGCGCCGCCGGCTCGGCGATCCGTTGTTCGTGCGCGGGCCCGGCGGTGTGGTGCCGACGCCGTTCGCGCTGCGTCTCGCCGAACCCGTGTCGCAAGCGCTCGCGACGCTGCACGCCGCGCTCAATCCCGAGAGGGGCTTCGATCCGCGGCTCGCCACGCGCACGCTGACCATCGGCATGACCGATATCGGCGAAGTCGTCTTCCTGCCCGCGCTGCTCGAACATCTGTCGGATGCGGCGCCGGGCATCGCGCTCAACACCGTCCGCAACACGAGCATCAACCTCGGCGACGAAATGGCCGACGGCCGCGTCGATCTCGCGATCGGCCTGCTGCCGCAACTGAAGGGCGGTTTCTATCAGCGCCGGCTGTTCGATCAACGCTATGTGTGCCTGTTCCGACGCGGGCACCCGCTCGAGGGGGCGCCGCTGACGGTCGACGCATGGCGCGACGCCGAACATCTGGTCGTGGTGTCGGCCGGCACCGGACACGGGCAAGTGGACGAATGGCTGGCGCGGCGCCGCGTGAAGCGCCAGGTGCGGCTGACGGTGCCGCATTTCATGAGCGTGGGCTACATCCTGCAGCGCACCGACCTGATCGCGACGGTGCCCGAGCATCTCGCGCTACAGCTCGCCGCGCCGTTCTCGCTCGGCTGGCGTGCGCTGCCCGTCACGCTGCCCGGTGCACCGATCCACATGCTTTGGCATGCGCGGGTCAATCAGGACGAAGGGAACCGGTGGCTGCGCAACGTCGTGGTCGAGTTGTTCGCGGACACGGGCGCGCGAACGCGAAAGGCCGCACCCGCGCGGCGGAAATGATCATGGCAATCGTCCGTCACGGAGACCGAGTCAATGAATCCCAGACGCGTGCATGCGCTCTATCTCAAACATCGTCCCGACGTGGATCTGGTCAAATGCGAATGGATCCATCTGCTGTCGACTGGCAGCGTCGATCGCGACCTTCTCTGGAAGATGCTGTCGACGATCGGTTCCGCGGACGTCGTGATCCACGTTCGTCGCAAGATCGGCGATTTTCTGCCGATCGAACCCGCCATCGCCTTTATCGGCCAGCACATCGGCAAAGGGAAAATGCTCGTTTCCGATCGCGCATTCACGAACTTCGTCATCGTCGCGCACAACGGCGTGGCGGCGACCTGGCCACAATGCCTGACGCGAAGCCGGATTGATTTGCTGCCGGGCGCGCCAAACGACACGGCGGTATAGTCGACCGATCGCGAGAGCGTGTCGCGCGGTCAATCGCGCTTCGCGGCTCCGCATCAACAGGCAGGCCGTGCGTTTCGACTACATTGCCGGAGTGGCGACGGCATCGACCGTCGGCCACCTCCCCGTCACTCAACCCGCAGGGAATCAAGCCATGTCCGTCTCGAAGAAATTCGCCGCCGTCACGGGCGCCGGCTCCGGCATCGGTCGCGCCGCGGCCATCGCGCTCGCGCAGGCCGGTTTCACCGTCGCGCTGCTCGGGCGCACGGAGGCATCGTTATGCGCAACGCAGGACGCAATCCGCGCCGCCGGCGGCGATGCGCAGGTGTTTCCCGCCGACGTCACCGACGAAGCCTCGGTCGACCACGCGTTTGCGCGGATCGCGCAGCAGTTCGGCCGGCTCGATGTCCTGTTCAACAATGCCGGCCGCAATGCCCCGGTCGTTTCCCTCGACGAATACGAACTCGACGTGTGGAACAGCGTCGTCGCAACGAACCTGACCGGTGTCTTTCTGTGCGCGCGGGCCGCGTGGCGGCTGATGAAGACGCAGACGCCGCAGGGCGGCCGAATCATCAACAACGGCTCGATCTCGGCGCACGCCCCGCGCCCGGATACGATCGCGTACACGGCGACCAAGCACGCGGTAACCGGGATCACGAAGTCGCTGGCGCTGGACGGCCGCCGGTACAACATCGCGTGCGGCCAGATCGACATCGGCAATGCCGCGACGTCGCTCACGGAACGGATGACGCAAGGCGTCCCGCAAGCGGACGGCAGCCTGGCGCCCGAGGCGCGGATGGACGTCGCGCATGTCGCGAATGCGATCGTCCAGATGGCGAATCTGCCGCTCGATACGAACATCCTCAACATGACGATCATGGCGACCGCGATGCCGTTCATCGGGCGCGGATAAACACGAGCGGCGGCCCGCTCCGGCAGACGTCGCCCGCGACAGCGGGCCTCCTCCCGGAGGTCAACGCGCCCCGTCGTTCAGGTCAATGCCGGCGTGCGCTGTCGGGCTTCGCGCTGGTCGATGCCCAGCCGCGCCGCCAGCCAGTCGCAGATGAACGCCTGTCCGAGCCTCGGATCGTCGGCCTGACAGTGTGCGGCGCCCGTTTCATCCGGATCGGATAGCCGGCGTGTCGCGTCGACGCCATGCGCCTTCGCCCGGTCGTACGTGTCGGTCGCCGGGTGGCGATCCCGTCATGCTCCATCAGCTTGCCTTGGTTTTCTTGCCAGTGGACGGGGGCTTGCATATGACGAACCGACGGCGATCCTTGCCCCTGATCCAGAGCGGAGCATTGCCGCGCCCGCTCCACTCCTTCCCGCTTTCCGGGTCGCGATACCGCGCCGGCAGATCTTTCACGACATACGAGCCTCGGCGGCCGTTGCGGCCGACCAGGTCGCGATGCTTGATCGCATAGGTGTCCATCAGCGAGTGAACCTTCGCGATCGCATCGATGCGTTCGCGCGCGCGTGCGCGCTCGATTTCCTCGTCCAGTTCGTCCAGCTCGGCAACGAGCTGCGCATAGGTCTTGCTCGCGTTCATCTTCTGCTTCCTGCCCCGCATTTGCATGAAAATCAATACGATTCGCACGACTAATAGATTGACTTGCAACGCCCCGCCATGGCGATACTCACTTGATCGGCATGCGACGCACCTCTGCGCGCCGGATCACAGGACACGCGCAGTTGGCGAATCTGCGAAGCGAAGCACCGCGCCGCGGCAAATACCCCGATGCTGCAAACAGGCAGACGCGTCCTGCCGAAACGATCGTCCGCCCGAGGCAAGCCCCACTACGAACATCCCGGCACACAATCGCGCCCTGCATTTCATATATCAAGTGATATATGAAATGAGATCGTAATGGTATCCATCTCAAATATCAACTGATATCCTTCCCGCCATGAACATGGCGCCCCTTCCCCCGCGGCTGAGCCGCGAAGAAAGTCGATTGCAGACCCGTGCACATTTGCTTGCCGCGGCGAAGCGGCTGTTTGTCGACCGAGGTTTCGGCGCCACGTCGCTCAGGGATATCGCGGCCGAGGCCGGCTACACGCAGGGCGCGTTCTATTCGAATTTCGCCAGCAAGGAGGCGTTGTTCGTCGAGCTGATGCAGGAGCGCTCGAAGACGCAAGTGGCCGACATCGCCCGGGCGCTGAGCGACCCGTCCGCGTCCGGGGAAGACATATTGAATGCGCTGGAAGTCTGGTCGAAGACGGTAGATGCCGAACCCGAATGGTCGGTGCTGGGTGTCGAGTTCAAGCTTCAGGGGCGCCGCAATCCCGCTTTTGCAACGGCGTCGCAGGCGTTGCTGGACACCCACCGTGACGGCCTGGCCTATTGCATCGAACAGATTTTCGCGAGGCTGAAGAAAGTGCCGCCCGAATCGCCGACCGTCCTGGCCGTGTCGTTCATGGGGCTCTCGCAAGGCTTGTCACTGCAGCAGTCGGTTTTGTCCGAGGTGCCGATCGGGCACATGATCATGGTGTTCCTGCGCAGCATGCTGGCCGCGGCGACGCCCGTGCGTTGACCTGCGAGGTTGCGGGCAACGACGGGATGACGGGCTCCGCGACGGAGCCGGATCGCGAGTCGTCCAGTTCGCACCCCGCTGACGTGAGTCTATCGCGCTCCGTCAGGCATCCGCATCCGGAATCCGCGACGACTGAATCACCACCAGCGTATCGCCCGCCTCGATCCGGCACGGCGGATCCTCGTAAAACGACTGGATCTTCCCGCAGCGGTCGAGCCCGACCACGATCGCGCCCGGCACGACATTGGTCATGCAGCCGATCTCGTGCGGCAGCGCCTCGCGCTCGATCAGCGTCGCGCGACCGCGCGTCGACAGCATGTCGTTCACGAACGGCACGATGTAGCGGCTATGGACCGCATCCGCCAGCAACAGCGCGCCGATCTTCGTCGACGACACGATCACGTCCGCGCCGGCCTGCCGCAGTTGCCGCTGGTACAGATTCTCCTGGATCCGCACGACGATCTTCGTATCGGGCGCGATGCTGCGCACCGACAGCGTCAGCAGGATCGCGGTGGGATCGTCGGTCACCGAAATGATCACGGCCTTCGCCGCGCGCACCTGCGCCTGCTGCAGCAGATCCTCATGCGCCGGATCGCCGAGCAATCCCGTCACGCCGAGCGACGTCGCCGCCTCGAGGGCCTGCTGTTGCGAATCGATCACGATGATCGTGGCCGGATCGACGCCGCTCTCCAGCAACTCGCGCACCGCGATCGACCCCGACAGGCCGTAACCGCACACGACGATGTGATCGGACAGTTGCTTCTGCAGGCGTTTCATGCGGAATTCCTCGACGACGCGCTGGATCACGAACTGATACGCCGTGCCCAGGAAAATGAACCAGATGCCGATGCGGATCGGCACGATGAAGAATGCATCGAGCAGGCGCGCCCGCGCCGTGACGGGCACGATATCGCCGTAGCCGACCGTCGCGACCGTGACCATCGTGAAGTACACGAGATCGGCCACGGTCATCGGCGTGCTCTTGGTCGAATCGCGCAGGCCGTCGCGATCGAGATACAGCACGACGAACGCAAGCGTGCACAACAGCACGACCGCGCCGAGACGGAACAGCAGCGTGCGCTGCGGCGACGTCGCGGGGCGCGTGAACAGCGTGCGTGCGCGCGGCGCCTGCCACGGATTGCGGGCGCGACGCAGACGCAAGCGCAACGAGCGGCGCTGATCGGATGGCGTTGCCAACGGGAAGTCTCCTGAAGGATGCGGGCTCGATTCTACGACGGGAACGCGTGCGCCCGGCCGGTCACAGCATGCTGCGCGGCCGCACCATCGTCCCGTCGACGAAACGCTGCGCGCGAAACGCCGACAGGTCGAGCGACGGCGCTCCCGTGTCGACCCATTCGGCGAGCAGCCGGCCGACGATCGGCCCCATCGCGAAACCGTGCCCGCAGAACCCCGTTGCGATCGCGAGCCCCGCCGGCGTGCCGGGCGCATCGATCACCGGAATGCCGTCGGGCAACACGTCGATCAGGCCGGCCCATGCCTCGACGATCTGCGCATCCTTCAGCGCGGGAAAGATCGCCTTGAGCTTCGCGAGCGCGCGCGGCGCATGCGCGCGATTCGGCTGGGGCTGCGGATCGCGCGGCTCGATCGGCCCGGTCGCGCCGTTGATGCGTGCGAGCACGTCGCGCCATGCGGACGCATTGAGGTGCAGCCGGAACTTGTCGCGCTGCGACCAGAATTCCGGCCAGAAGAGGCTCAATCCGCGCAGATGGCCGAGCGTCATATCGACGTCGACCTGCATGTCGTCGGCGAGATTGATCGCGCCGTTCTTGCGCTGCCGAATGCCGAGACCATGGCCCCACACCGTCGCAGCGGACACCGGCGGGACCACGTTGGTGCGCATGCAGGTACCGCGCACGGCCTGCTGCGGCAGCCGGATGCCGACGCCGTCGAGCAGCCGGAAACTGGTCGCGCCGGCCGCGCAGATCACGCGACGCGTGCGGATCGTGCCGCGTTCGGTCGCGACGCCGACGACCGCGCCGCCGGCCGTCTCGATCGCGGTCACACCGCATCCTTCGAAGAAACGCGCGCCGGCCTCGGTCGCGCGCGCCGCGAATGCGGCGGCCACGCGACGCGGCTCGGCCTGCCCGTCGGTTGCCGTATACAAGCCGCCGAGGGTACGCGCGTGCGCCGACAGCCCGCTCACGCGCTCGTCGATCTGTGCGCGCGTCAGCGTGCGCGTGTCGAGCCCGTGCTCGCGCGCGACAGCGAGCCACCCCTGGAACGAGGCCCAGTCGTCTTCGTTGTCCGCCATGTAGAGGCAGCCGCCCTGCCGCCATTCGAGATCGAAGCCGAGCGCCTGCTCCAGGCCTTCCCAGATTCGCATGCCGGCCATCATCAGCGGCACTTCGGCCGATTCGCGCCCCTGCTGTCGCACGAAGCCCCACGCGCGCGTCGATTGCTGGCCGGCGATGCGCGACTTGTCGAGCACGACGGCTTTCAGGCCGCGCAGGCCGAGGTAGTAAGCGGCCGCGCAGCCCATGATGCCGGCGCCGGCGATGACGACGTCGGCGTCAAGCGGAAACGCCGTATCGGCGTGGCTCAATGCGTCGTGCAGCGGATAGGTGGTGGTCATTGTTTTTTGTCGGGTATCGATGCATGACCGGCAAAGCTTATCGCGGCAACGTCGTCACATGAAGCGATAAATTTCAGAAGACCGTCATTCGGCCATCCCTTCGGGGTCCGTCATCGCATCGACGCCGACCGCGGTGGCGCGGCCTGACGATGCCACGGCGCCGCGGCCGCATGTTGTACCGACGGTTGCCGTCGCTTGCGCGTCGATACCGGCAGCGGTGGAATTGTCGGCCGATGCCGGCTCGCCGACACCCAACGCGGTCGCGGAAATGCCATTCGACAATGCAAGCTCGCCGAGCGTAACGCGAACTGCTGCGCCGACGGGAGCGATGCCCGACACGATGCCCCCTCGCCCATCCGGATTTTTATCGATCAGGACTGCAAATGTAATGACGGACGATGCCCGATCGATGCCGGAGCCGTTCGCGCTGGGTCAGCTTCGGCGGCTGTCGTCCGTCGAGCGAGACGACGGCGAGCCGTTCATGTACATGCCGACGTAGCGCGAACGCGCACTCGATGCGTGCCGGCTCGATGGCGTCGACGGCGACATGTCGAGCGCTCGATAAACCACGCGGCCATTCGGCCCAGGACTTCGCGGTCTGCGCGGGAGGCCGCCGCTACGCCGGCGCCCTCAGTGCGAATAGCGCGTTTGCGTGCCTGCCGCGCGATCGAACGGCTGCAGCCTCGCAAGCTGCTCGATCGACATCGTGACGACTTCGAGAACATGCCGCGCGATTTCGTCGTCGGCCATGCCCGCGTTGACGTACCGCTCGATGCTCATCGTGCGGGGCGGATAGCTGCCGCCTTCGTCATCGATGATGTCGATCCTGGCCGTGCGCTGCTCGGGCGACAGCACGATCTGGACAGTTTTGCCGTGAACGACGGTCTGCATGCACAAAGTGGACATTCGCAGTCTCCGATTGCGTCGCCTTCGGACGGTCGATACCTCACAACAGGAGTCGTCAATCTACAAATTTCCGGACGTATTCGCAATATTCAGGCAGCAATTTCCCGTCGTTCGGGGCGCCGCACCGCCGGCCGACCCGACGCCCGCATTGCACGGGCATGCCCTGCACTACGCATAGCGGCTCAGCCATTCTTCGGAGAATTGTCTCGCGTATGCGACCGCTTCGGCTTCGGTCTCGAATTCACCCAGCTTGCGGAACGCAGCCTCACGGCTGAAACCCACTTTCGTGACCTCGACCTGCGCGGCGTATTTGCCGGCCTCCGTCACGCGCGGCTCGCAGTTCATTTCGTATCCGCGCATCAAGAATTTCTTCTGCATCGGTTCAACACTTTTTTGAGACGGCAAAATCGTAGCATGCGGCTGCGCGGGCCTCGAAAATGTATCCACGTCGGTTTCACTAGAGGAAACTATCGATCGATCGTCCGACGAGGGCCTCGACCGTCCGCTGCGCGATATCCTGTAAAAATGAGTTGAATACGTCGGGCCGAGCGAGTACACGCCCCGCGTTGGTGCATCATGCGGCGATTACTTGCCGTCTCGTATGGAATCGCATCCGAGCCCATCGAAATGCAGACCGGAAGGTGTCGAACGCACCGTCGCGCATACGCGCCGCGGCAGGCCGGGCGTAACTTCATGACACACCTTTCACACAAACGCACCTTTCACCACACTGAATGACGACCATTTTGCGGTAAAGTTATCTTTTCCGTGCGTGGCCGGTCGGCTCGCCATTGGACGTCATGAAGACTGTCCGCCGAGACTGCCGCAAGGCGTCGTTCTGAACGTCACGATCCGTCCCCGTAGCATGACCACTGAAGCAATCACCACGGATTCCCTCGCGGTTGCCGAGCGCGTGCGCGAGTTGATGACCCGCAACGGCATCGGCAAGCGCCAGCAGACCACCGAGCTGTGCCGCATCCTCGATCTGAGTTTCTCGCAAGGCCACCGCAAACTGCGCGGCAGCAGCCCCTGGACGCTCGCGCAGATCAAGAAAGTCGCCGAAGCGTACGGCGAACCCGCCGCCCAGCTGTTCGGCGCGCAAACGCTCGACCCCGGCATGGTCGGCGCCTATTCGCAGGAAGCCGTCCTGTATGCGGGCGTCGCCGAGATTCCGTGCACCGCATGGATCGGCGCGCCGCTCGAAGCCGGTGCGCGCCCCGAGTTCGTCGCGTACGAACAGAACGGCCGCTGGCGCGTGCTGCGCCATACCGGCGTGCTGTACCAGAACGCGTACGACGTGCACAAGATCGAGATCTATCCGCGCCGCGCGGAGAGCGACAAGCTCGTCGTCGCGGTGATCGACCCCGATCGCGTCAGCGCGACCGAGCTGTGCCGCTATCTCGAACGGCAGGGTTTCGCGACGGCCGCGTTCGACGGGCTCGCGGCCTTCGTCGACGCGCTGCAGGGCCAGGCCTTCGACGCGGTCCTGACCGAATGGCTGTTCGACGACGGGACGGCCGCGACCGCGATCAAGGCCGTGCGCACGTCCGACAACCCGGGCGCGCCGATTTTCGTGTTGACGGGCGACCTGCTCACCGGCCGCGCGAGCGAAGCCGACATCAGCGAAGTGATCCGCGCGTTCGACGTGGTGTGCTACGAAAAACCCGCGCGCATGGCGATCCTCAGCGCCGATCTCGCGAAGCGCCTCGCGCGCGGCTGACGTCCGACGGGCCGGCCGCCCGTCGAACGGCCAACGCACGCGCAGCGTCGCGGGCATGGAGCGGTTCCTCAGTACAATAGCCGCACCCGTTCACGCGCACGCCGGCATCCGCCGCCCGACTCCATGGCCCGCCTCATCCCCGACGACTGGAAAAGCCTCGCCGCGACCGGCGCGGCCGAACGCGAGCGCGAGACGCTCGCCGCGCTCGAACACGCGCTGCCCGACGGCTACACCGTGTATCACGGCGTCCACTGGACGCGCGCCGACCAGGCGTTCTCGGTGTTCGGCGAAGCCGCGTTCGTCGTCGTGAGTCCGGCCGGCCGCGTGCTGCTGATCGAGCAGAAGGCCGGCTTCCTGCGCGAAACCCCGAAAGGGCTCGTGAAGGTCTACCTGCAGAAGGAGCGCAATGTCCCGATCCAGCTCGCGCGCACGCAGGAGACGCTGCATCGGCGCCTGACGGCCGCGCTCGGCGCGGGCGTCTACGGCGTCGAGGCGCTGCTGTACTGCCCCGACTATTCGATCCGCGACGCGTCGATCGCCGGCGTCGCGCCCGAGCGCATCGTCGATGCGTCGCGCAAGGCGCAGCTCGCGCAAGTGATCCTGCAGATCCTGCCCGAGGACGACGAGCCCTTTCCGAACGCGCCGAAGCTCCACCATTTCCTCGCGGACGAACTCGCGCTCACGCCCGATACGAGCGCGCTCGTCGGACAGGCCGGCACGCTCGTCACACGGCTGTCGGGCGGGCTCGCCGCATGGGCGCGCCAGCTCGAGTTCACGCCGTTCCGGCTGCGCGTCACCGGCACCGCGGGTTCGGGCAAGACCCAGCTCGCGGTGCAGGTGATGCGAGATGCCGTCGCGGCCGGCCAGCGTGTGCTCTACGTATGCTTCAACCGGCCGCTCGCCGACTACATCGCGCGCATCGCGCCGCCCGGCGCGAAGATCGCGAACTACCACCAGCTGTGCGACTGGGTCGCGCGCGACGGCGGCTATACGCCCGACTTCCAGGTGCCCGGCGAATTCGAGCGGCTCGAGGCGCGCTTCGCGCAAACGCCGATTCCCGAACGCTGGCGCTTCGACGTGCTGGTGGTCGACGAAGGGCAGGATTTCCACGCGCCGTGGGCGGCCGCGCTGGAGCGCTTGCTCGCGCCGGACGGCGCATGGTGGTGGCTGGAAGATCCGCTGCAGAACCTGTACATGCGCGAACCCGTCGCGCTGCCCGGCTGGATCACGCTGAAGGCGCTCACGAATTACCGCAGCCCGCGCGACCTGCTCGAATTCGTGCGCGACGTCGTCGGCCGGGCCGAGCCGCTCGCGGCCGAACTGCGCTCGGGCAGCCCGTTCGACGGCTCCGATCCGTCGGTGTCGGCATACGGCGAAGATGGCGCGTCGGACGACGCCTTGGCGCAAGCCTGCATCGACGCGACCAAGCGTGCGATCACGCATGCGTTGTCGCTCGGCTTCCGCAAGCAGGACATCGCGGTGCTGTCGTACCGCGGCCGCGAAGGCTCGGTGCTGGCGCCGCTCGACCAGCTCGGCCCGCACCGGATCAAACGCTTCACCGGCAAGTACGATCTGTTCGGCAACCCCGAGTATCGCGAAGGCGACGTGCTGCTCGATTCGATCTACCGCTTCAAGGGCCAATCGGCGCCGTGCGTGATCCTGACCGAAGTCGACTTCGACACGCTCGACGCGCGTGCCGCGCGCAAGCTGTTCGTCGGCGCGACGCGCGCGACGATGAAGCTGCTGATCGTCGCGTCGTCACGGGCGGCCGCGCAACTCGCGGCGGGTTGACGCGGCGGGCGAGCGGCCGTTGCGCGGCGCGCAACGACTGCAGGCGAGTGCCCGCCCCGCCGCCGGCCACCGTCCGTCAAGCCACCCGAAACGCCCCTACCGCGCGACGCAGCCCATCCGCCTGTTCCTCGAGCGACGCGGCCGCCGCGGCCGCCTGCTCGACCAGCGCCGCGTTCTGCTGCGACACCTGATCCATCTGCGACACCGCGCGGTTCACCTGCTCGATCCCGTCGCGCTGCTCGCTCGATGCGGCCGCGATCTCCGTCATGATGCCCGTCACGCGCCCGATCGCCTGCTGGATGTCCTGCATCGTCGTGCCGGCCATGCCCACGAGCCGCGAGCCGGTCGCGACGCGTTCGACCGATTCGCCGATCAGCGTGCGGATTTCCTTCGCCGCGGACGCCGAGCGTTGCGCCAGCGTGCGCACCTCGCCCGCGACCACCGCGAAGCCGCGGCCCTGCTCGCCCGCGCGCGCGGCTTCGACCGCCGCATTCAACGCGAGGATGTTGGTCTGGAACGCGATCCCCTCAATCGTGCCGATGATGTCGGCGACCTTCTGCGAGCTCCGGTCGATCTCGTTCATCGTGCCGATCACCTCGCCGACGACCGTCGCGCCGCGCGTCGCGATCTCGCCCGCGCTGTCCGCGCAGGCCTGCGCCTCGAGCGCGTGGTCGGCGTTCTGCTTTACCGTTGCCGTCAATTGCTCCATGCTCGCGGCCGTCTCCTGCAGCGCCGACGCCTGTTCCTCGGTGCGCTGCGACAGGTCGGTGTTGCCGGCCGCGATCTGGTGCGTCGCCGTCGAGATCGCCTCGGATCCCTGGCTCACCTGGCGCACCGTATCGGCGAGGCTGCGCTGCATGCCGGTCACGCCCTTGACCAGTTCGGCCATCTCGTCGCGCGACGACCAGCGCACTTCCGACGTGAGATCGCCGTCCGACAGCCGGCGGAAATGCGACAGCAGGCGATTCACCGGTTGCGTGATCGCGAAATGCAGGCCGATCGCGCAACCGAGGCACGCGGCCAGGCCAAATGCGATGCCCGCGATCGCGCCCATGCGCATCCAGCCGTAATAGGTCTGCGCGGTGTCGTACACGTCCTTGCCGCGCGCGGCCTGGTACGCATCGAGCGCGTCGGTCGCCTGCGTGAGCGCGACCGACAGCGGCGGTGCGACCGTCATCAGCAACCGGTCGGCTTCGTCGCGCCGCCCTTCGCGAATCGCGTCGATCAGCGGCTTCAGCGCCTGCCCGATCAGCGCCTGGCGCGCGGCATCGAGGCGGCTCGCGAGCGGACCTTCGTCGTCGCCGTGCGGCATCGCCGCGTAGTTGCGCCACGCCGTGTCGGCCTTCGCGAGATAGCCCTCGGCCTTCTTCACGAGATCGGGTACGTCCGGCGCTTCCGGGTGCAGCAGCGCGCGGTCGAGCGTCGTGCGCACGATCGTCAGGTTCAGGCTCGCCGCGGACAGCGCGGTCTTTGCGGCGAGTTGCCGCGTATAGGCCTCGTCGAGCGCGCGGTTCGAGCTCTGCATGCCCGCGAGGCCGATCAGGCCCGACACGACGAGCAGCACGGCGACGAGGCCGAGCGTGGAGAAAATCCGCGTACGGATCGAGAAACGGGAAAACAGGGCGTTCAGGTTCATGACGGCACGTGAGCGATGAAAAGTGCCGCGGCAATCGGTCCGCGGCATGCTGTATTACGGTTTGCCTGCAAAAAACTTGAGTCCGTCCCTGCTTTGCAGCTGATCGGGGTCAATTCCTGGGGCGGCAATCTCCGGTTACGACTGCAACATATCGAGGCTGAGCAGAAATTGACTAGTCAACCATCCATGGCTATATTTCGATTCAATTCCCTGCCATGGCAGATATCTCGATGACAACCGACACTTTCCTCACTCCGCCGGCCGCCGACGCGGCCCGCCGCGACGCGCCGACCGGGCTGATCGTCGCCGCGCTGCTGCTCGTCATGCTGCTGTCCGCGCTCGACCAGACGATCGTGTCGACCGCGCTGCCGACGATCGTCGGCGAACTCGGCGGGCTCGATCAGTTGTCGTGGGTCGTCACCGCGTACCTGCTGTCGTCCACCGTGGTGCTGCCGCTGTACGGCAAGCTCGGCGACCTGTACGGCCGCAAGATCGTGCTGCAGGTCGCGATCGTGCTGTTCCTCGCCGGCTCCGCCCTATGCGGCATCGCGCAGGACATGACGCAACTGATCGTGCTGCGCGCGCTGCAGGGGCTCGGCGGCGGCGGCCTGATGGTCGTCACGATGGCTGCGATCGGCGATCTGGTCCCACCCGATCGCCGGGCGCGCTACCAGGGGATGTTCGGCGGCGTCTACGGCCTCGCGACGATCGTCGGCCCGCTGCTCGGCGGCTTCCTGGTCGAGCATCTTTCCTGGCGCTGGATCTTCACGATCAACCTGCCGCTCGGCCTGCTCGCGCTCGCGGTGATCGGCATGGCGTTCCGGCCGCACACCGCGCACGTGAAGCACCGGATCGACTACATGGGCGCCGCGTTCCTCGCGACCGCCCTCACCTGCGTGATCCTGTTCACGAGCGAAGGCGGCTCGCTGCTGCCGTGGACGTCGCCCCAGCTGTGGATGACGCTCGTGCTCGGTCTCGTCGCGATCGGCGGCTTCATTTATGAGGAGCGCGTCGCGGCCGAGCCGATCATGCCGCTCGAGCTGTTCCGTCATCGCACCTTCGTGCTGGTCAGCCTGATCGGCTTCGTGGTCGGCATCGCGCTGTTCGGCTCGGTCACGTTCATCCCGCTCTACCTGCAGGTCGTGAAGGGTTCGACGCCGTCGCAGGCCGGCATGCAGTTGCTGCCGATGATGGGCGGGATGCTCGTGACCTCGATCGTCAGCGGGCGGCTGATCTCGCGGTTCGGATCGTACCGGCCGTTTCCGATCGCGGGGACGCTGATGGGCGGCGTCGCGATGGCGCTGCTGTCGACGCTGACGCTCGATACGCCGCTGCACACGATGTACGCGTACATGGCGTTGCTCGGGATCGGGCTCGGGATGGTGATGCCCGTGCTGACGCTCGCCGTGCAGAACACGGTCGAATTCCGGCACATGGGTGTGGCGACGTCGGGCGCGACGCTGTTCCGCTCGATCGGCGGCTCGCTCGGCGTCGCCGCATTCGGCGCGCTGTTTTCGCACGGGTTGCAATCGCGGATGATGAACGCGCTGCCGGCCGGCACCGAGCTGCCAGCCGCGCTCGGCCCGCTCGCCGTGCACCAGTTGCCGGACGCCGTGCGCGACGCGTACCTGCACGCGTTCGCCGGCTCGCTGCACGTCGTGTATCTGTCGGCCGCGACGGTGATCGCGATCGCGTTCGTGCTCGCGTGGTTCGTCGAGGATGCACCGCTGCGCAAGCACAACTGAGCGCCCGCGGCTCGCCGAGCGACCGTCGAGCCGCCTCGCGAGCCGCCCGCGCCCGCCGTCACGCCAGCAGCACGACACCGCCCGTCGTCGCGCGCGACTCCAGCAACCGGTGTGCATCGGCCGCCTGTTCGAGCGGCAGCCGCGCGCCGATCTCGACGTGCATTCCGCCCGCCAGCCGGTCGAGCGTCGCACGCGCGGCGTCCCGATACGCGCCGACGTCGCGCGCGATGAAACCGAGCACGCTCGGCCGCGCAAGCGCAATCGAACGGGCCGGGCCCAATTCGTCGAGATCGAACGTCTGCCGCGTGCCGATCGCGGCCACCTGCCCGATGCTCGCGACCATCCCGAATGGACGAACCGCCCCGAGCGTGCGGGTCAGCACGTCGCCGCCGATTCCGTCGATCGCGTAATCGACGCCCGCCCCGCCGCCGAATGCACGCGCGGCCGCGACGAAATCCTCCTCGCGATAATCGACCACCGCTTCCGCGCCGTGCGCGCGCACCAGCGCGGCTTTCGCGGCCGATCCGACCGTGCCGATCACCCGCGCGCCGAGCGCGCGCGCCCACTGCGTCGCCAGCAGCCCGACGCCGCCGGCCGCCGCATGCACGAGCACCGTATCGCCGGCGCCGACCTGCCGGACGCGATGCAGCAGCATGTAGACGGTAATCCCCTTCAGCAGTCCCGCGGCGGCGGCTTCGTCGCTCAGCCCGTCGGGAATCGGCAGCACGCGTTCGGCCGGCATCGTTCGCAGGCTCGCATAGCTGCCGGTCGGCATGCCGCCATACGCGACGCGCTGACCGGGCACGAGATCCGTCACGCCCGGCCCGACCGCGTCGATCACGCCGGCCGCCTCGACACCGAGTGCCGCCGGCAGCGCGGGCAACGCGTGCGCGCCCGTCCTGAAATAGATGTCGACGAAATTCACGCCGATCGCGGTCTGGCGAATCCGTACTTCGCCGGCGCCGGGCGGCGCGACGGGCGCATCGACGCGGCGCAGCACGCTGGCGTCGCCGTAACGGTCGATCCCGATCCGGATGGCGTTGGCGGTTTGGGTCATGACGTTCCTCGCTATTGAATGAAGTGACACGATCATCTCATCGTGCATAATCGAACGGAATTCACGATTAACACCCATCTACTGTGCAAAATTCGACCGATCACGAGTCTGCCGCCGCGCCCGCGCTGCCGATGAGCTGGGATGACATCCGCTACTTCGTGGCGGTGATGCGCGGCGGCAGCCTGTCGGCGGCAGCGCGGGCGCTGCAGGTCCAGCATTCGACGGTCGCGCGGCGCATCGACGCGCTGGAGTCGGCACTCGGGATCCGGCTGTTCGACCGGCTGCCGCGCGGCTGGCCGCCGACCGACGAAGGGCTGCACCTCGCCGAGCACGCCGCGCGCCTCGAAGCCGACGCGCATGCATTCGCGCGCGCGGCGCAAGGCGCGGCCGCGCTCGACGGCGCGGTGCGCGTATCGGCGTCGCCGGTATTCGCCAGCCATTTCCTCGCGCCGCGCCTGGCCCGCGCGCAGCGCGCATGGCCGGCGCTGCGGATCGACCTGATGGGCGAGATGCATGCGGCGAACCTGTACGCGCGCGAAGCCGATCTCGCGGTGCGGCTGTCGCGGCCAAGCGAACCGGGGCTCGCCGCGCGCCGGCTCGGCACGATGCGCTTCGCGCTGTGCGCGGCGCCGGAATGGGCCGACGCGCCGCCCGACACCTGGCCATTCGTCGGCTACGACGATGCGCTCGCGCAAACGCCGCAGCAGCAATGGCTCGAACGCTTCGCGGCCGGACGCCGTTTTGCGTTCATCGCCAACGACCTGGCCGCGCAGCATCGCGCGTGCGCAGCCGGGGCCGGCGTCGCGCTGCTGCCGCGGTTTCTCGTCGACGATCCGGCCGCGCACGCCGGTGCGCCGCTCGTCGAGCTGACGGCCGCGCCGCGCTGCGACATCGAGCGCGAGATCTGGCTCGTCGTTCATCCGGACGTGCGCCGTTCGCCGCGCGTGCAGCGCGTCGCCGACGCGATCGCCGACGCGGTGCATGCGGCGGACGGCCGGCTGTAAGCCGCCGACACCGCAAACGGCTTTGCCACGCGCGGCGGCGGCCGGCATGGTAGCGTTCTGATTTCACTCGCCCTGCCGCCATGCCTACCGCTCTCGCCTGCGTCGTGCGCGACGCGACCGACGCCGACCTCGATGCGATCCACGCGATCTATGCGCACCACGTTCACCACAGCGTCGCGTCGTTCGAGGAAACGCCGCCCGACGTCGCCGAACTGCGCACACGCCGCGACGCGGTGCTGCGCCACGGGTTGCCGTATCTCGTCGCCGAATGCGACGGCCGCGTAGCCGGCTACGCCTACGCGACGCCGTACCGCACGCGCAGCGCGTACCGCTTCACGATCGAGGATTCGATCTATATCGACGATGCCCAGCGTGGGCGCGGAATCGGCCGCGCGTTGCTCGCGGCGCTGATCGCCCACTGCGAAGGCGGCCCGTGGCGACAGATGATCGCGGTGATCGCCGACGGCGGCACCGGCGGCTCGACGTCGCTGCATCGCGCGTTCGGCTTCGAGCCGGCCGGCCTGCTGAAAGCGGTCGGTTTCAAGCACGGCCGCTGGATCGACACGGCGCTGCTGCAGCGCCCGCTCGGCGACGGCGCGAACACGCGCCCCGCCTCGCCCGAGCCTGCCGCCCCGCGCTAGAATGGCCGCATGTCAAAACAGACTCATTCCACGCCCGACGAGGCCGCGCCGGATTCCCGCAACGAGTACACGGTCGACGAACTCGCGCGCGTGTCCGATACCACCGTGCGCAACGTCCGCGCCTACCAGGATCGCGGGCTGCTCGCACCGCCCGAGAAACGCGGGCGCGTCGGCATCTACGACGACACGCACGTCGCGCGCCTGAAGCTGATCAACCATCTGCTCGCGCGCGGCTACACGCTGTCGAACATCCAGGACCTGATCAAGGCGATCGACGAAGGCCACGACCTGCGCTCGATCCTCGGCCTCGAAAACGCGATCGGCAGCCGCTGGTCGCACGAGTTGCCGAAAACCTATTCGCTCGCCGCGCTCGCCCAGATGTTCGGCCCGCAGGCGACCACGCAACTGTCGCGCGTGACCGAGCTCGGGCTGCTCGAACGGCACGGCCTGTCGTTCGTCGCGAAAAGCCCCGCGCTGCTCGAGGCGGCGGCCGCGATGACGAAGGAAGGGATTCCGCCGCGCGAGCTGCTCGACGTGATCAGCCTCGCGCGGCCGCATTTCGACGCAATCGCGCGGCTGCTCGTCGATCTCGTCGTGAAGCGGCTCGACCGCTACGACGCCGGCACGCTGCCGCCGGCCACCGACGTGCCCGAACTGGTCGACGCGATCTGGCGCTTGCGCCCGCTCGCGGCCGTGTTCGTCGAAGGCGAGACGAACCGCGCACTCGAAACTGCCGCCAGCGCGTATCTCGGCGGGCGGGTCGCGACGATCCTCGACAAGAAGCTCAGCGACGAAGCGGCGCGGCACTCCGGTACGAGCGATACGCAAGGCGACGGCGACGACGCATAGGGCCGCCGCCCCGTCATGCATGCGTCGGCTCGTCGCTACAACGCGTGCGTATCCGGTTCGCGGAAAGACCGGCGGCCGTTGCAGGGGAGAACCGCCGCTCGCATGGGTCGGCGAACGGCCGGCAGCGCCGGTCGGCCCTCATTCCAGCCGGACGCCGTCGCATCGCTGCGCTCACGGTAACGGCCGCGCCGCGAAAACAGTTACAAGTTATCGGTTGACGCCAACCCGCCCGGCGGTTAATGTATGCGTCGAAGTCCAAGAAGTCCGATTGCTGTTCATCAATTGCTCGCTCCTCCCAGCGGTATTCGTTGTCCTCTCCCTCCTTGACGCTTCAGGCGCTCTTCAACAGAGCAAATCTTCGTATATTTTTCTCAAGGAATCTTCATGGATACCGGTATCGTCAAGTGGTTCAACGACAGCAAAGGCTTTGGCTTCATCACTCCGGACAAGGGCGGCGACGACCTGTTCGCTCACTTCTCCGAAATTCGCACCGACGGCTTCAAGACGCTGGCTGAGAATCAAAAAGTGAGCTTCGAAACGAAGCAAGGCCCGAAGGGTCTGCAAGCGGCCAACATCCAGCCGCTGTAACGTTTGAAGGGCCCGGCATCCCGCGACGGACGCCGGGTCGCAGCGACATCCTCACGGAGCTTCGTCTCCTAAAGTTGGCGCGATCGGCTTGAGCTGCATCGGTTTAGTTAGCAGCTTGCCCAGCGCCACACGTCTCGTTGCACTTCATCCCCCCTCCGGCCGCAACGCCTTATTTTCGCTTTCCGACTGCGTCAGATTCAGCTCGCAATGGCATTGAATCGGCATACCCGTGCGTATTTCGCACGGCACGCGCGCACTCGATCATCATTAAAATTAAAATGCATAACCAACGAATTCAACAGTACAACGGCTATGCCGTCCAACCCTCGGCGCATCGCCTGCCCGACGGGCGTTTTTCTTCCAATCTGCTGCTCGAACGTGCCGATAGCGCGCACGACGAAGGCCGCTACCAGTTCTATTCGCTCGATTACTTCACGAGCGAAGCGCAGGCGCTGGCGCATTCGGCGCGCTGGGCACGCAACTGGGTCGATACGCGCGGTTGACGGCAGCGCCCCCAGTACCGGCACTCATCGCGCATGAGTCGTCGGTGCGGTCGGTTCGAACTTCCGGATCGTCCCTTCGATGTCGTCGTCAAGCTGCGCCCTCTCGCGCGGACGTTGACGACGTACTCGCGATATCAGCGCAGACGGCCATCAAAAAACCGGCGGGCAAGCTGCCCACCGGCCTCCTGCCTCACACGTCCGTTCACCGACTTCAGCGACCCGCCACCTTCTTCTGCCGCCACAAGCAGAGAAGATCGCAAGCCACATGCGCGGCCGCGATCGCCGTGATGTCGGCGTGATCGTACGCAGGCGCCACCTCCACCACATCCGCCCCGACCAGATTCACCGCCCCGAGCCCCCGCACGATCGCCAGCGCCTGCGCCGACGACAACCCGCCGGCCACCGGCGTCCCCGTTCCCGGCGCGAATGCGGGATCGAGACAATCGATATCGAACGTCAGATATGCAGGCCGCGCGCCGACGATCTCGACGATCCGTTCGACCGCCGCCCGCGAACCATGGTCATGCACCCAGGCGGCATCGAGCCGCTCGATTCCGAGAAAGTCGTCGTTCCACGTGCGGATCCCGACCTGCACCGACGTCGCGGGATCGATCAGCCCTTCCTTCACCGCCTTGTAGAACATCGTCCCGTGATTGAGGCTGTCCGGATCGTCGTCGGCCCACGTATCGCAGTGCGCGTCGAAATGGATCAGCGACAGCGGCTTGCCGTAGCGCTCCGCGTGCGCGACCAGCAGCGGATACGTGATGTAGTGGTCGCCGCCGAGCGTCAGCATCTTCGCGCCCGAGCGCAGGATCGTGCGCGCATGCTCGACGATCGCCGGCTTGATCGACAGCGGGTTGTGCGCGTCGAACCAGCAGTCGCCGTAGTCGACGGCCGCGAGATCGTCGAACGGATCGAAGCCCCACGGATACGGATTGAGCTCCGCGAGCTGCACGCTCGCCGCGCGAATCGCGGCCGGCCCGAGCCGCGCACCGGAACGATAGGTCGTCGCGAGATCGAGCGGCACGCCCGAGATCGCGACATCGACACCGTCGAGCGCACGCGAGTAGTTGCGGCGCATGAACGACAGCACGCCCGCATAGGTGTTTTCGATCGAGGAACCGTACGGCGTCGTGCGACGGATCGCACCGTCGCCGTGGAGAAGTTCGGTCATGGTCGGGCTTGTTTTCGTGGTGGCCGGGCGGCCCCGCTTCGACTGCGCACGCGGGCCGGGCACGGCATGGATTCATCGGGCATGCACCGGCTCGCGCATCCAGTCGCGACGCGAGGCGGGACATCGGCAACGGCAATACCGCGGCGATCATAGCAAGCCGATTCGCAGCCATTGCCCCGGTTCAACCGGGGCAACGTGCGGAAAAATCCGATGGCGGCATCGCGGCCCGTCGCGGTCGTTTCCTAGAAGGATTCGCCGGTTTTCGCGCACCGGTTCTTCCGGATAATGGCCGGCAGCCGCGCCGTCGACCGCGCCGTCCGCCGCGGACGACAACGAACCGGAGACACCCGCCTTGATCGCCACACTTCCCGCCGCCTACCGCCGGCTCTGGCCGCTCGCCATCGCCGCGGCGCTGCTCTACGGGCTGTCGCTCGCCGCCGCGCCCTATCCGGGCCAGGCCGCCGCGAAAGCCGCGATGGGCATCCTGCTGCTCGCGGCGGGCAGCACCTGCAGCGCGCCGCGCGAACGCGCGTGGCTGTGCACGGCGCTCGCGACCGCCGTACTCGGCGACGTGCTGCTCGCGCTGCCCGACTGGCCGCTGTCGTTCGTCCTCGGCCTCGGCGCGTTCCTGCTCACGCACCTGTGTTATTGCGCGATTTTCTTTCGGTGGCGCGCGCGGCCGCACGGCTGGCGCATCGTTGCGCTCGTCGGGCTGTGGATCGCCGCGCCGGCGTTCTACGCGGCGTTCTTCCCGCACCTCGGCGAGCTGCTGGCGCCGGTCGCCGTCTACATGCTCGTGCTGTGCGTGATGGCGAGCTTCGCGCTCGCCGCCCGCACGCGCGGTCCGCTGGTCGCGATCGGCAGCCTGATCTTCGTCGGCTCCGACACGCTGATCGGCGTCGGCCGGTTCCTCGGCGGTTTTCCGGGCATCGACTATGGGATCTGGAGCCTCTATGCGCTCGCGCAGGTCACGATCGTGGCCGGGGTTTTCCATGAGACGGCCGCCCGATCGATCCGTCCCTGATACCGTTTCAAACAGGCCGCCGCACGCCGGCGGTCATGCTTCTTCCCTGACTCGCCCTGTCGACGGCCTTTTCCGCTCATCCCGCATCGCGGAAAGCGCACCGTTCCAAACCCCGCTCAGCCTTTTCCCGCGTGGTTCCCGGCCCTTAGAGCGCCGCTTCTAGCCTCTTGCGGTTTCCGGGCTCACCCTCTATCGTTACATCAAACAATGTAACATTCAGAAATGAGCCAAATCGGAGACACCCGGATGAATGCTCGCACGTTGCCTTTCGGTCCACCCGGCCATGACGGCCTGGACGAAACCATCGACATCGCCATCATCGGCACCGGCTTCGCCGGTCTCGGGATGGCGATCCGCCTGAAACAAACGGGCGTGACCGACTTCGTCGTCCTCGAAAAGGCCGCGTCGGTCGGCGGCACATGGCGCGACAATCATTACCCCGGGTGTGCATGCGACGTGCAATCGCACGTCTATTCGTTCTCGTTCGCGCCGAACCCGCGCTGGACGCGCATGTTCGCGCCGCAGCCGGAGATCCGCGCGTATCTGGAAGACTGCGTGCAGCGCTTCGGCATCGGCCCGCACCTGCGGATGAATCACGAACTGCAGCGCGCCGAGTACGACGAAGCCGCGCAACGCTGGCGCCTCACGTTCGCGAACGGCAAGCGGCTGTCCGCGCGCGTGCTGGTGTCGGGAATGGGCGGCCTGTCGCGCGCCGCGCTGCCGGCGATTCCCGGCGTCGAAAACTTCCAGGGCCGCGCATTCCATTCGCAGCAGTGGGATCACGACTACGCGCTCGAAGGCAAACGCGTCGCGGTGATCGGCACCGGCGCGAGCGCGATCCAGTTCGTGCCGCAGATCGCGCCGCGCGTGAAGGCGCTCGCGCTGTTCCAGCGCACGCCGCCGTGGATCATGCCGAAGCCCGACCGCAACCTGACCGGCTTCGAGAAATGGCTGTTCCGCACGCTGCCGTTCACGCAGAAGATCGTGCGCAGCGGCATCTACTGGATGCTCGAATCGCGCGTGCTCGGCTTCGCGATCCATCCGTCGCTGATGAAGAACGTGCAGAAGCTCGCGCTGCGCCACATCCGCAAGCAGATTCCCGATCCGGAGCTGCGCAAGACGGTCACGCCGAACTACACGCTCGGCTGCAAGCGCGTACTGATCTCGAACGACTACTACCCGGCACTGTCGCGCAAGAACGTCGACGTGATCACGACCGGCATCGATCACATCGAAGCCGACGCGGTCGTGACGGCCGACGGCAAGCGTCATGAAGTCGACTGCCTGATCTACGGCACCGGCTTCCAGGTGGCCGATCCGTATCCGCGCGGCGCGATCATCGGCCGCGGCGGCCTCGACATCGTCGACACGTGGCGCGACGGCGCGCACGCGTATCTCGGCACGACGCTGCCGGGCTACCCGAACTTCTTCATGATCGTCGGCCCGAACACGGGCCTCGGCCACAACTCGATGGTGTTCATGATCGAGTCGCAGATCGAATACATCCTCGGCGCGCTGCAGGCGATGCACCGCGAACGCGCGGATGCGATCGAGGTACGCCCGCTCGTCGAGGCGCAGTTCAACAGCGACCTGCAGGGCAAGCTCAAAAAGGCGATCTGGTCGACGGGCGGCTGCAAGAGCTGGTACCTCGACCCGCGCACCGGCAAGAACACGACACTGTGGCCGGGCTTCACGTGGCGCTTCCGCCAGGCAACCGCGCGCTTCTCGATCGCCGATTACCACGCGTATCGCGCGCCTCGGCACGACACGACCGCGCGGCCCGTCGCCGCGCCGGCCGCTTCCGCTTCCACGTCCGCCGAAGCGGCCTGAGCCAGACAAGGAGCCATCGACATGAGAGATTTCGCCAACAAGGTCGCCGCGATCACGGGTGCCGGCTCGGGCATGGGCCGCGCGCTCGCGATCCAGCTCGCGCAGGCCGGCTGCCACGTGTCGCTCGCCGACAAGAACGGCGTCGGCCTTGCCGAAACCGAACGGATCGTCCGCGCGATCGCGCCGAACGTGCGTGTCTCGACGCGCGTGCTCGACGTCGGCGATCGCGACGCGATGTTCGCGTGGGCCGACGACACCGCGAAGGAGCACGGCAAGGTCAACCTGATCTTCAACAATGCGGGCGTCGCGCTGTCGAGCACGATCGAAGGCATGGAATACAGCGATCTCGAGTGGATCGTGAACATCAATTTCTGGGGCGTCCTGCACGGCACGAAAGCGTTCCTGCCGCACCTGAAGGCATCGGGCGACGGCCACGTGATCAACACGTCGAGCATCTTCGGGATCTTCGCGCAGCCGGGCATGAGCGGCTACAACGCGACCAAGTTCGCGGTGCGCGGCTTCACCGAATCGCTGCGCCAGGAGCTCGACATGATGAAGTGCGGCGTGTCGGCCACCTGCGTGCACCCGGGCGGCATCCGCACGAACATCGCGCAGTCGAGCCGCGTCGCGAAGAACATGGTCGGCTTCATCGTCGAGAGCGAACAGCAAGGCAAGGACAGCTTCGAGAAGTTCTTCATCACGACCGCCGACGACGCCGCGCGCACGATCCTCGCCGGCGTGCGCAAGAACAAGCGCCGCGTGCTGATCGGCCGCGACGCGAAGGGCGCGGACTGGATGGCGCGCATCCTGCCGGCCGCCTACCAGGCGCTCGTCGTGCTCGCGACGCGCCGCGAGGCCGCGAAGGCCCGCCGCCATGCCGCACGCGGCACGCCGGCGCCGGCGCCGGTGCACGCCACCTACAACAATGCAGGCAATCAGGGAGAACAATCATGACGACACCGAACATGATGCCCGTGCGGCGCGACATCCGTTTCGCGCTGCCGCCCGAACGCGCGAAGGACTGGCATGTGCAGGGCGTGCCGGTCACGCACTTCATGAACGCGCTGTCGCTGCTGTTCCCGGCCGGCGAACGCTTCTTCATGGATTCGGTGCGCAACTACCGCGACCGGATCGAGGATCCCGAGCTGAAGAAGCAGGTGCTCGGCTTCATCGGCCAGGAAGCGATGCACACGCGCGAGCACATCGAGTACAACGACCTGCTGCAGGCGTCCGGCCTGCCCGCGCACAAGCTCGACAAGCGCCTGTGGACGATCCTCGGCTGGTTCAAGAAGGTGCTGCCGCACTCGATGCAGCTCGCGATCACGATCGCGCTCGAGCATTACACGGCGATCCTCGCGAACCAGTTGCTGTCGGGTCACGAACACCGGATCGACGGTTCGGTCGAAGGCTACCAGCAGATGTGGATGTGGCACGCGATGGAGGAAACCGAGCACAAGGCGGTGTCCTATGACGTGTGGCGCACCGTGATGAAGCCGGGCCTCGGCAGCTACCTGCTGCGCACCGGCACGATGCTGACGACGACCGTGTTCTTCTGGGCCATCGTGTTCGACTTCCACGTGCGGCTGATGCGCGCCCACCGTCGCGAACACGGCAAGTTCGGCGGCATGTGGCGCCTCGTGAAGTATCTGTACAGCCCGAAGAACGGCGTGTTCCCGAGTATCGCGCGCGAATGGCTCGACTACTTCCGCCCGGGCTTCCACCCGTGGGATCACGATAACCATCAGTACTTGCAGGGGCTCGACACGCTGCTCGAGAACATCGACGCGACCAACGCGCGCTATGCGGCGCAAGCCGCGCCGCGCCGCGTGCCGCTGCATTCGGTTGCGCAGGCATGACGCCATGGCGCGCGCTCACGAGATGCTGACCGTGCAGTCCGGCGACGTGAAACTCGCCGTCTACATAAGCGGGTCGCGTCGCGCGCCGCCGCTGATCCTCGTGCATGGCTATCCCGATTCGGCGGCCGTATGGGCGCCGATCCGCGCGCGGCTCGCGAAACGCTACCGCGTGATCGCATACGACGTGCGCGGCGCCGGTGCATCCGATGCGCCGCGCCGCCGTGCCGACTACACGCTCGAACGGCTCACCGGCGACCTGAAGGCCGTGGCCGACGCGACCTGCGGCGGCCGGCCGTTCCACCTGGTCGGCCACGACTGGGGCTCGATCCAGTGCTGGGAGGCCGTGACCGACCCTGCGTGGCGCGGCCGCATCGCGTCGTACACGTCGATCTCGGGCCCGTGCCTCGATCACGTGTTCCGCGCGAAGATGCGCGTCAAGCAGAGCCTGAAGTCGTGGTACATCGCGTTCTTCCACCTGCCGCTCGTACCGTCGCTGGTGTGGCGGCTCGGCGGTGCGGCGCTGTGGCCGCGCTGGCTCCAGATCACCGAACACGTGCGCGCCGAGCGCGATCCCGTGCAACTGAAGAACGCGCTGAACGGGATGCAGATGTACCGTGCGAATTTCCTTGCGCGAGCCCGCAAGCCGCGCGAACGGTACGCGCAGGCGCCGGTGCAGATCCTGGTTCCGGTGCGCGACCGCTACGTGACGCCCGAGATGTCGGTCGGCCTCGATCGCTGGCTCGGCGAACACGTGCGCGAGGAAATCGACGGCACGCACTGGATCGTGCTGCGTCACCCGGACATGATCGCGTCGCGGATCGACCGCTTCGCGTCCGCGCAGGAGCGGCCGGCGGTGACGAACGCCGCGGTTCAGCGCGCCGTCGGCGGCGCCGGCAGGCGTCTGAACAGCGTCTCGTAATCGACGACGAGCCCGTCGTCGTCGATGTCCATCTCCGCGGTGAAATTCCGGAAGATCCCTTCGTAGCGATAGCGGCGGCCCGGTTCGATGCACGCATAAGCCTGCTTGACCGGCGTGACCGTCAGGTCCGGCGTGGAGATGTACGCGACGTCGATCGGCCGCCGCTCGTCGCGCGCGAGACCGAGGCGGCCGATCGGCAGCGAATTCGTGAACGGCGTCGCCGCGATGTCGATGTCGATGCAACCGTCCAGTTCCGGCAGTGCACGGCCTGAACCGTCGCGCCAATGCCCCGCCCCGTCGTCGTGCAGTTCAAGCGTGCCGCCGCCCATCACCTTGAGCACGGCGTAACTCACGCGCCATCGAGCATCGCACTCGACGCGATATGCAAGCCCGTAGGCGCGGCCGTACCGCTGGCCGACCACCGCGCTTTCGACGACGATCGCGCCGCCGCTCCGGTCGAACGTCAGATGTTCGACCCCGTCGCCTTCGAGCGACGCCCATCGCACTTCACGCATCGTTCCGCCTCCCGGTTTCCGCCATTGCGGGGCATCGTCGCACAAATCCCGGCAATCGAGAATGCCACCGTCGACGAGTCCAGCGTGCGTCATTTGTGTTCGACGTCTATGTCCGGCCCCTCAAACGCTGACCGGATAGCTTCCACGACTCGCGCCGCTCTGTGCTCGTCCTCGAGCTGCGGATACTGCTGTTTGAGCTTGCGAGAGATTTGCCAGCCGTTTTCCCTAACGGAGCGAATGATCCGGTCTGCATCCAGGTTCGGCATCTCCACGACCTCCTTGAGTCGCTCCTGGGCAAGTTGAAAGATAACCAGTGTTCTAGCTTCATCGGCCATCTCTGTGCGAATCGTGTGCTCGACGACTCGCGCGGTATACAGAACGTGAGCCGTCAGATCTGGATAGCGCCAGACGAAACGCGCATCTTCGTAGCTGTCGAAATCGAAGTTGCTGCGCGTTCCGTCGTCATAGGTCACGAGTTCCCCGAACCGAAAGGACGTTGCGTAGCGCCGCATGACACAGCGAGAAAACCCCTCGAGCGTGCGATCGTAGCCGGCACGGAACTCCGTCGAGCTCGTGATGGTTGCCGAGATCGGCAATATCACGCCATCCGGCACCGCCTTGTCCCGCGCCAGTGAGTCATTGATCAAGAAGCGATGAATCCGGCCGTTGCCGTCACGCATGGGATGGATATAAACGAAGCCGAACGCCAACGCAGCAGCACGTGCCAGCGGCTCGGCACCTCGCGTCGCTATCTCGAATTCGCCGAGCCCCGCCAGCATAGGCGTCACGTCTTCGAACGCGGGGGCAATGTAATGCACGATATTTTCGCGCATCGTAGCCTGCCCCACGAAGACGGGTGAACGCCGCACCCCCAAGCCAAACGCATCGTGGCCCAGAATGCCGGCCTGCAGCGTACGCAGGCTCGAGGCGCTTAGTGGAGCGTCGATACGACCGCAATATTGCGCGATGACGTGCGCAAATCGCTGGATGCGCGCGAAAACGATAGTAATGGCGCGAATTTGCTAATAAACCGTATAAAGCTAACCAAAACGCTAACAAACGCCCGAATACATCCCTTTCACGCCCCATTTCAGGGCATCGA
This sequence comes from Burkholderia sp. BE12, assembly GCF_002959955.1. NCBI lineage: Bacteria > Pseudomonadati > Pseudomonadota > Betaproteobacteria > Burkholderiales > Burkholderiaceae > Burkholderia > Burkholderia sp. BE12. The sequence goes on along the minus strand of NZ_PREY01000002.1, from coordinate 117,328 downwards.
CCACAAATCCTGACTATCCAGAATTCCCTATTCCGGTGCATGGAATTGTGTCCTATGCTCGCGGCTCGTCCTGTTCCGCCGCCATCATGCCTACCGCCCGCCCCGCCTCGCCGTCGATCGACCCGCGCATTCTGCTGCGCGGCATCGGGCAGATCGTGCTGCAGGCGAACGCGCTCACCGGCGCGCTGCTGCTCGTCGCGCTGGCGCTGACCGACCTGCGGCTCGCGTGCGCGGCGCTGGTCGGCTCGGCCGCGGCGAGCATGACGGCCGTGCTGACGGGCGCCGAACGCCGCGACGTCGAACAGGGGCTGCATGGCTTCAACGGCGCGCTGGCCGCGCTGATCGCCGTTGTATTCGCACCCGATCCCCACGTCGCCCTCAGGCTGACGCCGCTGGCCGCGATCGGCGCGGCACTCGTACAGCGCACGATGCGCAGGCCGCTCGCCCGCTGGCGCCAGTGCCCATATTCGAGCCCGTGCCTAGCCGTCACCGCGCTGTGGCTCCCGTTTGTCGCATCGCAGCATGCGGACGGCGCCACCGCCGGCCCGCTGCTGACGCTGGCTTCCGCAACCGACGCGCTGCTGTCGGGCGTCGCTCAAACCACCTTCGCGCACGGCGCATGGGCCGGCGCGCTGGTCATCGCGGGCCTCGCCGTCGCATCCCGCCGCGCGACCGCGTTCGCGCTGGGCGGCGCGCTCGTGTCGACCGTGCTGCTGATCGCACTCGGCGCAAGCGGCGCGGCGTTCGCCGACGGCCTGCTCGGCTTCAACGGCGCGCTCGCCGCGCTGGCGCTGATGCCGCGCGGGCCGCGTGCGGCGCTCGCGGCCGCCGCACTCGCCGCGCTGATCCAGTGGCTCGCGATGCGCGCGGGCATCCCCGTGCTCACGGCCCCGTTCGCGCTCGCGTCGTGGGTGACCGTAGCCGTCGCGCGCCGCCTCACCCTCGGAGAACCCGATGTCATTCGCACACCGTCCTGATGCCGTGAAGCCCAGCGGCCCGATCTCGGACGCCGAGCGCCGGCTGCGCGTCGACCTCGCCGCCGCCTACCGGCTCGTCGCGCTGAACGGCTGGGACGACTTGATCTACACGCATTTGTCCGCGACCGTGCCCGGCGAGCCCGGCCACTTTCTGATCAACCCGTTCGGCCTCACGTTCGACGAGGTGCGCGCCTCGAACCTCGTGAAGATCGACCTGGCCGGCCACCGGATCGGCGACAGCGAGCACGCCGTCAACGTGACCGGCTTCGCGCTGCATGCGGCCGTGCACACCGCACGCGCCGATGCCGTCTGCGTGATGCATCTGCACAATACGGCCGGCATCGCCGTATCGATCCAGAGCGACGGGCTGCTGCCCGCGTCGCAGCACGCGTTGCGCTTTCATGGCGATCTCGCGTACCACGACTATGAAGCGCTCGCGTTCTCGCCGGCCGAAGGCATGCGGCTGACCGCGAGCCTCGGCGCGAAATCCGCGATGCTGCTGCGCAATCACGGCACGCTGACGGTCGGCCGGACCGTTGCCGAAGCCTATGTGCTGATGGATACGCTGATCAAGGCGTGCTACATCCAGATCCGCGCGCAGGCAGGCGGCGGGTCGCTCGTGCTGCCGGACCCGGCCGTCGCGGACCGCACCGCCGAACAACTGCGCGACGGCGGCGCGATCGAAGGCGAGCTGGAATGGCCGGCGCTGCTGCGCCGGCTCGACCGGATCGATCCGTCGTATCGCGACTGACGCCGTCGCCGCACCCCACCGAATCGTTCATCGTCAATCGTTCAATCCCAACCGGAGCATGTGTCATGCCGACTTTCAATATCCAGCTGTTCGAAGGCCGCACCGTCGAGCAGAAGCGCGCATTCGTCGAAGCGATCACGCGCGTCACGTGCGAGACGCTCGGCTGCACGCCGGGCTCGGTCGACATCATCATCACCGACGTGAAGAAGGAGAACTGGGCGACCGCCGGGAAGCTGCGGAGCGACGAGCTCTAAAAGCGCGTCGCACCAAAACGACGCGCTTCCGAAACAGGGCAGCGCGTCGTCATCGTCTGGTCGCGATGCGGTTCCGATCTGACCGCCCTCTCGATCGACATCCTGCAGCCTCTTCAAATACCCGATCGCCGGCAGCTATCTCGATATATCGCCGTTGACAACGATTCTCGCTACCACTAACTTTCGAGAACATCGCCGCGCCCAGGGAGCATTCCGATCCAACTGCGAAGTGAATCAAATATTTTCTGCAGATTTTTTATGCAAATATATTCGCATAACGAATCATTATTTATTCCTTGGTACGCGAAGCAGCGTTGTTGTTTTCGTCGGCAACCCGACCACCTGCAACGCGCTCGAGACCCTGCCGCGGCGTCGAACGCGGAGAGAAATACCCGAGCGAAATATTCGCCAATGATCGTACCAACAGGCAACACATGATTTCGGACAAACACGTCGCACGTGCGCTGAATGATCTGATCCTGCAAATGGGCGCCGATCTGGACCGCTCCCTGCTGACAGTGAAAGCGTCGTGTCCCGACGCCGAGTTCGTGATCTATCGCACATTCGTTTCGTCGCTGTTGACCACGATGCTGGTCGACTTCATGAATCCGCTCCATGCACGCCACCCCGACCTGAAGTCGCCCGAACTCTCATGATCCCGGCCCGCGCCGCCCGTCGCGGCGTTGGGAGCGGCTTCCACAGCACCGGCCCTCGCCCGTTGTGCGCCCGCACATCGCTTTGTCACGCAATCGGCGCATAATGCCGGACAGACTCAGCAGCCAATGGCCACCCGACGGAGACCGCCATGGAAGCGAAGAACGAGGAAGTGGTCACACACCTGCTCTCCGACGTCGTCGAATTCGCGCGCGCTCGGTTGCCCGAAGCCACCTTCCGGATCGTCGAACCTTTCCTGCGTCATTACTACGATTTCGTCGATGCCGACGATCTGCAGAACCGCGGCATCGCCGACCTGTACGGCGCCGCGATGGCGCACTGGCAGACCGCCCAGAAATTCGTGCCCGGCAGCGAGCGCCTGCGCGTGTACAACCCGATTCTCGAACAGCACGGCTGGCATTCCGACCATACGGTGATCGAGATCGTCAACGACGACATGCCGTTCCTGGTCGACTCGGTGACGATGGCCATCAACCGTCTCGGGCTCGCGCTGCATTCGGCGCTGCATCCGGTGTTCCGCATCTGGCGCGGCGCCGGCGGCGGCATCGAGCGCGTCGACGCGGGCGGCGCGACGTCCAGCGACGGCCAGTCGCAGCTCGCGTCGTTCATCCATTTCGAAGTCGACCGCTGCGGCGACGCCGCGTTGCTCGACACGCTGCGCGAGGACATCGCACGCGTGCTCGGCGACGTGCGCGCGTCGGTCGAGGACTGGCCGAAGATCGTCGACATCGTCCGCGCGACGATCAAGGAGATGAAGGCGCGCGAATCGACCGCGGAGGACATCGAGGCGCGCGCATTCCTCGAATGGATGGCCGCCGATCATTTCACGTTCCTCGGGCAGCGCGACTACGCGCTCGTATCGGACGGCACGGGCTTCGGCTTGCGCGGCATCGAGGGCTCGGGCTTCGGCATCCTGCGCGAATCGCTGCGCACGTCCGACGCGCCCGACGTGACGCCGCTGCCGCAAGCCGCCGCCGACATCATCACCGGCGCGTGGCCGATCTTCCTGACCAAGGCGAATTCGCGCGCGACCGTGCACCGCCCAGGCTATCTCGACTACGTCGGCGTGAAACTCGTCGGCGCCGACGGCAAGGTCACCGGCGAGCGCCGCTTCATCGGGCTCTATACGTCGACCGCGTACATGGTGTCGAGCGCCGAGATCCCGATCGTGCGCCGCAAGTGCGCGAACATCGTGCGGCGCGCGGGCTTCTTGCCGAAGGGGCATCTCGGCAAGTCGCTCGTGACGGTGCTCGAAACCTATCCGCGCGACGAACTGTTTCAGGCCGACGAAGACGAGCTCTACGACATCGCGCTCGGCGTCCTGCGCCTGCAGGAACACCAGCGCACGCGCCTGTTCGTGCGCCGCGACCGGTTCGACCGCTTCGTGTCGTGTCTCGTGTTCGTGCCGCGCGACAAGTACAACACCGACCTGCGCCGCCGCATCGCGAAGCTGCTCGTCGATGCCTACAACGGCGTGAACGTCGAATTCACGCCGCTGCTGTCGGAATCGGCGATCGCACGGATTCATTTCGTCGTGCATGCCGAACCGGGCACGATGCCCGACGTCGACACGCGCGAACTCGAAACGCGGCTCGTGCAGGTCACGCGCCGCTGGCAGGACGATCTCGCCGACGCGCTGCTCGATGCATTCGGCGAAGAGCAAGGCAACCGGTTGCTGCAACGCTATGCCGATTCGTTCCCGGCCGGCTATCGCGACGACTATCCGGCACGCACGGCCGTGCGCGACATCGAGCTGATCGAGCGCGTGAAGGATTCGGGCCAGCTCGCGATGAACCTGTACCGGCCGATCGAGGCCGAGCCGCGCGCGTTCCGCTTCAAGGTGTATCGCGCGGGCGACCCGATCGCGCTGTCGCGCAGCCTGCCGATGCTCGAACACCTCGGCGTGCGCGTCGACGAGGAGCGGCCGTACCGGATCCAGACGCAGGATGCCGCGCATGCGTGGGTACACGATTTCGGCCTGGAGCTCACCGACGATACCGAATTCGACATCGAGCGCGTGAAAGGCCTGTTCGAGGATGCGTTCGACCGGATCTGGAGCGGCCGGATCGAGAACGACGACTTCAACCGCCTCGTGCTGCGCGCGCACCTGAGCGCACGCGAAGTGACGATCCTGCGCGCGTATGCGAAATACCTGCGGCAGGTCGGCTCGACCTTCAGCGACGCATATATCGAACGCGCGCTGACCGGCAATCCGGCGATCGCACGGCAACTCGTCGAGCTGTTCCTGCTGCGCTTCGACCCGCACATCGGCAACACGCGCGACGTGCTGGCCGAACGGCTGCTGAAGGCGATCGAAGGCGCGCTCGATCAGGTGCCGAACCTCGACGAGGACCGCATCCTGCGCCAGTTCCTCGGCGTGATCAATGCGACCGAGCGCACGAACTACTTCCTCGCCGACGCGAACGGCGAATCGAAGCCGTACCTGTCGTTCAAGTTCAATCCGGCGAAGGTGCCCGGCCTGCCCGAACCGAAGCCGATGTTCGAGATCTGGGTGTATTCGCCGCGTGTCGAAGGCGTGCACCTGCGCGGCGGGCGCGTCGCGCGCGGCGGCCTGCGCTGGTCGGATCGCCGCGAGGATTTCCGCACCGAGGTGCTCGGGCTGATGAAGGCGCAGATGGTGAAGAACGTCGTGATCGTGCCGGTCGGCTCGAAAGGCGGCTTCGTCGTGAAGAACCCGCCTTCGCCCAGCGATCGCGAAGCATGGATGCGAGAAGGCATCGCGTGCTACCAGACGTTCCTGCGCGGGCTGCTCGACCTGACCGACAACCTCGCCGGCAACGCGATCGTGCCGCCGCCCGACGTGGTGCGCCACGACCCCGACGATCCGTACCTGGTCGTCGCCGCCGACAAGGGCACGGCCACCTTCTCCGACTATGCGAACGCGATCTCGCACGAATACGGCTTCTGGCTAGACGATGCGTTCGCGTCCGGCGGCTCGGTCGGCTACGACCACAAGAAGATGGCGATCACCGCGCGCGGCGCGTGGGAATCGGTGAAGCGGCACTTCCGCGAGATGGGCGTCGACACGCAGACCACCGACTTCACCGTGGTCGGCGTCGGCGACATGTCGGGCGACGTGTTCGGCAACGGAATGCTGCTGTCGCCGCATATCCGGCTCGTCGCCGCGTTCGATCACCGGCACGTGTTCCTCGACCCGAACCCCGACCCGGCGACGAGCTTCGCGGAGCGCCAGCGCATGTTCGCGCTCGAACGCTCGAGCTGGGCCGACTACGACACGGCCGCGATTTCGCCGGGCGGCGGCGTGTATCCGCGCACCGCGAAGACGATCCCGCTGTCGCCGGCCGTGCAGGCCGCGCTCGGCATCGACGCGCACGCGCTGCCGCCGACCGAGCTGATCCGCGCGATCCTGCAGGCGCCGGTCGACCTGCTGTACAACGGCGGCATCGGCACCTACGTGAAGGCGGCGCGCGAAACCCACGCGCAGGTCGGCGACCGCGCGAACGACGCGGTGCGCGTGAACGGCGCGGACTTGCGCTGCAAGGTCGTCGGCGAAGGCGGCAATCTCGGCTGCACGCAGTTCGGCCGCATCGAGTTCGCGCAGCACGGCGGCCGCATCAATACCGATGCGATCGACAACTCGGCCGGCGTCGATTGTTCGGATCACGAAGTCAACATCAAGATCCTGCTCGGGCTCGTCGTCTCCGACGGCGAGATGACCGAGAAGCAGCGCAACGCCCTGCTCGCCGAGATGACCGACGAAGTCGGGCTGCTCGTGCTGCGCGACAACTACTACCAGACGCAGGCGCTGTCGATCGCGGGCCGCTATGCGGTCGAGATGCTCGACGCCGAGGCGCGCCTGATGCGCTGGCTCGAACGCGCGGGCCGCCTGAACCGCGTGATCGAATTCCTGCCGACCGACGACGAAGTCGCCGAGCGGCAGGCCGCGAAGCTCGGCCTCACGTCGCCGGAGCGCGCGGTGCTGCTCGCGTACAGCAAGATGTGGCTCTACGACGCGCTGCTCGAATCCGACGTGCCCGAGGATCCGCTGGTGGCCGCGATGCTCGTCGACTACTTCCCGAAGCCGCTGCAACAGCGCTTCAGCGAGCCGATGCGTCGCCATCCGCTGCGCCGCGAGATTCTCGCGACGCACCTGACCAACGCGCTCGTGAACCGCGTCGGCTGCGCATTCGTGCACCGGCTGATGGAGGAGACCGACGCGAAGCCCGGCGACATCGTACGCGCGTGCATCATGGCGCGCGACGTGTTCGACCTCGATGCGGTATGGCGCGACATCGATGCGCTCGACAACCGTGTCGCCGACGACGTGCAGGCGCGCATGTTCGTCGACGTCACTCGGCTGCTGGAGCGCGCGGCGCTGTGGTTCCTGCGGCATCTGCAGTCGGGTGCGGTGGCCGACGGCGGCGTCGCCGGATTGATCGCGCGCTGCCGCGACGCGGTGCAGCGCATCGCGCCGCAACTGCCGTCGCTGCTGCCGGCCGACGATCTCGATGCGCTGTCCGAGCGGCAGCGCGTGCTGGTCGACGCCGGCGTCGACAGCGCGCTCGCGATACGCGTCGCGAGCGGCGACATCTCGGCCGCGCTGCTCGACATCGCCGAAGTGGCGGCGACCTGCAACCGCAGCCTCGAACTCGTCGCCGGCGTCTATTTCTCGCTCGGCACGCTGCTCAATTACGGGTGGATCGGCGAACGCGCGGCGACACTGCCGACGCCGACGCATTGGGACATGCTCGCGCGCGCCGCCGCACTCGCGGAAGTCGCGCGGCTCAAGCGCACGCTCGCGACGAGCGCGCTCGCGGAATCGCCGGATTCGACCACGCCGGACACGATCGTCGGCGCGTGGCGCGCGCGCCGCGAGGCCGCGCTCGCGCGCTACGAGCACCTGCTCGCGGATCTGCGCGCATCCGGCGGCGCGAGCCTCGCGGTGCTGCTCGTGGTCGTGCGGGAGATGGCCGTGCTCGAACGCGCGTGACGGGCGCGACAGGTCAGACCGTCGCGACGAGCAATTCTTCCGCGCGGTTCGGCGGCCGCAGGCCGTCCGTGCGATCGGCGAAATAACGGCGCGTCAGCTCGGCGGCCGAAACGTGTTCGGCCTTCGCAAAGCCGGCCTCCCGCGCGAGCGCCTGGATCTGCGCCGGCATGAAGAAGCTGATGAACGGCGTGCCGCTCGCACGCGCGCCCTTCGCGGCCATTTCCAATCCCGGGCGCACGTCCGGATCCGCATTCTCCAGCGGCAACAGGAACGTCATCGCGAACGTCGAACCCGGCGCGAGCGACGCGGCTTCGCGTAGCGCAGCCGCATTCGCTTCGCGCGTCAGATACATGCTGACGCCGGTGGACACCACGACCGCCGGTTTGCCGGCATCGAAGCCCGCGCCGACGAGCGCGTCGCGCCACGACTGCTTCGCCTCGAAATCGACCGGCACGAAGCGCAGCCAGTCGGGCACGCCGAAGCCGAATTCGACCAGGCGACGCTGCTTCCAGCGCTGCGGCGCCGGCTGGTCGACTTCGAACACCGTCACGCGCGACGCCATGTCCGGCCGGCGCTGCACGAAGCTGTCGAGCCCCGCGCCGAGAATCACGTACTGACTCACGCCGCGCGCGGCCTGCCCGGCCACGAGATCCTCGATGAAGCGCGCCCGCGCGACGATCGAGGCGCGAAACGGCCGCGTGAACTGGGGATCCATGTCGCCGCGCTGCTGCCAGCCGGGTTCCGGCGCGAGCAATTGCAGCCCGATTTCGTCGGCGAGCACATGCGGCGGCGCGTCGAGCTCGACGTGCAGCGCGCGCCACAACGCGACGCGCGCGGCCGTGCCGTCGGGCGCGTCGTCTTCGCGGATATCGGTCATGTCGACCTCACGCGCCCTGCCTGCCCGGCGCCTGCAGGCGCCACACGCGGCCGTCCGGATCGCGCACGGTCATGTCGCGCGTGCCCCAGTGCGTGTCCTCGAACGGCGTGACGACATCGACGATCGGTTGCGGCTGCACCGCCTGCTCGTCGGCGACCTTGATCACGACCTGCATGTCGGGCTTTTCGCTCGGCGGCACTTCGGCGATGAACAGGAACGGACCGTCGCCGCTGCGCAACTGGCCCGAGTTGTGATCGGTTTCGAATTCCAGCCTGAAGCCCAGCGCCTGAAAGAACTTCGCCGACTTGCCCCAGTTGTGCGTGGTCAGATACACGGCTTCGATTCGCTCGGATGACATGTCACTCCTCCTTGTTGGACGGTCCCGCGCCGGTCGGCGGCGCGGCCAGGTACGCGCGCAACGCGTCGGCCACGAGCGCGGACAGCGATTGCTCCGTTTCGATGGCGCGATGCTTGACCTGCCGGATCAGGCCGAGCGGCAGGTACACGTTGAATTGCTTCACTTCTTCGTCGGTCATGGAGGCTAGTATGCTAGCAATCTAGCAAAAGTCAACCGGGGGTGATGGCGGGGGCGGTCGCGGCCCGCGTGCAGGCCGCCGTCGGATGTCGCGTGTCCGCGTTACCTTACGCTGCGTGCCGCGAGCCGCGCGAACAGCGCGTCCAGGTCGAATCCCGCCGTATTGATGCCGATCGTGTCGCGCAGGCACGCCGCCCAGTCGGCTGCATCGTCGAACGTGACCGTGCGGCCGGCTCCCGCCGCGTCGCGCAGCGTCAGCACGGTGTTGAGCAGCGCCGCGCGGCCGTCCGGCAGCACACGGCACGCGATCAGGTCGTTCACGAAGATCGATTCGGGATACGTCGACGTGAACCAGTTCGCGGCCTCGTAATCGATCCATTCGGCCGGCTTCAGCGAGAAGCGGTAGGTCGTCTGCCAGCCGTCGGGGATCTCGAACTGCATGTCGAATTCGCCGTCGACCGGCGCATCGATCACGCGAAACGCGCCGTGCGGCGTCAGTTGCCGCTCGCCCGGCACGAAGCGCAGCGGCGTGGTCAGCGTCGCGCTGCCGAAGCCGATGTCCGCGAGCCATGCCGCGCCGTCGAGGTCGATGCGCAGCAGCATGTGCGTCTGCGCGGTGACGATCTCGGGCGGCCGCATCCAGCGCACGCGCGCGATCAGCGGCGTCACGCGAAAACCGATCGTCGTGAGCGCGGTATGGAACAGCTTGTTGAGTTCGAAGCAGTAGCCGCCGCGGCGGCGTTCGATCACCTTGTCGACGATCGCGGGCAGGTCGAGCGCCACCCGCGCGCCGGTCAGCGGATTGAGGTTTTCGAACGGAATCGCCTGCGGATGCAGCAGATGCAGCCGGCGCAGCACGTCCAGCGTCGGCTCGGCCGGCCCGTCGTAGCCGATGCGGGAGAAATAGCGCGAGAGGTCGAACGAGTCAGTCATGAGCCGGCACCGATAAAGGAACACGCCACGATAGCATCGCGCGAAATCCCCATGTTGTGCGGGACCACCGTTCGTCGCCGGCGTGCGCGATGCCGGCTACGCATCGCGCACGCACCCGCCCCACGTTACGGCAGCAGCTTCAGCGCGGACGACGCAACCGACGGCACCGAAATGCCCTGGCTCGTGGCGAACTGCACGGCCTGGCCGAGCGTCGCGGCAAGCGATTGCAACTGGCCCGGCGCGCTTTGCGCGATATACGACGCGGCCTGCATGTTCTGCGGATTCAGGCCCGATTGCAGCAGCGACGCCGCGCTCGTCGAGCCCAGATTGCCGAGCCCCGACTGCAGTTGCGAATACTGCGTGAGCCCCTGGCCCAGCGACGCGAGGCCGTTGCTGAACGCCTGCTTGTCGATCGGGCCGTGCGTGGCGCCGCCGCTCGCGAACGCCTGGCCGAGCGCCTGCGACACCGATTGCTGCGCACCGCCCATCTGCGACAGCGTGGCCGGCGACGGCGCATCGCCGCCGGATAACTGGCTCGCGGCCTGCTGCGCCTGCCCGGCCGCCCCCGTCAGCCCCATCGCCGACGCGAGCGACGACTGGCCGTTCAGCACCTGCTGGTTCGCACCGACATAGGCCTGCAGCAACTGCGCGGCACCGCCCTGCGCAGGCGCCGCCTGCTGCTGGCCGCCGCCGAGCAGCGACGCGCCGATCGACTGCAGGTCGAGCTGCGCGTGTGCGGCGCCGCTCACCAGGATGCCGAACGCGATGCCTGCCGAGGCCAGATGCCGGCCCGTCGCGCGAATGTGCTTCATGTGTTTCCCTCGTGCCCGAATTGTCGAGGCGATATTGTCGAAGCGCGTCGCGCGCTGCCGCAACGACTGAAACACATCGAAACGAAATCGGGCCGCGTCGCCGCTTGCAATTCGGCGGCCGACGGCCGCCGTCGAGCGGATTCGCGTGCGTTTGCCGCGCGATGCCGCGCACGTACCGCGATTCGTTCTCCGGTCGCATCAATGGATACCGGCCCGTGCCGGCGACGCGACGAAACGCATCCGCCGGCGCGCTTCGCGTCGAGCGATGCAAAACGAAACGGGCAGCTCGCCGCCGCCCGTTTCGTCACCCGGCTTTGCCGGCTGCCTGCCGGCCGCGGTATTACGCCGCCATCCACGCAGGCACCCGCCGGGCCACCCAGTCGGCCGCCTGCTCGTAGCCGCGCGCGAGCTGCAGCACGGCGAGATCGGCGCGCGGACGGCCGATCAGTTGCATCCCCATCGGCAAGCCCGCGTCGTTGAACCCGACCGGCACGTTGATCACCGGGCAGCCGGCCAGCGTCCACGGCACGACCGTTTCCATCCAGCGGTGGTACGTGTCCATCGCGCGGCCCGCGATCTCCTTCGGCCAGCGCTGGTCGACGTCGAACGGGAACACCTGCGCGGTCGGCGCCGCGATGAAGTCGTAACGGTCGAAGAAGCGCAGCACCGCCTGATGCCATGCGGTCCGTTCGACGCTCGCGTCGAACACCGCCGCGCCCTGCATCGCGAGCAGCCCTTCGACCTCGTAGATCGCCTCGGGCTTCAGCAGCGCGCGGCGCGCCGGGTCGCGATAGTGCGCGAGCAGCCCGCCGCCCGACAGCAGGTGCCGGTGCGTGAGCCACAGGCGCCAGATCCGGTCGGGCGCGAATGCCGGCAGCGCCGCATCGACGTCGCAGCCGATCTCGCGCAGCGTCGCCAGCCCGCGCTCGCACTGCGCGAGCACGCCGGCCGCGGTCGCGAGATAGCCGTTCCAGTCGCCGACCCACGCGACGCGCTTGCCGCGCAGGTCCGCGTCGAGCGGCTGCGCGAACACCGCCGGATCTTCCGCGAGCGACAGCGGATCGTTGCGGTCGTAGCCGGCCTGGATCGCGAGCAGTTGCGCGACGTCGCCGACGGTACGGCCCATCGGCCCTTCGATGCCGAGCTGCTGCATGAATACGTCGACGCCCGGCCAGCGCGGCACGCGGCCCTGCGACGGACGGAAGCCGTAGATGTTGCAGAACGCGGCCGGATTCCGCAGCGACCCGCCGAAATCGCTGCCGTCCGCCACCGGCAGCATCCGCGACGCGAGCGCCGCCGCCGTGCCGCCGCTGCTGCCGCCCGCGCTCTTCGTCAGGTCGTACGGGTTGCGCGTCGCGCCGTAGACCTCGTTGAACGTGTGCGAACCGAGCCCGAACTCGGGCGTATTGGTCTTGCCGATGAAGATCGCGCCGGCCGCGCGCATCCGCGCGACGCCGACGGAATCGGCCTGCGGCACGTTCTCGCGGAAGATCGGCGAGCCGTAGGTCGTCCGCAGCCCCTTCGTCGTCGCCAGATCCTTCGGCGCCTGCGGCATCCCGTGCAGCCAGCCACGGTACTCGCCGCGCGCCAGCTCTGCATCCTTTTCCGCGGCTTCGGCCAGCAGCGCATCGCGCTCGCGCAGCGCGACGATCGCGTTGACCGCGCCGTTCACGCGCTCGACATGATCGAGATACGCACGCATCGTCTCGACGCACGACACCGCCTTGCCGCGGATCGCCGACGCGAGCTCGCCGGCCGACAGGCGCACGATCGGATCGACGGAAATGGAAGCGGGAGCGAGAAACTGCGGGGCGCCGTGCGGCATGCGGGTCTCCTGGGAAGCGGTATCGGATGGCGCGCCGCCGGGCGGCGGCCGACGCTCTACTCTACGCGACGCCACCCGGACGACCTCCGATATTTTGCGGCGCGATTCATTGCGGATCCGACTGAATCGCGCTCGCGCGGATAGTCCGAGACGACTGGCCGGGCCATGGCCGCCGGCACCGCGCGCAGCCGTTTATGCGCATAAACTTAAATTTCTTATATTTTTAATCGGCGTGCCACGGGACCGCGCGTTAACGACATTTTTATGCGACCGGCCGATCTCTTTAGATCGTTTCGTCCGGTCGCCCGCTACGCTGGAAGCTCCTCGTTTCCGGGTTTATCGTCCATGCTCAAGCTGCTGGTTCCGGTCGGCCATTCACCGCGCTCGCTTCAGGCCGTCCGGCACGCGACGTTTCTGTATCGCGAGCGCTGCGCATCGGAGGTCGTGCTGGTCAACGTGCAGGCGCCGCTCGAATCGACGCGGCTCGAGGCCTATCACCCGCTGTCGCGGTTGCGCGCGATCGAGGCACAATTCGCGACCGACGATCTCGCGATGGCCGAGCGGATCCTGCGCGATGCTGACGTGAAGTTCAGCGTCGTGATGAAGGTCGGGCCCGTGGCCGATACGATCGCGGCCACGGCAGCCGAAACCGGGTGCGACGAGATCGTCGTGGCCGTGCCGGGACGCGATCCGCTGCACGCGTTGATGTCGGTGTTTCGGCGCAGCGTGATGGCCCGGCTGATGCGGATTTCGAACGTGCCGGTGACGGCGGTGCAATGACCGGCACTGCACGGCGCGCGTACGCACCGTGCGCGCTGTGGCGCAGTCAGTCGATGACCTTGCGCCAGAACACCAAATAGGCGGCCGCCGAAGACGCCAGCAGCAGGATGGCCCACATCGGGGCAAGACTGATCAGGACGGAAGAGACGTTCAACATTTGGATTCCTCAATATTTCGACAGCGATATTCAACACCTGCCTGCTTGCCGGACCCGATGCGTCGACCTCGCATCGCGTTCCGTCAAATCATGCATTCATGCTATCGCTTTGAACGGCCGCGCGACCGTCGCCGCCTGCCCGCACCCTGACATTCGTCAAACTCGCGCGCATTGCCCGCCCATCGAGCGGCGACGCGAAAACAGGACAGGATCGCCCTGCCTCGCCACCGCTTTCAGCAGACGTTTACCGGGGGAAGCCCCAAGTGCTTCGTCGAACGTGTCCGCGTTACGCTTGAGCAACGAGGAGACGAACCATGAGACGAGCCGTACATATCGCTGTTTTTGCATTGCTGGCCTATCTCATCGGCGATCGCGCGATCCTGCACGCGCAGGGCCGCGACGCCAGCCCGCTCGCGTGCGAGCAAGGCGCCGCGCAGGTGAAGAGCGACGCGCTCGGTCGCGGCTTCGGCGAAGCCGCCGCCGGCAGCCAGAGCGAGGCATTCATGTCGGGCTGCCTGGTGACGGGGCGGAGCGACCAGGACGTCGCGATGGCCGCCCGCTGACGCGTATCATCCGGCGGCAGGCCAGCTACGCCCGAAGTCGCAGGCACGGGCGTCGGTTCGCGCTGCCTGTCGCCACGTCCCGATCGACGTTTCGGCGGACGTCGCCGTCCGCCCTCCCTTCCCCGCTACCCCCGACATGACCGATTCGAACATCGCGTTGATCCAGCGCTTCTACACGGCCTTCCAGCAGCGCGACATCGACGCGATGCTCGCGTGCTATGCCGACGACGTCGTATTCAGCGATCCCGCATTCGGCGAACTGCGCGGCGAACTCGCGCGCGACATGTGGCGGATGCTGGTCGCGCGGGCCCAGGAGTTCTCGCTGACGTTCGGCGAAGTCGCCGCGGACGAGCAGGCCGGGCGTGCGAAGTGGAGCGCGCACTACCGGTTCGCCGCGACCGGACGGATGGTGGCCAACCGGATCGATGCGCGATTCCGGTTTCGCGACGGATGCATCGTCGAGCATCGCGACCATTTCGACCTGTGGCGCTGGGCGCGTCAGGCACTCGGCATGAAAGGCGCGCTGCTGGGCTGGACGCCTTTCATGCAGCGTGCGATCCGCGCGCAGGCACGGAAAAATCTCGACGCATATCGCGCCAAACGCAAATAAGCCAGGCGGCGCGGTCGCGCCGCTACGGCTTCATCGTCGCGTCGGTCGGGTCGCAGGCCATATTCGGCAACGCGCCGTCCAGACTTGAGGCCGTTCCGGCGATACCGGCTTTCATCGGCCTCCGGATGCCGGCCGGCAAGCCCTACGCGCCCTTTGCCGTAGCCGTACGTGGTGGGCGCGATGTCCGGCCGTCGCGGCCGGCAGCATCGCACCGTCCCGATAAGTAGATCCCGCGCTTTTCCCCCCGCCATACATACGACCGGCAGGACAGGCTCCTCCCCTGCAACCGCGCATCCCCTTCTCTCGCGTCTTAACTCTTATATAAGACATAAGACATTTGACGTTCCACATCATTGAGATTAGAATTCCGCTCAAAGCAGTGTCTGGAATAGCCCCGGAGTGCCGGCAAGGCCTTCCCCTCAAACGCAATATCAGCAGGTCTCCCCATGCTTGAAAACTTTCGTGCTCACGTGGCCGCCCGCGCCGCGCTCGGTATTCCTCCCCTGCCGCTGACGGCTCAACAGACCGCCGAACTGGTCGAATTGCTGACGAACCCGCCCGCCGGTGAAGAGCAGACGCTGGTCGACCTGATCACCCATCGCGTGCCCGCCGGCGTCGACGAAGCCGCCCGCGTGAAGGCCGGCTTCCTGGCCGCCGTGGCCAAGGGCGAGACCGCCTGCGCGCTGATCTCGCGTGCGCGCGCCACCGAGCTGCTCGGCACGATGCTCGGCGGCTACAACATCCAGCCGCTGATCGAGCTGCTGTCCGACGAAGCCGTCGCCGCGGTGGCCGCCGACGCGCTGAAGAAAACCCTGCTGATGTTCGATCAGTTCCATGACGTGAAGGAACTCGCCGACAAGGGCAACGCGCACGCGAAGGCCGTGCTGCAAAGCTGGGCCGATGCCGAATGGTTCACGAGCCGCCCGGAAGTGCCGGAAAGCCTGACCATCACCGTGTTCAAGGTCACGGGCGAAACCAACACCGACGACCTGTCGCCGGCGCCGGACGCCACCACCCGCCCGGACATCCCGATGCACGCGCTGGCGATGCTGAAGAACGCGCGCCCGGGCATCACGCCGGAAGAAGACGGCAAGCGCGGGCCGGTCAAGTTCATCGAATCGCTGAAGGAAAAGGGGCACCTGGTCGCCTACGTCGGCGACGTGGTCGGCACCGGCTCCTCGCGCAAGTCGGCCACCAACTCGGTGCTGTGGTTCACCGGCGAAGATATCCCGTTCGTCCCGAACAAGCGCTTCGGCGGCGTGTGCCTCGGCGGCAAGATCGCCCCGATCTTCTACAACACGATGGAAGACGCCGGCGCGCTGCCGATCGAGCTCGACGTGTCGCAAATGGAAATGGGCGACGTGGTCGAACTGCGCCCGTACGAAGGCAAGGCGCTGAAGGACGGCAAGGTCATCGCCGAATTCCAGGTGAAGTCCGACGTGCTGTTCGACGAAGTGCGCGCCGGCGGCCGCATTCCGCTGATCATCGGCCGCGGCCTGACCGCGAAGGCACGTGAAGCGCTCGGCCTCGCGCCGTCGACGCTGTTCCGCCTGCCGCACCAGCCGGCCGACAGCGGCAAGGGTTTCTCGCTCGCGCAGAAGATGGTCGGCCGCGCGTGCGGTCTGCCGGAAGGCCAGGGCGTGCGCCCGGGCACGTACTGCGAACCGAAGATGACCTCGGTCGGCTCGCAGGACACCACGGGCCCGATGACCCGCGACGAACTGAAGGATCTCGCGTGCCTCGGCTTCTCGGCCGACCTCGTGATGCAGTCGTTCTGCCACACCGCCGCGTATCCGAAGCCGGTCGACGTGAAGACGCACCAGACGCTGCCGAACTTCATCAGCACGCGCGGCGGCATCGCGCTGCGCCCGGGCGACGGTGTGATCCACTCGTGGCTGAACCGCATGCTGCTGCCCGACACCGTCGGCACCGGCGGCGATTCGCACACGCGCTTCCCGATCGGCATCAGCTTCCCGGCAGGCTCGGGTCTCGTCGCGTTCGCGGCCGCCACCGGCACGATGCCGCTGGACATGCCGGAATCGGTGCTGGTCCGCTTCAAGGGCAAGATGCAGCCGGGCGTCACGCTGCGCGACCTCGTCAACGCGATTCCGCTGTATGCGATCAAGCAAGGCATGCTGACGGTCGCCAAGCAAGGCAAGAAGAACATCTTCTCGGGCCGCATTCTCGAAATCGAAGGCCTGCCCGACCTGAAGGTCGAGCAAGCGTTCGAGCTGTCGGATGCGTCGGCCGAGCGTTCGGCTGCCGGTTGCACGGTGCACCTGAACAAGGAGCCGATCATCGAATACCTGAACAGCAACGTCACGCTGCTCAAGTGGATGATCGCGCAGGGCTACCAGGATCCGCGCAGCCTGCAGCGCCGCATCGCGGCGATGGAACAGTGGCTGGCCGACCCGCAGCTGCTGTCGCCGGATGCCGACGCCGAATACGCGGCCGTCATCGAGATCGACCTCGCCGACATCCACGAGCCGATCGTCGCGTGCCCGAACGATCCGGACGACGTGAAGACGCTGTCCGACGTCGCCGGTGCGAAGATCGACGAAGTGTTCATCGGCTCGTGCATGACCAACATCGGCCACTTCCGTGCCGCGTCGAAGCTGCTGGAAGGCAAGCGCGACATTCCGGTCAAGCTGTGGGTCGCGCCGCCGACCAAGATGGACCAGAAGCAGCTGACGGAAGAAGGCCACTACGGCGTGTTCGGCACGGCCGGCGCGCGCACCGAAATGCCGGGCTGCTCGCTGTGCATGGGCAACCAGGCACAGGTGCGCGAAGGCGCGACGGTCATGTCGACGTCGACCCGCAACTTCCCGAACCGCCTCGGCAAGAACACGAACGTGTACCTCGGCTCGGCGGAACTGGCGGCGATCTGCTCGCGTCTGGGCAAGATCCCGACCAAGGAAGAGTACATGGCCGACATGGGCGTGCTCACCGCCAACGGCGACAAGATCTATCAGTACATGAACTTCGACCAGATCGAAGACTTCAAGGAAGTGGCCGACACCGTGCAGATCTAAGCACGCAGTCGGGTTGCGGCGGGTGGTCGACGTCGCAGCGCACCGAAAGGCGCCGCGGGCCGAATGGCCGCGGCGCTTTTTTTATGGATTGCGCCTTGCGGAATGAGCGGTAACGGGAAGGGCTTCGATGACCGGCGATTCCAGCGCCGCTTCGCGACACTCATGCGGCGCCGCCGCCCGGCTCGCGACGGATCACCAGTTCGTTGAAGCCGGTGCCCGCATCGGGCTCGCGCGAGAAACGATGCGCGGGCAGCAGCGCGAGCAGGATCTCGGCCGTCGTGCGTACCACGCAGCCGTGCGCGACATGGCCGCCCGTCACGCGGCCGTCTGTATCCGAGACCGACATATGCAGATGCGCGCCGTCCGGCGACACCGAGCCGGCCAGCGTCAGGATTTCGAGGTCGCCGCGCAGCTCGGTCGGCTGGTCGGCGCCGGCGAAGCGCAACTGCGCGACGCTCAGGCTGCCGATGCCCTGGATCACGAAGGCCGCGTGCGAGTCGTGGCGGCGCAACGCCGCTTCGATGGCGCCGCGCAGATCGTCGCCGGGGGAAAGGCGCAGTGGATGGGCTTGCATGGTCGATAACCTGTTCGTCAGCGGATTGTCGACCAAGGGTAAGTTCACGCCGACAATCCCGCAAGTCACCCCGCTCCGCCCGTCCCAGCCCGCTTCTCCCGCCTGCGTCTGCGCGCCATGCCGGCACCGCACTCATGAGAATTGCTGATGAATCCACCGCCAAAGAATCGTTTGTTGCGGTGGAATCCGACTTCGATAATTTGTCCCGAGGCCCGCATCCTGCCCCGCTCAGGTCAGGGCAACACATTCAACAGATGCCCAGGAGACGAGACAATGAACGCCCCCGCCGAAGTCAAACAATTTCCGCTGGTCCAGCTCGAAACCGTACTGAAGCCGATCGACCAGGCCACCGGCCTCGGCAACGAGTTCTACACCGACGAGCAGTATTTCAAGCACGAGCGCGATGCGGTGCTGAGCCGCGACTGGGTCTGCATCGGCTTCGCCGATGATATCAAGCAGAACTCGTCGGTCCGGCCGATCGATTTCATGGGCCTGCCGCTGCTGATGATGCGCAACCGCGAAGGCGTGCTCCAGGTGTTCCACAACGTCTGCAGCCATCGCGGCATGAAGCTGGTGCACGAAGCCGGCGAGATTCAGGGCGTGATCCGTTGCCAGTATCACTCGTGGACCTACGATCTCAACGGCGCGCTCAAGGGCACGCCGCACGTCGGCGGAATCAACCAGCACAAGGACCCGCGTTTCGCCTGTGAAAAGCACGGCCTGAAGGCGCTGCGCAGTCACGTGTGGATGGGCATGGTGTTCGTGAACCTGTCGGGCACCGCGCCCGATTTCGACGAAGCGATCAAGCCGCTGACCGATCGCTGGCAGCCGTTCCTCGGCACCGATGGCCTGTCGCTGATCCGCGCGCCGCACGACAGCGGGTCGTGGTCGCTGGAGGTCAACTGCAACTGGAAGCTGGCCGTGGAGAATTACTGCGAGGCCTATCACCTCCCGTGGGTTCATCCGTCGCTGAACTCGTATTCGCGCCTGGAAGACCACTACAACATCGCGTTCGCCGACCGCTTCGCCGGCCAGGGCAGCCGCGCGTACAACCTCGCCGACGTCGAAGGTACGTCGCTGCCGACCTTCCCGACGTGGCCTCGCGATCGGCTGCGCACGGCCGAATACGTCGCGCTGTTCCCGAACGTGCTGCTCGGCATCCAGGCCGACCACGCGTTCGCGATGGTCCTGCAGCCGGTGGCGGCAAACCGCACGGTCGAGCATCTGCGGCTGTTCTTCGTCGGCGACGACGCCGCGCACGATCCGGGCTATGCGGCAAGCCGGCACGCGGTGCTGGCCGCGTGGCGCGTGGTGTTCTCGGAAGACATCGGCGCCGTCGAAGGCATGCAGGCCGGTCGCCAGTCGCCGGGCTTCAAGGGTGGCGTGTTCTCGCCCGAAATGGACGCGCCCACCCATTATTTCCATCGCTGGATGGCCAGCCAGGTGCTCGAGAACGGACAGGCGCACTAGGAGCCCGCAATGGAAAACGCACTCAACCGACACTGGCTGAACTATATCGACGGCGAATGGGTCGACAGCCCGCGCCGCCTCGACGTCGCGAACCCGGCCGACGCGGAACCGTTCGCGACCGTTGCATTGGCATCGACCGACGACGCCGAGCGCGCACTCGACGCCGCGACGCGCTGCGCGGACAGCGGCGCGCTGACCCGCCCGCGCCCTGCAGAACGCGTCAAGTGGCTGCTGCGCATCGCTGACGAAATCCGTGCGATAACGGAGGAAGGCGCGCGCATTCTGTGTCGTGAAAACGGCAAGCGCCTGAGCGACGCACGTGACGAGTTCGTCGAGGCCGCGCGCTACTTCGAATACTACGCAGGCCTCGCCGACAAGCTCGAAGGCATCTCGGTGCCGCTCGGCGACGACTACGTCGACTTCACGCACTACGAACCGATGGGCGTGTCGGTGCAGATCGTGCCGTGGAATTTCCCGGTGTCGATCTGCGCGCGCTCGCTGGCGCCAGCACTGGCAGCCGGCAACGCGGTGATCGTGAAGTCGCCGGAACTCTCGCCGCTGGGCATGTGCACGCTGTTCGAGGCAATCGAACGCGCAGGCCTGCCGCGCGGTGCGGTACAACTGCTGTGCGGCCTCGGTAGCGAAGTCGGTGCCCATCTCGCCGCGAGTCCGAAGACCCGGCAAATCGTCTTCACCGGCTCGGTGCCGACCGGCCGCGCGATTCTCGCGGCCGCCGCGCAATGGGCGACGCCCAGCGTGATGGAACTCGGCGGCAAATCGGCGGCCATCGCGTGTCCGGATTGCGACCGCGAACAACTGCTCACCAGCGTGAAGAGCGGCATCTTCTTCAACGCGGGCCAGGTGTGCTCGGCTATGTCGCGCCTCGTCGTGCATCGAAGCATTTACGACGAAGTGGTTGCCGCCGTCGCGAGTCTGGCGCGCGACCTCGTCGCCGGCCGTGGCGAACACGACCCCGACCACACGCCGCTGATCAGCGCGGACCAGCTCGACCGTGTCGCGTCGATGTGCCGCGAGGCGATCGAAGCGGGCGCGCGGGCCGTCGCCGGCGGCGATCGGCTCGGCGGCCGCGGCGGGCACTACATGCAGCCGACCGTGTTCGCCGACGTGCATCCGCGGATGAAGATCGCACGCGAGGAAGTGTTCGGACCCGTGCTGGCCGTGATCCCGTTCGACACCGAAGACGAAGCCGTCGAGATCGCGAACGGCACGCCGTTCGGCCTCGTGGCCGGCGTGTTCACGCGCGACGTCAATCGCGCGCTGCGCTTCACGCGGCGCCTGCGCGCCGGACAGGTGTTCGTCAACGAATGGTATGCCGGCGGCATCGAAACGCCGTTCGGCGGCATCGGCCTGTCCGGGTTCGGCCGCGAAAAAGGCCAGGAAGCGATCTACAGTTACGTGCGGACGAAGAACATGGCGTTCCGCGTCGCCCGCGACTGAGAGAGACACGACGATGAAGAAGTGGCTCTGTGTCATTTGCGGGCTGATCTACGACGAGGCCGAGGGCTGGCCCAAGGACGGCATCGCCGCCGGCACGCGCTGGGAAGACGTGCCGGACGACTGGAAATGTCCCGAGTGCGGCGTCGGCAAGTCCGATTTCGAAATGATCGAAATCGGCAACGACGCGGCGTCGGCCGCACCAGCCGCACCGGCCGCACCGGCCGTGCCAGTCGTGCCAGCCGTGCCGATGCCGTCGCCGCCGGCCGTCGCCGCCGGGCCGACGCGCGCGCCGATCGTCATCGTCGGTTCGGGTCACGCCGGCTACAGCCTCGCGCAGGCCGTGCGCCAGCGCGATCCCGACGCCGACATCGTGATCCTGACACGCGAATCGGGTCATCTCTATTCGAAGCCGGCGCTGTCGATCGCGACCTCGCAGGGCCGCAGCGCGGACGCGCTGATCGTCGAATCGCCGTTCGACATCGAGCGGCGCCTGAAGCTGCGCGTGTACCCGCACTGCGACGTGCTGGCGATCGATGCGGCGTCGCACGTCGTGCGCACCGCGTTCGGCCCGATGCCGTATGCGAAGCTCGTCCTCGCGCTCGGCGCGAGCCCGATCCGCATCGACGTCGCGGGGCGCGCCGACGCGCTGCTCAGCGTCAACAACCTCGACGACTATCGCGAACTGCGTGGCCGGCTGCACGGCGCATCGCGCGTCGCGATCATAGGCGACGGGCTGATCGGCTGCGAATTCGCGAACGACCTGGCCGCCAGCGGCTTCGACGTGAACGTGATCGGTCTCGGTCAGTGGCCGCTCGAACGCCTGCTGCCGAAGCAGGCCGGCCAGCACCTGCAACGCGCGCTCGCCGGCCTCGGCGTCGGCTGGCATCCGCGCAACTCGGTCGCGGCCATCGATGGCGAGCCCGGAAGCTGGACGCTCACGCTCGCGAACGGCAGCCGGCTCGACGCGGACGTCGTGATTTCCGCGGTCGGCCTCGCGCCGAACGTCGCGCTCGCGGCCGCATGCGGAATCGACGTCGGCCGCGGCATCCGCACCGATGCGCAACTGCGGACCAACCTGCCAGACGTGTACGCGCTCGGCGATTGCGTCGAGATCGACGGCCGGCCGGCACCGTACCTCGCGCCGATCAATCACGGCGTGAGCGCCCTGGCACGCACGCTGACCGGCCAGCCGACCGACGTGTGCTACCCGCCGATGCCTGTCCATGTGAAGACGCCCGTTGCACCGCTGAGCTTCCTGCCGCCGCCCGCGGCCGCCGCCGGTGAATGGCGCGTCGACGCAACCGCCGACGGCTTCAGCTGCGCGCACGTCGACGGCGCGGGCCGCCTGTGCGGCTTCGCACTGATCGGCCAGCAAGCGCAGACGCTGCGGGCCGGCTGGGTGAACGCGTGCAAGTCCGCCGCCGGCCAAACCGTGTCCTGACATTCCAAGAACATCATGAACCTGCCCCACGACGACAGCAGTTGCGGCTGGTATGCCGCACTGCCCCCTCCCGCGCCCGCGAACCGGCTTGCCGGTCGCCAGGTGGCCGACTACGCCGTGATCGGCGCCGGCTTCGCCGGCCTCGCGGCCGCCCGCCGGCTCGCGCTTCACGAGCCCGACGCCCGCATCCTGCTGGTGGATGCGCAACGCGTCGGCGAAGGCGCATCGGGCCGCAACTCCGGCTTCGTGATCGACCTGCCGCACAAGTTCGCGCTCGAAAATCCGGACCCGGAATTCAAGCAGCGCCTGTTGCGCCTTAACCGCGCGGCAATCGCGCAGCTTCAGGCGCTGATCGGCGAACACGACATCGCGTGCCAGTGGTCGCATGCCGGCAAATATCAGGGCGCGGTCGGCGAACGCGGCCTCGCCTATCTCGAACATTTCGAGAAGCTGATGAGCGGTCTCGGCGAACCGTTTCGCTCCGTCGAAGGCGCGGCGCTGAACGCGGTGCTCGGCACGTCGCACTACAGCCGCGCGGTGTACACGCCGGGCTGCTATCTGATGCAGCCGGCCGCGCTCGTGCGCGGGCTCGCCCGCTCGCTGCCGGAAAACGTCGAGCTGCTCGAGCAATCGCCGATCCTGCGCGTCGAGCGCGACGTCGGCGGCTACGTGCTGCACGGCGCGAACGGGCAGATCCATGCGCGGCGCCTGCTGCTCGGGACGAGCATCTTCACGCGCGAATTCGGCTACCTGCAGAACCGCCTGCTGCCCGTGATGACGTTCGCGAGCTGGACCGCGCCGCTGGACGACGCACAGAGCCGACGCTACCGTGGCCGGTTCGACTGGGGGCTGACGCCGGCCGACCATGCGGGTACGACCGTTCGCATGACGCGGGACCGACGCATCATCATCCGCAACACGTACCGGCACGTGCCGAAGTACGGCCGCAGCGTCGACGAAGCCGCGCGCCACGCAATTCGCGCCGATCACCGCAACGCGTTCCTCGCGCGCTTCCCGGAACTGTCGGACGTGCCGTTCACGCACACCTGGGGCGGCGTTTATGCGATCTCGCGCAACTTCACCAACTTCTTCGGCGAACTGGAAGACGGCGTGCTCGCATCCGCATGCGACAACGGCGTCGGCGCGGCATGGGGCACGATCTCCGGCACGCTGCTGGCCGACCGTGCGGTCGGCGCGTCGTCGCCGCTGCTCGACGACATCCATGCGGTCACCGGCATGCCGTCGCTGAACCCGCCGGAGCCGTTGCTCGGGCTCGGCGTGCGGACCCGCATCCGGCTCGCCGCGTGGAAAAGCCGGAGCGAGCTGTGAACGCCCGCGCCGACGCGACCGCCTCGGCCCGGCTAGTCGACCACGCCGATCTCGGCTTCGTGGTGCGCGGCGGCCCGCCGGGCGCCGCGTATGTTGCGCGTGCGCTGCCGGACGACGTGTCGCCGAACCTAGGCATCGGTTTCGCCCGCTGGGAAGGGGCGAAAGTGA
Source organism: Burkholderia sp. BE12 (assembly GCF_002959955.1). Taxonomy (NCBI): domain Bacteria; kingdom Pseudomonadati; phylum Pseudomonadota; class Betaproteobacteria; order Burkholderiales; family Burkholderiaceae; genus Burkholderia; species Burkholderia sp. BE12. Next base: position 93,135 of record NZ_PREY01000002.1, on the reverse strand, counting down.
GCTGGACCACGCTGTACGAAGAGGTGATCTTCACGATCGAAGGCTGCCTCGAAGTCGATACCGGCGGCGTCACGCATCGCGTCAGTCCGGGCCAGGTACTGTGGCTGCCGAAGTACACGACGCTCGTCTACTCCGGCTTCGCGCTGTTCGGCTACGTGGTCTATCCGGGAAACTGGAAACAGACGTGCGACGACGCGGATCGGGACGAGCCCGAGCGCCACGCGCCGCCTCGCTGAGCGGCGGGTTCGGGTAGTGTCGTTCTCGACTTGACGGCGCCCGCGGCTCGGGCAGAATTCGGTCGAGAACCAGCCCGACCAGCAGGACGCCCGGCGGGAAACGCGCGCCGGGCGCGTTTCCCGTCACGCCGCCGAAACGGGACTCGACTGACAAAAAGCTGTACGGAGACACCCGTTCCCCCATGAAGATCCAGCCATTGCCGCCGTTCAAGGCATTGATCGCTTTCGAGGCGACCGCGCGCCTCGGCAGCTTCACGCGCGCGGCGGACGAACTCAACGTCACCCAGGGCGCGATCAGCCGGCAGATCGGCCTGCTCGAAGACATGCTCGGCGCCCATCTGCTCGATCGCACCACCCGTTCGGTGCGCCTGACGCCGACCGGCGAGCAGTACTTCCAGTCCTGTCGGGAGTCCTTGCTATCGCTCGCCGAGGCCACGCAACTGGTCAAGCGCTGGCACGGCGATCAGCAGGTGACGGTCGCGACCAGCACCGCGCTCGCGTCGCTGTGGCTGCTGCCGCGCATTCCGGAATTCAACGAGACGCACAGCGGCATCGACCTGCGCATCGTCGCGTACGACCACGTAAAGGATTACCGCAAGCTGGAGTGCGACCTCGCGGTCTACTACTGCAAGAGCCCGCCCGAATCGATCAAGAGCACGCCGATCTGCAGCGAGGAAATCTTTCCGATCTGCAGCCCCGCTTATCTCGCGCGCCGTCCGGAGGTGCGCCGTGCGGAAGATCTCGCGTCATGCACCTGGCTGTGGCTCGACGAATCGGAGCGCGACTGGGTCACGTGGCCCGACTGGTTCCGTCGCCTCGGGCTGCCGGCCGTCGCTCCGCGCAACAAGATCAACCTCAACAACTATGCGATGGTGATCCAGGCCGCGTTGAGCGGGCAAGGTGTCGCGCTCGGCTGGCGCAACCTGATCGACCCGTACCTGCGGGACGGCACGCTGGTGCGCGCGGTACCGGAAACGCTCGAAACGGACGGCCAGTTCCTGATTCTCGAGCCGTCCGGCCCGCATGAACGGCGCAAGAGCGTCGGCAGTTTCCGCGACTGGCTGCTGTCGCTCCGCTAGATTCGACACGTCGCGTTTTTCGTTATTCCTTCACGGCGTTTTCGTCGGACGGAATGCGTTCGCGTGCGCGCACCGCAAGCGCGCCGGACAACGATGCCGCACGCTGCGTCTATTACAAAAAATGATGAATCGACGCACGAAATATCGTTTGTCCGGCCCGGCCGATTTCCACACACTCTCCTTGCCAGTTGATCCAGATCAGGTCGTCAGAACCTTCATCGGCTGGACCTGCCGTCCTGCACAAACACAAGGAGACATCATCGTGTCAAAAGCCCTATCTTCCACGCCGAGCGCGCGCACGCAGCGCGCCGGCGCGCAATCCGTCAAGCACCGGCGCTTCCTCGCGAAACTCACGACCGTGATTTCCGGCGGGATGTTCATCGACGGTTTCATCCTCGGCTGCATCGGCATCGTGATGCCGGCGATCAGCCGCGACCTGCAACTGTCGCCGGCCTGGGAAGGCCTGATCGGCGCATCCGCGCTGATCGGCATCTTCATCGGCGGCCCGCTCGGCGGATGGCTCGCCGACAAGGTCGGGCGCCGACCGATGTTCACGATCGATCTCGCGATCTTCCTCGTCGGGTCGGTCGCGCAGTTCTTCGTGACCGATGCATGGCAACTGTTCATCGTGCGCGTGCTGATGGGCATCGCGATCGGCGCCGACTATTCGATCGGCTGGCCGCTGCTCGCCGAATTCTCGCCGGCCCGCCTGCGCGGCAAGCTGCTGTCGATCGTCGAGCTCGCGTGGTACGTCGGATACCTGATTTCCTATGCGGTGGGCTACGGTCTCACCGTATCGTCGACGGCCGGCTGGCACGTGATCCTCGGCCTCAGCACGGTGCCGACCGTCATCGTGTTCCTGCTGCGCCTCGGCACGCCCGAATCGCCGCGCTGGTTGATGAGCCAGGGCCGCACGGACGAAGCACGGGCGCTCGCGGAAGAGCACATGGAGCCGGAAGAGCTGCACGACCTCCAGTCCCAGCGCGCGACCGGCAAGCAAGGCTTCGGCCGCCTGTTCTCGGCCGACTACCTCAAGACCACGATGTTCGTGTCGATCTTCTGGGTGTGCAACGTCACGCCGTACTTCGCGATCGGCTCGTTTGCGCCGATCGTGCTGGAGAAGCTCGGGCTCAAGGAGGGACTGACGGGCGGCCTGGTGCTGAACGGCGTCGCGGTGCTGGGCACGATCGTCACGGTGATGTTCGTCGAGCGTGTCGGCCGTCGCATGCTCGGCATCCCGCCGTTCTTCATCTCGGCGGCCGCGCTGGTGGGCGTTGCGCTGTTCGCGCATGTGTCGCCCGTCGTCATTCTCGTCTGCTTCTTCACGTTCTCGCTGGTCAACGCGATTTCCACGACGCTGTGCGGCGTCTATCCGGGCGAAGTGTTCCCCACGGAAATCCGCGGGATCGGCGTGGGCTTCGCGACCGCGTTCTCGCGCATCGGCGCCGCGCTCGGCACGTTCCTGTTGCCGCAGGTCATCAGCGCGTACGGGGTCAACGTCGCGCTGCTCATTGCCGCCGGCATCTGTCTGTTCGGCGGGATCGTGTCGTACTGGCTGGCACCTGAAACCAAAGGCAAGCTGCTGAGCGAAGTGTCCGCCCCGCAACGGGGAACGGCAGCGGTCCGCACGGCCGGCTGACACGGACATCCGCCGTCGAGGGCGGGCGCATTGAACGTGCATGCGCTCGGCCCGGCGACGACGTGCCTCGCGAATGGGCCGACGCCGGGCTCGCGCTGCTGGGTCTAGCGAAAGCAGATCGACGGACAGTGCCGATGCGTGGCGAGCTGAACGAACGCAAGCCTCACACCGCAAACCGCTCGCTCGCGAACTGCGCATCCGGCACGCCCGCGGCAATCGCCGCATCACGCGCCGCCTGCACGAGCGGCGGCGGCCCGCACACGTAGATATCCGGCGACGCCCCCGCTTCTTCGAGCGCCGCGCGCAACGCGTCTACCGGCGTGCCGCGATAGCCGCCCCACTCCCCGCCAGGCCGCCATACGCACAACTCGACGCGCAACTGCGGCAGCTCCGCTTGCAAGCGCGCCAGCTCGTCGAGCATGAACAGTTCGCTTTCCTGATTGACGCCGAAGAACAGTCGCGCATCCGCCGTCTCCTGATAATCGGCCATGCGTCGCAACATCGACAGGATCGGCGCGAGCCCCGTGCCGCCGGCGACGAGCCAGCGTGGCCGCAAGCTATCCGCGAACACCCCGAAGCCGCCCATCGGCACACGGACGGTCAGCGGATCGCCCGGCCGCGCCCGCTCGCGCAGGTAGGTCGAAAACCATCCGCCCGCCCGCAGCCGGATCAGGAATTCGAGGCGACCGTCCCAGTTGCTCGTGTTCGCCAGCGAATACGGGCGGCGCAGGCCGCTGCCCGGCACCTCCAGCTCCGCGAACTGGCCGGGCTCGAACTCCACGGCCGAACCGGAAGCGTCGTCGGGCTCGACCTGCAGCTCGATGCGCATCGTGTCGGCCGCGACCGTCTCGATCGCCGCGATCCGCGCGGTGCGCACGGGCACCGGATGCAGCAGCACCTTGGTCCGGTCATACGGCGCGGCGATGCGCAGATCGCCGCGCGGCGTGGTCCGGCACAGCAGGACCGCACCGCGCTGGCCGGCGGGCAGCACGCCCGCGCTGTCGGGCTGCATCTCGTACGCGCCATCTACGACGGTCGCCTGGCATGCGCCGCAGCTTCCGCGCCGGCATTGCGACGGCAGCGCGATGTCGGCGTCGGCCGCCGCCGACAGCAGATCCTGTTCGGCCTCGCAACCGAAGCCGAACCGCTCGCCGTCGCGTGTCGTGATCTCGATTCGGTAAGTCATCGAACGGCCCCAGTCAGGCGGCCGTGCGCGCCAGCGACGCGGCGAGGTCGGCGCCGGCGTCGCCGATCGGCTGGATGCCGAACTGTTCGACCAGCACCGCGAGCACGCCCGGCGTGATGAAGGCCGGCAACGTCGGCCCGAGGCGGATGTTGCGCAGGCCGAGCGCGAGCAGCGTCAGCAGCACGGCCGCCGCCTTCTGCTCGAACCAGGAGATCACGAGCGACAGCGGCAGGTCGTTCACGCCGCATTCGAACGCGTCGGCGAGCGCAGTGGCGATCCGGATCGCCGAATAGCTGTCGTTGCACTGCCCGACGTCGAGCAGGCGCGGAATGCCGCCGATCTCGCCGAACGCATGCCGGTTGAACCGGTACTTGTTGCAGCCGAGCGTCATCACCACCGTGTCGTCGGGCGCCTGCTCCGCGAACTCGGTGTAGTAGTTGCGGCCCGGCGCCGCGCCGTCGCAGCCGCCGATCAGGAAGAAATGGCGGATCCGGCCGTCCTTCACCGCATCGATGACCTGGTCCGCGACGCCGAGCACCGCATGGCGGCCGAAGCCGACGGTGATCGTCTCCTCCGGCGCGGTGGCCGGGAACCCGGGCAGCGCCTGCGCGGCGCGGATCAGCATCGAGAAATCGTGATGCTCGAGATGGCGCACGCCCGGCCAGCCGACCGGCCCCGTCGTGAAGATCCGCTGCCGGTATTGCGCCATCGGCTCGATGATGCAGTTGGACGTCATCAGGATCGGCCCGGGGAAATGCGCGAAGTCGCTCTGCTGGTCCTGCCACGCGCCGCCGTAGTTGCCGACGAGATGCGGAAAAGCCTTGAGCGCCGGATACGCGTGGGCCGGCAGCATTTCGCCGTGCGTGTACACATGGATACCGGTGCCGGCCGTCTGTTCGAGCAGCGCGTGCAAATCGCCGAGATCGTGGCCCGACACGAGGATCGCCTTGCCCGCGACCGGCGACACGCGCACGGCCGTCGGTTGCTGCGCCCCGAAACGGCCGGTGTTCGCGCCGTCGAGCAGTTCCATCACCGTCAGGTTCAGCCGGCCGAGTTCGAGCGCCTGGGCGAGTAGCGCGTCGACGTCGTCGGGTTCGCTGGCGAGAAACGCGAGCGCCGCTTCGACGCCTTCGTAGATGTCGTCGCGCTCGTAGCCGAGCACCCGCGCATGATGCGCATACGCACACACGCCCTTCAGCCCGTACAGCACCAGCGCGCGCAGGCCGACGATGTCCGCGCCTACGTCGTCGAGCCCCTTGTCCACCCCGACGGTGGCCGCCTGCGCGAGCAGGCCGGTCAAATCGGCCGCCGGTTGCCACGTCGCCGGCCCCTGCGGTGCCGGCACGATCGTTCCGGCCGCGCGCGCGTGCGCTTCGCATAGCGCCTTCACGCGGTCGCGCGTCTGCGCCGCTTCACGCAGCAGCGCGACGAAACGCGCCGCGTGGAAATTCACGTTGGTCAGCGTCGTGAACATCGCGTACAGCACGAACCGGTCCGCGTCGCGATGGGGCTTGCCCGCCGCCCGCGCGATCGCGCCGTATTGCGCGACGCCCTTCACCGCATGGATCAGCAGGTCCTGCAGATCGGCCGTCGTTGCATCCTTGCCGCAGTTGCCTTTCGTCGACGCGCAACCGGGCCGTGCGCCGGTCCGGTCGGTCTGTTCGCATTGGTAGCAAAACACGGTGCTCTCCTTTCTCGATCATGGGGGCGCGGATCGGCGCGACGGCGGCGGAACGCAGGTTCCTTGCCGCCGGGCATCTCGCCCGCTTCAAGATGCGTGTTTCATGCATCTTTTTCATGATGTTTCGGCGCGCCTTTCGCTGCCGTGATGCAGATCAACAAACGGCCCGCACGCGGGTGAGGCAACTTGTCGCTACGGCCGCTCGCCGGCCTCGGTTACAGGCTCGTTGCCGTTGCCGCTGTCGTTGACGTTGCCGCTCTCCTCGCCGGCATCCGCGCATTCGATGCCCCAGTCGCCGTACCGGTACCAGTCGTCGCCGAGCAGTTCGCTCGGGTGCTGCGTGCGGCTGGAGCCGTTGCCGCAACGCATCGCGTGGGTCGGACAGTAGTTGTCGCATCCCCAGCAGATCCGCTCCGGATGGACGGGATGCAGCGGAAACTTCTTGGCCATGACGAGTCGTCCTCCCGGTGTCGTGTCGTGCGTAACCGTTCGACTCTAGTTCACCGGCGCAACGAGCCCCCTGCGGCATGGTTTCGCACCGGCTATCGCCCGTCGGCTAGGCATGTGGGCGCGATTGGTCTAGTCTGCACGGTATCGCGCGACGCAAGCCGCCTCCACCCGAATTCCGTGTGATGACAACCATTCCGAACCGACGATCCCGCCTGCGCGGCGGCCTGCTTGGCGTGCTGATCGGCGACGCGCTCGGCGTGCCGTACGAATTCCACGACGCCGCTTCGATTCCGCCGCCCGCCGCGATCGACATGACGCCGCCGCCGGGCTTCGCGCGCGCGCACGACGGCGTGCCGCCCGGCACCTGGAGCGACGACGGTGCGCAGGCGCTCGCGCTACTCGACGCGCTGTTGCGCGAGCACGACCTGAATCTCGACACGTTCGCCGGCAATCTGCTGAACTGGTTTCGTCGCGGCGCCTTCACGCCGGACGGTCGCGTGTTCGACGTCGGCCTGCAGACGCAGCGCGCGTTGCACGCGCTGGCGGCCGGCGCCGCGCCCGCAATGGCCGGGCCCGGCGACGAGCGCGACAACGGCAACGGCTCGCTGATGCGCTGCTTCCCCGTCGTGATGGTCGCCGCGTCGCGCGACGACGCGATCCGGCTCGCGCGCAAGCAGAGCGTCGTCACGCACGGGCACGTGCGTTCGCAGCTTTGCTGCGCGCTCTATTGCCTGACGGCGCTCGGCATCGTCGACGGCCAGCCGGCCCCCGATGCGGTACGCGCGGCCGAGGACGAACTGCTCGCGCGCCACGAAGGCACGGCCGACGAAATCGAACTGAAGATCGTGCTCGACGGCCGTTTCGATGCGCCGCGAGGATCGGGCTACGTGGTCGACAGCTTCTGGTCGGCAATCCATTGCCTGCTGTCGACGGGCAGCTACGAGGACTGCGTGAAGCGCGCGATCGCGCTCGGCAACGATACGGATACGACGGCGGCAATCGCCGGCAGCCTCGCCGGCGTGCTGTACGGCGAACAGGCGTTGCCCGATCGATGGATCGCGACGCTGCGCGGGAAAGAGACGGTCGAGGACTGGCTCGCGACGTTGTGAATACAACCTCACAGGCCGGCCGCCCAAAGCAAAAAGACCCGGCCCACATCGGCCGGGTCTTTCCGTTTACTTCATCCGCCGCGGCGGAGTGCGCTTACGCCTCCAGCGCCTCCAGCACCTTCCCCTTCGTCTCGATCCCGACGAAGTGCACGGTCAGCGCCGCGATCAGCGGCACGACGCCGATCAGGTAGAACGCCGGCGCGAGGTTCCCGCCGATGATCGCGTGCGGCACGACCATCGGCGCGACGAACGACGCGATCTTCAGCCACGCGCTGCCGAGTCCGCAGCCCGAGGCACGGATGCTCGTCGGATACTGTTCCGGCGTATAGACGTATGCGGTAATGAACCCCGACGCCATCAGCCCGAGCGACAGCGAGCAGAAGATCGCGACCACATACACCGACGACGCGTGATAGATGCCGGCGAGCGCCAGCGACAGCGCGCACAGCACGAACGACCACACGATCACCGGCTTGCGGCCGAGCTTGTCGACCAGCAGCGCGGAGGCCAGCGACCCGAGCACGCCCATCACCGAGCCGATCACCGCGAGGTTCAACGCGAGCTGCAGCGGCGCGTGATAGAAGTTCTTGTAGATCGTCGGCAGCCACGTGGACAGCCCGTACTGGATGAACCCGCAAGTCGCCCACAGCGTCGCCACCGCGAGCGTGCGCTTGCGATAGGCGGCGCTGAACAGGTCGCTCATCCTGCGCTTCGGATGCTGACGCACCATCTCGTCGAACGCGGCCACCTGCGTGACCGGCGGCAGCTCGCCGCGCACCGATCCTTCGAACACGCCGACCGCGTGCCCGGCTTCCGCGAGACGCCCGCGCGACGCGAGCCAGCGCGGCGATTCCGGCACGAGGCGCGTGAGCACGAGCGACAGGATCAGCGGCAGCCCGCCGACGAAGTACATGATTTCCCAGCCGAAGCGCGGCACGAGCCATGCGCCGAGCGCCATCGATACCAGCAGGCCGATCGGGAACACGATCTCGTACAGCAGCACGAAGCGGCCGCGGCCATGCGCGCGCGTGATTTCGTTGATGTACGTGGCCGCGACCGGCAACTCGCCGCCGAGCCCGAGCCCCTGCAGGATCCGCAGCAGCACGAACACCTCGAACGTCGGCGCGAAGCCGCACGCGATGCTCGTGATGCCTATCACGGCCGAACTCCACGCGATGGCCTTCACGCGGCCATGCTTTTCCGCGAGCGCGGGAAACAGGAATGCGCCGATCAGCTGGCCGATCGCGCCGGACGCGATCAGCATGCCGATCTGCGTCGGCGACAGCCCCCATTTGTGAATCAGCAACGGCAGCGTCGCCGCGATCGTGATCACGTCGAAGCCGTCGAAGAACGTCGCGGCGCCGATCAGCACGCGTGCGCGGATCTGCATCGCGTTGGCCGGAAGCCGCTCGAGCCGCGCGATGATCGCGCCGGGCGTGGAAGCGGCAGCTTCCATCGTGGCCCTGCCGGCCACGACGTTGTCGAAAGTGCTCATGCGGGGTGTCTCCTGGATCTCTTTCCGGTCGGGCCGGTCAGGCAAGCGCTTGGGTCGTGTCTGCCAGCGCTTCCGTATCCACTGCCCGGCCCTGGTTCATCCACTTGCGCGCGAGCTTCAGCTCACGTGCGTTGTTCACGGCGATGACACCTCTCACATGCCCGTCGCCAACGAAAAACAGCGTCGCACGACGCGCGGCGAGATCGCCGCGCACGACGAGCTGCGCATCGGCCGGCAGATCCCCGAGGATCTGCAGGTTCACGTCGTACTGATCGGACCAGAACCACGGAATCTCCGCGTACGGCGCGCGCACGCCGAGCACGGCTTTCGCGGCCGCGATCGCCTGGTTCTGCGCGTTCGCCCACGATTCGAGCCGCACGCGCCGCTTCAGCCAGCCGTTGTGATGGTTCGCGACGTCGCCGCACGCGAAGATCGCGGGGTCGCTGGTCGCGCCGTATTCGTCGACGACGATGCCGTCGTCGACCGCGAGCCCCGCGTCGCTCGCCAGCGACGCGTTCAGCGCGAGACCGATGCCGGCCACCGCGAAATCGGCGTCGATCGTCGTGCCGTCGGCGAGCGTCGCGCGCACCTTCGACGCGTCGTCCGGCTGCGGGCCGAGCGACGCGAGCGCCGCGCCCATGCGCACGTCGACACCGTTCGAACGATGCAGGTCGAGCAGGAAGTCGGACACGATTTGCGGCACCGAACGGCCGCACAGCCGCGGCGCGCCTTCGACCACGACCGCGTCGACGCCGAGCTTGCGCGCGGTCGCCGCGACTTCGAGGCCGATCCAGCCGCCGCCGATCACGAGCACGCGCCGGCTCGCCCGCAGCTTCTCGCCGAGCGCGGCCGCTTCGTCGAGCGTGCGCAGATAGTGCAGGTTCGGCGTGTTGACGAGCGCATCGGGCAAGCGGCGCGACGTGCCGCCGGTCGCGATCACGAGCCGGTCGTATTCGACCTCGCGGCCGCTTTCGGTCTTCACCACGCGGCGCGTGCGGTCGATCGACGCCGCGCGTTCCGGTTGCCATGCCTCGACGTTCAGCGCGTCGAATTCGTCCGGCCGCACGACGCGCACGGTGTCGATATCGGCGTCGCCGGCCAGCACGGCCTTCGACAGCGGCGGGCGCTCGTACGGCAGGTGCGGCTCGTCGGCGATCATCACGAGACGGCCCGCATACCCTTGCGCGCGCAACGTCTTCAACACCCAGCCGGCGGCCTGGCCGCCGCCGATCACGACGACCGTGCCCGGCGCGGGCTGCGCGGGCGTATTCGCTTCGGTCATGATTTGCGCTCCGTCATGAACTTGCCTTCCGGCGCCTTCGCGTTCTTCTGTCGGCGCGTGTTGCCGTCGAGGCCGCCGTCGACGGCCCATTCGGCGAACACGGTCGGGCCCGGTTCGAATTCGCGCGGTTGCCATTCCGGCGTCAGCACGTCCTCGTCCGCGTAGTACTCGATCAACGCGCCGGCCGGATTCTGGAAGTACCAGAAGTACGCGGACGACACCGGGTGACGTCCCGGGCCGAGTTGCGTTTCCCAGCCGCAGCGGTCGATGTGCATGCCGCCGCCGAACACTTCGTGAATGTCGCGCACGGTGAACGCGACGTGATTCAGGCCGCGTTTGCCGTTCGGCAGCGCGAGCAGGAACAGGTCGTGATGGCCGCCGTGCGGCGCGCAACGCATGAACGCGCCGCGGCCCGGATAACGGTCCGACGTCTCGAAGCCGAGCAGCTCGTGATAGAACCTTTCCTGCGCGTCGAGGCAGTTCGTGAAGAACACGACGTGCCCGACCTCCACCGGCTCCGCACGTGCATAGATCGGGCTCGGCTGGTCCACGCGCAGCGTCTGGCCCCAGACGTTCGACGGCGAGCCCGCGATGTCGAGTGCGCGCTTGCGCGTGACTTCGACGCGGATCGCCATCCCGTTCGGATCGATGCAGCCCACCGCATCGGCATGTGCGTAGTAGCCCGGCTGGCCGGCGAACTTGTCGCGCAGCACGTCGAGTTCCTGTTGCGTCTCGACGCCCCACGTGACTTCCCGCAGCGTCGGGCCCGCTTCGAACGCGGGCGGCAGCGACGGATCGTCGGCTTTCACGACCAGCACGGTGCAACCGTTCAGCGTCTCGAAGCGCGTACGCGTGTCGTCGTGCGCGACTTCCTTCAGCCCCCAGTCGGCGAAAAAGCGCCGGCACGTCGCGAGGTCGTCGACACCGTACGTGATCTGCTCGATACCCAAGATGCTCATTGCGTCATTCCTTTTCGCTCAGTTCGCCCACGGCAGCGGCGCGTCGTTCAAGCCCCAGTAGAGGCTCTTCTGCTGCATGTACTCGCGGATACCGAGACGCCCCTTCTCGCGCCCCATCCCGCTCTCCTTCCACCCCGAGAACGGCGTGGAGATGGAGAACAGCTTGTACGTGTTGATCCAGACGGTGCCCGTCTCCAGCGCCCGCGCGATGCGCCACGCGCGCTTGTAGTCGCGCGTCCAGATGCCGGCCGCCAGCCCGAACACGCTGTCGTTCGCCTGCGCGATCAACGACGCTTCGTCGTCGAACGGCATCGCCACCAGCACCGGCCCGAAAATTTCTTCCTGGCAGATGCGTGCGCTGTTCGGCAAGCCTTCGAGAATCGTCGGCTGATAGAAGAAGCCGTTCTCGCGCCCATCGCCCGCCGGCCGCTCGCCGCCGCACAGCAGGCGGCCGCCTTCTTCCAGCCCGAGCGCGACGTAGCGTTCGACCGATTCGCGATGCTTCGCGGTGATCAGCGGGCCCATCTGCGTGTCGGGCCGCGTCGGGTCGCCCACACGCAGCTTGCGTGCACCCGCCACCAGACGCTTCATGAATTCTTCGTACACCGAACGCTGCACGAACAGCCGCGAACCGGCGATGCACGCTTCGCCCGACGAGCTGAAGATGCCGTACAGCACGCCGTTGACCGCGTGATCGAGATCGGCGTCGTCGCACACGATCGTCGGCGACTTGCCGCCGAGTTCGAGCGACACCGGCATCAGCTTCTCGGCCGCGATGCGCGCGATGCCGCGGCCCACTTCGGTGCCGCCGGTGAACGACACCTTCTTCACGAGCGGATGACGCACGAGCACGTCGCCGATCACCGAACCCTTGCCCGGCAGCACGCTCAGCACGCCCTTCGGCACGCCGGCTTCCTCGCAGATGCGCGCCAGCGCGAGCGACACGAGCGGCGTGACCTCGGCCGGCTTGAGCACCACCGCGTTGCCGCCGGCCAGCGCCGGCGCGAGCTTCTGCGCGTCGGATGCAATCGGCGAATTCCACGGCGTGATCGCCGCGATCACGCCGATCGGCTCGTACACGCTCATCGTCAGGTAGTCGCCGCGCGACGGCGTCAGTTCTTCGTCGAGCGTTTCGAGGCAGGCCGCGAAATAGCGGAACGTGTTCGCGGCGCTGGCCACCAGCACGCGCGTCTCGCCGATCGGCTTGCCGTTGTCGCGGCGCTGCAGGTTCGCGAGCGCCTCGTGGCGCTGCATGATGAGATCCGCGATGCGGTACAGCACCTGCGCGCGCTGGTGCGGCTTCAGCCCGGCCCAGTCGGCGCGGCGCCATGCGGCGTCGGCCGCCACGACGGCGTCGGCCGCGTCTTCCGCGTTCGCCGTGGATACTTCCATGTTCAGCGACTGGTCGGCCGGATAGATGCTCGCGTAAGGCGCGCCACGGCCGCGCCGCCACTCGCCGCCGATCAGGATGTCGCCGTTGGGTACGAGGCTCGTATCGAAAGAAGTCATGTCACAAGTCCACAAATCTGTCTCTGCACATCCGCCCTCGCCGTGGCGCGGGCGGACGCTCGATGGTCCGGTCAGATCACGCAGCGGGCCGCGCGGTTGCGCAGCGCGCGAATCGCGCTGTACGCCGTCAGCGCGGACGTCTTCGGGTTGTCGGGCAGCGGCTTGCCGCTCATTTCCAGCGACATCTCGCCGAAGGCGCCCCGCGCGGTGATGCGGTGCACGTTGCGCGCGATCGCCGGATCGGCGATCAGGCGCACGTGCGTCGCGTCGAGGCCGAGGCCCGCGAGCGCAACCGTCGCCGCGACGTTCGCGTTCTTCGGGTACAGCCGCGCGGCATCGCGCGCAGTGCCTTCGAAAATCACCATTTCCTCGGTCATCGCGCGCAGGTCGCACAATTCCTCGGCTGGCGTGCCGAGCCAGCCGAGCGGCGGCTTGCGCCCGACGTACAGCACTTCGTCGAGGCCGCCCTGCTTCGCGGACGCCAGCGCGTCGATGCCGCCGATCGCGCCGGACAGCAGCGTCACCGTCGTGCCGCCTTCGTCGGCCGCTTGCGACAGCACGTCGAGCAGCGCGAGATCGGACAGCGCGCCGATCGATGCGACCGCGCAGTCGGTGCCGGCCTTCAGCAGCGGCACGACGTGATCGACGAGCGCGCTGTGACCTGCGCATTCGAGCGCGAACTCGGGGCGGCGGGCCAGCGCGTCGACCGACGACACGACCTCCACCGCACCGCCGAGCTCGCGCTGTACCGCCGCGCGCTGGTGTTCCGGCACGATCACGTGCGCGACGCGCAGCGACGCATCGTGCTCGACCGCGTGGTACACGGCCGCGCCGATCGCGCCGAAGCCGATCATCGCGATGTCGACGGGGGCATCGGCCCGCTTTTGCCCGTTACGCATACTGGCGCTCCGTCGGCGCTTCCTTCTTCACCGGCGGGCCCGCGAATGCCGACGCGAACGAGCCGACCGACAGCATGTCGACCTCGACCATCACCGGCCCTTCCTTCGCGATCCCTTCGCGCACGATCGCCTCGGCCTGGTCGAGCGACGTGATCCGGTAGTGCGTGAGGCCGAAGCTCGCGCAGAACTGTGCGAAATCGGGCTGGTGCAGCTGCACGAAGCAGCGGCGGCCGCCGTAGTGCGCGTCCTGGATGTTGCGGATCACGCCGTAGCACTGGTCGTTCATCAGCACGATCATCACGTTCGCGTTTTCCTGCACGGCCGTCACGAGCTCGCCGACGTTGACCATCAGGCCGCCGTCGCCGACGAGGCAGACCGTCTTCGCCGCGGCGCCCGCGAGCGCCGCGCCGATGCCCATCTGGATGCCCTGGCCGATGCCGCCGCCGAGCGCATGCACGCCCGAGCGCGGCTCGAAGATCTTCAGCAGGCGGTTGCCCCACGTGCTGTTCGAGATCGTCACGTCGCGCACCCAGTTGTAGTCGCGGCCCACCGCGCCCTGCAGCGTGTCGACGAGCTTCTTGTACGGCCCGAGACCCTTCGCCACGTCGGCCACTGCCTCCTGGCGGGCCGCCGCGAGATCGGCCGCGAATTGCGGATCGACCGACAGGCGGCCTTCGAGGCGATCGGCCAGCTCGGCCAGCACGCGCTTCGAATCGCCGTGCACGAACAACGCGTTGCGATAGCCGCGGTTGTCGGCGAGCGCATCGGCATCGACACGGAACAGCGGCTGCGGCAGCGCGAGCTTGTACTTCAGCGTTTCGTTGCCGCGCAGGCGCGAGCCGACCACGACGAGCGCATCGCAGGTCTTGTAGAACGCTTCGACCGACGCGTGCACGTTGAACGCGCCGAGCGTCGCCGGATGATCCTCGGGCAGCACGCCGCGGCCCTGCACGCTCGTCACGACGCCGAAGCCGAGCTTCACGAGGCGTTCGACTTCCGCGCGTGCGTGCCGCGCGCCGCCGCCGAGCCACAGCAGCGGGCGACGCTTGGCCGCGAGTGCGTCGGCGAGCTTCGCGACGCGTGCTTCGTCGTGCTCGCGCACCGCGACGTGTGCGGGTGCGAGGTCTTCCGGCCATTCGATTTCGGCCGCCTGGATGTCGATCGGAATCTCGACGGACACGGGGCCCGTCGGCGCGGTCTGCGCGATGCGCACGGCTTCGCGGATCGTCGGCAGCACGGTTTCGACCGTGCGCACCCGGAACGCGGCCTTCGAGATCGAGTCGAGCATCGACAACTGATCGGGCGCTTCGTGGATGTACGCGAGATCCTGATCGAGGTACGGCGTCTCGATCTGCCCCGTCACGTGCAGCAGCGCGGTGCCGGCCGTCAGCGCCTCGACCATCGCGCCGGCCGCATTGCCCGCCGCCGTGCCGGTGCTCGTGAATGCGACGCCGAGGCCGCCCGACACGCGGGCCAGCCCGTCGGCCATGTTCAGCGCACCCGCTTCACCGCGCGCACCGACATACCGGATGTTGCCGCGCGAATTGATCGCGTCGAGGATCGGCATGTTGTGGATCGAGATGACACCGAATGCGGTTTTCACGCCGCACTGCTCGAGAAAGGCGGCAATCAGCTCGCCAACCGTGGTTTTTTCAGACATGGCGTGCAAAGCCTCCAGAAACGTCGATATGGCTGCCCGTCGTGTAGGACGACAGATGCGTTGCGAGATAAAAAAGTGCCCAGGCGGCCTCGTCAGGCTTGCCGAAGCGATTCAGCGGAATGTGCTTCTTGCGGGCGAGCGCGCCCGTCCAGTCCTCCCAGCTTTCGCCGGGCTGCGCCTGCGTGTCGTAGCGGCGGCGCCACTGCCCCGACTCGACGATGCCGATCAGGATCGAGTTCACGCGGATCCGCTGCGGCGCCAGTTCGGTCGCGAGCGACTTCACGAGGCTCAGCACGCCGGCGCGCGCCGACGACGTCGCGACCATGTGCGGCTCCGGCTGCAACGCGAGCAGCGAGTTCACGCAGGTGATCGTCGGCGCCTGCGCGTCGCGCAGCAGCGGCAGGAACGCGCGCGTCGGGCGGATGATGCTGAAGTACTTCAGTTCGAGTTCTTCGCGCCACGCATCGTCGGTCGTGTCGGCGAAGGTCGACACGCGGCCCTGGCCGGCGTTGTTGACGAGCATGTCGGCGCGGCCGAAACGCGCGGACACCGCTTGCGCGAATCCGGTCACGTCGGTTTCGTCGAGTACGTTGCAGCGCACGGCCAGCAGTTGCGCATCGGCATACTTGTCGCGAAGCATCGCTTCGGCGCAGGCGAGGCGGTCGCCGTCGCGGCCGCAAATCGCGACCGATGCGCCTGCCTGCAGGAACCGTTCGGCCGTCGCGAGGCCGATGCCGGACGAGCCGCCCGTCACCACCGCCACCTGCCCGGTCAGATCGATCTGGATCATCGGAGTCCTAAAGCCTTGAGAAACGTGTGCTCGTCATCCGAGCGGTAATTGAGCCGCCGCGACAATTCCGCCGCCGCGCGCTGCACCTTGTCGATCAGCCCGTCCGCGATCAGCGCCGCGTCGATCTCCGGACGCGGCACCGTCACCGTGATGCACGCGACGATCCGCTGCGTCTCGTTGCGCACCGGCGCCGTGACGACCGAGATCCCGCGCTCGAACGACGAATTGCTGACGCCGTAGCCGCGCAGCGCATCCTCGCGGATCACTTCGTACAGCGCATCGACCGTTTCCGGCGTCGCGCTCGTCATCCGGTTCAGCACGCCTTCCGGATACAGCGCATGCAGCTCCTTCAGCGACAGGTCGCCCATCAGCACGTGGCCGTGCGTCGTCGCATACGCGGGCAGCCGTGTGCCGACGTTCACGCGGATCGAGCTGAACACCGGCGACTGGCTCTGCGCCTTCGCGACGAACACCACGTCGCGGCCGTCGCGGATCACGATGTGCGTCGTGAAGCCGGTCGCATCGCGCAGGCTCTCGATCACCGGCAGGCCGAGATCGGTCAGTTCCAGCGAGCTCAGGTATTCGAAGCCGAGCCGCAGCACGGCGATGCCGAGCTTGTAGTTGCGATCCTTGTCCGCGCGTTCGAGAAAGCCGAGCGATTCGAGCGTCTGCAGCAGACGGAACACCGTCGTGCGCGGAATGCCGAGCCGCTTCGACAACTCGGGCGCACCGAGCACGGGCTCGCGCGGCGAGAATTCGGCGAGGATGCGCAGCCCGCGCTCGAGGCCCGGCACCACGTAGCTGGCCTCGGCCTTCGCGTTTTCGGATTCGTTTTGTTGCAGCGGTTCGCTCATGCCAGCCCCCACTGCTGGTCGCATTGCCGACAGAACGCGTCGATCAGTGCGGAATAAACGGCCGGCGCCTCCACGTAACCCGCATGCCCCGCCTGCGGAATCACCTGCAGCCCGACGTGCGCGGCCGCGGCGATCCGTTCGCACGCGGCAGGCGGCGTGATCGCGTCGTTCGCGCCGACGGCCACGGCCGTGCGGCCGCGGAAGCCGGCGAGATCGGCCGCGAGATCGGCGTTCGCGAGCAGATGCGTGGCCTGCGCGTAGCCGGCCGGCACGATGCGCGCCATGTTCCAGCGCACCCACGCCCGTGCCTCCGCGTTCGCGAAACCCGACAGCATGTTGCCGCTGCGCTGCTCGGCGAGCCCGGCCGAGCCGAGTTCCGCGAGCATCGCGAGCCGCGCGTCGCGGCGCGATTCGCGAGTGTCGGCCGGTGCGCTGCCGTAGCCGCCCGCGGGCGACACCAGCAGCAGGCCGGCGATCCGCGCGGGCATCACGCGGGCGAGACCGCCTGCGATGATCGCGCCGAGCGAATGACCGACCAGCACGCAGCGTTCGATGCCGAGTGCCTCGAGCCACGCGTTCAGCGATACCGCGTAATCGGCGGCGGCGGGCGACGCGCCGTGCACGGGCGTCGACACGCCGTAACCGGGCGCATCCCACGCGAGCACGCGCCGCGACGCGCCGAGCGTGTCGAGCTGGCGGACCCACGATGCGGCGCCCGAGCCGATCCCGTGCAGCAGCACGACGGGCAGCGCACGGCCCGCATGCTGCGCGCCGGCCTCGCGGTAGCCGATCGTGCCCGCCGCGCCGGCTGCGCAACGCTGCTCGGGAAACTGCCCGAGCAGCGCGGCGAATGCCGCGGTGCGGTCGCGTTCACGTTTGTCGATGACACTCATTGCTTTACCCGCTCCGTCTCAACGCTTGATCTTCGCGAGCGGCGAATCGGGCGGATACGTCGGCGTGATCGGCTTCGACGAACCGAGCATCACGCACATCAGCGCGTCTTCCTCGCCGATGTTGATTTCCGTGCGATACACGCCCGGCGGCACCGAGATCAGGTCGCGCTCGCCGAGGATCGCTTCCCACGTCTCGCCGTCGCGTTCGCAGATCACCTTCATCTTGCCGCGCAGCACGAAGAAGATTTCCTCGACGTCGACGTGGATGTGGCTCGGGCCGATGTTGCCGGCCGGGATGACCATCGTCGAGAACGTGAAGTTGCCGGCCGGCACCGTGTTGACGTCCTTCGCGACGCCCGTGCCGCCCGTGCCGACGTAGCGCATCTGCGCACGGCGGTACTTCGGGTCGTAGTCGGCCTGGAACTTCAGTGCGTCCCAGTCGTAGCGTCGCGTCGCGTAGCGCGCGACACGCCCTTCCATCCAGTCGTTGAAGCTTGCGCCTTCCGGCTGGTCCCACGACTTGCGTTCGAGATCGGCGTCCGCCATCGTCCTCTCCTTCATTCCGAGTGAAAACTTCGATTCAATTCGATTCAATTCATGACGAAGCCGCCGTTGACCGGCAGCAGTTGCCCCGTCACGAAGCGCGCGCCGTCCGACAGCAGGAACAGCACGGGGCCCGTCACGTCGTCGGGCACCTGCGCGCGTGCGAGCGCGCGGCCCTGACGGTAGAACGCGTGGCGTTCCGCCGGCACGTACGCCGTCGCCTCGACTTCGGTCAGCCCCGGCGCGATCGCGTTGACCGTCACGCCGTGCGCGCCGAACTCGCGTGCCTGCGCATGCGTCATCGCGATCACCGCGCCCTTGCTGGCGACGTACGCGAGCAGCTTCGGCGCACCCCACAGCGCGGTGTCCGACGCAAGGTTCACGATCGCGCCGCGACCCGACTGCGCAAGGTGCGGCAACGCCGCATTGCTGACGAGCCACACGCCGCGCACGTTCACGTTCATCACGGCGTCCCACGTCGACACGTCGAGCTCCGTCGACAGCTTGCCGCCCGAGTTCGTGATCGCCGCGTTGTTGATCAGCGCGTCGATACCGCCGAGCGCCGCCGCGCCCTGCGCGACGAATGCGTCGATGCTGGCCGGATCGGCGAGGTCGAGTGCGAAGAAATGCGCGGTGTGGCCGGCTTGCGCGAGCTGCGCGGCCAGCGCGCGGCCCTCTTCCGCCAGCACGTCGCCGAACGCGACCTGCGCGCCCGCTTCCACCAGCGCCTTCACGAATGCGGCGCCGAGACCGCGCGCGCCGCCCGTGACGAGCACGCGGCGACCGGGCAGTGCCACGACCGGTGCGGACTCAGCCATTCGCGGGCTCCGAAGCGGCGTGTGCCGCGCGATGCGCGTCGAGCGCGGACAGGTGCTCCTGCGCACGCTGGCGCAGCATCCGGCGCACGCGCGTGATGCCGACGTCGTGCTGGTACAGGTATTCGTGATCGCGCGCATGCGGCGCGAGGCTTTCGAGGACGTAGCGATCCTGTTCGAGCACGTCCCAGTGCAGGCCTTCGAGACGGTTGCGGTACATGAAGCGCCACACGTCGCGCTGCCAGCCGCTGACCTTGCGGGTACGCCAGAAATAGACCTGGCAGTGGTCGCCGTCGACCGGCGTCGCGAAGCCGATGATCCCGAAGTTGCCGCCGGGGCCGAACTTCTGCTTGTACGGAATCGCGAGGCGCATCCACAGGCAGCCCGTTTCGCCGAGTTCGACCCAGTCGAAGTTCACGTCGCGCTGGCCGATCTTCTCGAACATCAGGCCCGTTTCCGTCTTGCGCACGCGCATGTCGGCCTGCTTGTCGCCTTCGGCCATCGAGTGCGACGTCGCGTGCAGATACGCGCCGTGCATCGGGTCCATCACGTTGTCGATCGCGTACTGGTAATTGCACTTCCAGTTCGACACGCACAGGAAGTGGCCGTACTCGTCGGCGACCAGTTCTTCCGGCAGATTCAGCGGCGCCGGCTCGCCGTGCGCTTCGTCGCCGAACCACAGGAAGATCGCGCCGGCTTTCTCTTCGACCGGATACGACTTCACGCACTTCGTGCCTTCCATCGGACAGTTCGACACGGCCGGCACACGGTTGACCGTGCCGCCGCCGTCGACTTCGATGCCGTGATACCAGCACGCGATGTTGCCGCCGAGGTTCCAGCCGAGCGACAGGCGCGCGCCGCGATGCGGGCAGCGGTCTTCCAGCGCGTGGACTTTTCCTTCGTGATCGCGCCACAGCACGATCTGCTCGGACAGGCGCGTGAGGCCGACCGGTGCGTTCGATACCTGCCAGCTCGGCGCGACGGGATACCAGTAGTTCTTGATGCCGCGGTCGAGGTAGTCGCGGACCGGGTCGTGTTGGACTTCGTGTTGTGCGGGGGACGTCATCAGTGTGCTCCGGATGCGGTTGTCGTCGGGTCGGCGGTCACGCGGCACGCGCGCTCATTCCGCCAGCGAGGCCATTTCGGCGCGGAAGCGCTCCGCGGTCCACGCGGTGCCGTCCGGCGCGCGGAAGCCGATGCGGTTCAGGCCCGCGACGACGTCGTCCAGTTCGGTCGCGCCGCTCTCGAACACGCGTTCGAGCACATCGCCGAGGTCGTTCTCGTACTGGGTCGGTTCGGCCTTGCGGTTCTGCCAGACCTGGTTCTCGACCTGGCCGGGGATTTCGATCTGCCCCTTGCCCGCGATGTTGTTCGGCTGCGGCGCCACCCACGGCTTCAGAAAGGGATTGAAGTTGACGGTCGCTTCTTTCATGTCATTCCACCTTGATCTGGATTTCTTCGCCGGCGAGGCGCACCGCGTACTGCTTCAGCGCCCGTCCGCCCGGCCCCTTCAGGCATTCGCCCGTCTTGATGTCGAACACGGCCTCGTGCAGCGGGCATTCGACCGTGCCTTCGTCGACGAACCCCTGCGTCAGCAGCGCGTACGCATGCGGACACACGTTCTCGAGCGCATACACGTCGTCGCCGACCCGGTAGATCCCGATTTCCACGCCGTCGGTCCGCTTGAACTCGATCGGCGTGTCTTCCGACAGCGCGCCGGCATGACCGGCGCAAATCCATTGTTCAGACATCTCGCACCCTTCCTTCTGATCGACTCTCGGTTTGTTCCGATTTGTTCCATATTAGGAACATCAGTTTATGGATGGTGATTATAGGAGCGACTTTCCACGAGTAAAACAAAAAGCTGCATGTCCTAGGGAAAACACCGACCGTCAGGTCGACGAACCCTTTCGCCTACCTGATCGAATGTAATTTTTTGTTATGCAGCGGGGATTTATCGGCTTTTTCGAGACCTCGCGCCGGGTCGGCTGGCATCGGCACGGCGCCCATCCGTCCCGAAAAATTTATTTTTGTTCCGGCGCTTGACGCCTCTATACTCCATTCCATCAGAGGCACACTGTTCCTTATATGGAACATACAAATGCCCATGTGGCGATGAACATGCGCGACGGCCGGCCGCCGCTGCGCAAGCCGCCACAACACGTTTTCATCAGGTTGGAGAGTCAGGAGACAAAATGGTCAAGCATGCGGTAGCAGCGGCAGTCATCGGAATGGGCGCCGCGTCGGGCGCGTGGGCGCAGAGCAGCGTGGTGCTGTACGGCAGCCTGGATGCGGGCGTCGCGTACGTGAACAACGTCGGCGGCCACGCGAAATGGGCGATGATCCAGGGCAATACACAGCCCGATCGCTGGGGCCTGAAGGGCAAGGAAGATCTCGGCAGCGGGCTGTCGGCGATCTTCCAGCTGGAAAACGGCTTCTATACGAACAATGGGCAGTTCGCGACCGCGAACACGATCTGGAATCGCGCGGCGTTCGTCGGCCTCAGCTCGGAGCGCTACGGCACGCTGACGCTCGGCCGCCAGACGCCGCTCACGTTCGACTATCTCGATCCGCTCAGCACGGCGTACCTCGCGATGAGCTGGTACGCGTTCCACCCGGGCAACATCGACGGGCTCGCCGCGACCGGCAACGTGCCGTACAACAATTCGGTGAAGTACCGCTCACCGACCTTCGCGGGCTTCTCGGCCGCGGCGACGCTCGCGCTCGGCAATACGACGAACTTCTCGACCGGCAAATCGGTCGGCGTCGCGCTGAACTATGCGAACGGGCCGTTCAAGGCGTCGGCCGTCTACTCGAACGAGCACGACCGCGCGATCCTGATCAGCCAGACGGGCATCGCGTCGTTCCAGGGGCAGAACACCGCGAACGGCTATCTCGCGAACAAGGTCGAGAACATCGGCGCGGGCGCGTCGTACCAGATCGGCGACTTCCTCGTGCACGGCCTCTACACGCGCGTGAAGATGCAGTCGAACGGGTTTTCCGACACGTTCCAGAGCTACGACGCGGGCGTGAACTACCGCAGCAGCGCGTTCAACACGATCGCGGGCGGCGCGGCGACCACGACGCTGGCCGGCCGCCGCTGGACTCAGGTCGAACTCGGCGACATCTACGCGCTGTCGAAGCGCACGCAGTTGTATGCGAACGTGCTGGTTGAACACGGTTCGGGCGGCGCAAAGGCCGCGTTCTTCACGGCCGGCACGTCGAGCACCGCGAACCAGGTGATCGTGCTGACCGGGATTCATCACTCGTTCTGAGCGAGCTCGGGCGTTCGGCGCCCGAAAACGACAAGAGCGGCCCGCGGGCCGCTCTCTTCGTTTGCGATGCCGCGCGCCGCGGCCGGTTCGACGCGCGCGTCAGAACATCGCGACCTTGTGGCGCGCATGCGCGAACGTCGGGTCGCTTTCGAGCGGTCGATAGTTCAGCCGTTGCGACAGGTCGACCGCCGCGCCGCACACGGCTTCGACGAGCCGCTCCTTCTCGCCGGCGTCGCCGATCTCCGAGCGCGGCACCGTCGCGGTGATCGCCGCGACGATCGAGCCCGAGTGATCGCGCACGGGCGCGGTCACGGCCGAAATGCCGCTCTCGAATGCCGCCTCGCTGACGGCGTAGCCGAGCCGTGCGTAATGACGCATGCGTTCGTACAGTTCGTCGACGGTGCCGGGCGTACGCTCGGTGAACTGTTCGAGTTTCTTCTCCGGATAGAGCTGCCGCAACGCATCGCGCGTCAGGTCGCCCATCAGCACGTGGCCGTGCACTGTCGCATGCGCGGGCAGGCGCGTGCCGACGTGCACCTTCACCGAACCGAACATCGACGCATTGCTCTGCGCCTTCGCGACGAACACCACGTCGCGCTGGTCGCGGATCAGCAGATGCGTCGACAGGCCGGTCGAATCGCGCAGCCGTTCGAGCACGGGCGCGCCGAGATCGGTCAGTTCGAGCGAATTCAGATATTCGAAGCCGAGCCGCAGCACGCCGACGCCGAGCCGGAAATAGCGGTCGCCGTTCACGCGTTCGAGAAAACCGAGCGCCTCGAGCGTCTGCAGCAGCCGGAACGTGGTCGTGCGCGGAATGCCGATGCGCTTCGACAGCTCGGGCGCGCCGAGCACGGGCTCGCGCGCGGAGAATTCGGCGAGGATCCGCAGCCCGCGTTCGAGCCCCGGCACCAGATAGGACGACGCGCCGCCCGACGGCTCGTCGTCGCCGGGCGCCGCCGGATCAGGTGCATCGCTCATCGTTGTCTTGGCCATGTGGACATGGACGAAAGGAAGTCGGTCACGAAACGGGTCATGGATCGTCGTGAATATTCAGTCATGCTACCTCAGTGCGCGCGTGGGCTCGCACCGGCGCGCGGCGCCGGGAGGCGGCATGCGTACGGGCGCCGCCATGACGCGTCATTCAAGGTCGAGAGAATAGCAGCGTTGGACGGCGCGACGCCATGCGGATATCGCCGAACGGCGGAAAGGCGGCCGCGCGGCGCTCGCGCGCGGCCGTCAACGGGTAACGGTGGAAACAGCGCGGGATTCGACGCCGGACAGCCTACAGGCGCGACAGATAGACGCGAATGGTCGTGCGGTCGTACGCAAAGCCGCCGGCCGGATCCGGCTGCAGCACCCGCGCCAGATCGACCGGATGCAGCCATCCGGCGCCCAGCAGGCCGCCGTTGATCCCGCGGATCCGGGTGCCGCCGACGGCAATCGCGGCGTGAAAGACATTCGCGCCGCGGGCGAAGCCGACCGCGGTGCCCGCGGGAATGCTCGCGCGTCCGTCCCATTGATCGCCGGTCTCGAAGTTGAAGCGCGTCTTCCACAGCTGGCCGATCGTGTCGAGCAGTGCACCGGGCGCGATCATCGCGTCGGCGCGCAGCAGATACCGGACATACGCCGCGGCGTCGTAGCAAACGCCGCCGGACACGTACTCGTCAATGTTCGCCATCCCGAACATCAGCGCCTGCGCGTGTTTTTGCCGCTCGGCGATGCCGGATTGGGCGACGTGCCCGCCTAACTGGGTCAGTTGCACGGATAGCTCCTCTCAGGAAAGCGGGACATTATTGTCCCGCCGATTCGATATCTTCATATCTTATTATGATATCCGTTGATGTCTACCCGCTCCGGAACGTCACGGCATGCGCGCCGCCGACGCCGGTGCGGCCTCTGCCGCGTCGGGATTCGGCGCGAGCCGCAGGCGCACGCGCAGCGGCTGCAGCATGTCGGGCGGCGGCGGCTCGCTAAGCGGACCGGCCGTCAGGAGTTGCCGCAGCGTCGCGTCCGCATCCGGATCGCCGAGCGACGCGAATTCGACGCGCGTGACTGCGCCGTTCGCGCCGATCCACGCGCGCACAACGATCGCGGGCGGCGGCGCATCGGCGTGCGCGTTCAGCACGCGCGTTTCGAGATAGCGATGGAGCCGGTCGGCGGCGTCACCGTCCGCTTCGAGCCACGTCTGGAACTGCCGCCCGGCGAGCTGGCCGTAACGGAGCCACGTTTGCGGCACGTCGGCCGTCTGCGGCGCGGCCGACGTGGCACATACGGCCAGCGCACATGCGACGACGATTGCCCGCAGCCACCCGGATGCGCCCCACTCCTGCGTTCGCTTCATCCCGCCTCCCGTTTCGACAAATCGCCCCCGCGCGGTTTCGCGCGCGGCCCTCGCGCCGTCATTCACGCAGTCCTTCGCACTGCGCTCGCACTGCCTTCGTGTCGCACGGCTGTACCCGCTCACCCGATCTCGATCGGCACATACAGCCGCGTACCGCCGCGCTGCACCAGCAGCGCGACGTTGCCGTGCGCGGCGTCGATCCCCGCCATCAGCGCGCCGATGCTCGCGACCGGCGCGCCATTGACCGACAGTACGGCATCGCCGGGCTGCAACCCCGCGCGCGCGGCCTGGCCGCTCGCCTGCTCGACGACGAGGGCCTGGCCGACGCCGAGCTGCTGGCGCTCCCGCTCCGTCGCGACCCGCAGCACGAGCCCGAACCGCGCGGGCCCCTGTTCGCCGCCGGCCGATGCCGTGCCGCTGTCGAACGCACCGACCGTCGCGATGACGTGCATCGCCCGGCCCGCGCGCCACACGAGCAGATCGGCTTGCCGCCCCGCCCGCATGCCCGCAATCGTGCCGAGCAGGTCCGCCGATTCCGCGACCGGCTTGCCGTCGACCGCGAGCACGACGTCGCCCGCCTGCAGGCCCGCGTGCGCGGCCGGGCCGTCCGGCTCGACCATCGTGATCAGCGCGCCGTCCGGGCTCGCGAGGCCGAACGAGCGCGCAAGCGCCTGGCTCACTTCCTGCAGGGCCACGCCGAGCCGGCCGCGCGTGACCTTGCCGGTCCGCAGCAACTGGTCCTTCACGTCGAGCGCGATGTCGATCGGAATCGCGAACGCGAGCCCCTGGTAGCCGCCCGTCTTCGAGAAGATCATCGAGTTGATCGCGATCACGCGGCCGCTCAGGTCGAACAGCGGGCCGCCCGAATTGCCGGGATTGATCGGCACGTCGGTCTGGATGAACGGTATCGCCTGCTCGCCGGGCAGCGCGCGCGACTTCGCGCTGACGATGCCCTGCGTGACGGTATTCGCGAACCCGTACGGCGACCCGATCGCCATGACCCAGTCGCCGACCTCGGTGCGCGCCGGGTCGCCGGTCGCGACGACCGGCAGATCGTGCGCGTCGATGCGGATCACCGCGACGTCGGATACCGGATCGCTGCCGATCACCCGCCCCTTGAACTGGCGCTTGTCGGTCAGCTTCACGTCGATGGCGACCGCGTCGCCGACCACGTGCCGGTTGGTCAGGATCACGCCGTCCGCGCCGACGATGAAGCCGGAGCCGAGACTCACCTCCTCGCGGTTGCCGATCACGCGCCGCGCGAGAAACGGCGCGAGCGGATGATCGGGCGCGATGCCGGGCGGCAACTGGATCCCCATCTGCGTGACTTCGCGCGTGACGCTGATGTTGACGACGGCCGGGCCGACACGCCGGACCAGTGCGGCGAAGTTCGGCATCACGACGGTCGACGGCGCGGCAACCGCCTGCGCGGGCCGCTCGGCGGACTGTGTCGTCGCGCAAGCACAAGCGCAGGCAAACGCGAGCGCCCCCGCGATCACCCACGACGACGCCGTCCGACCCATGTGCCTGCCCGCTTTCATGTGACTGCTCCTCGTCGGTTCGCGCCGGCACGCCGCCGGCTCGTCGCTGCCCCGCGCCACGCGACCGGCCGCGCCATCACTTACCTCGGCGGCACCGCGATCGGCGCATCGGGCCGTTGCGGCGTCACCGACCGGCCCCAGTTCGAGCCGAAGCGATTCCGCTCGGTCGACAGGTTGAACGTGCCGAGCCGGTTCGACGGCTGTTTCGACAGCCGCTCCGCATCCGTTTGCGACGCGCCCGCCTGCGGCTCGGCCTTCGGCTTCAGTTGTTCGCTCAGGCAGTCGTACGACAGTGCGCGCTTGCCGTCGACTTCCGCGTCGACGCACACCGGCTTCGCCGCCGAACCCAGGCCGGCCGGCGCGGGCACGCTCGCTCCCGCGCGGCTGCCCTGTGCATGCGCGCCGGCCGCCAGCAGCAGGCAGGCGATCGCCGCGATGCCGTTTCGTCGCATCTTCATCCATGCCTGCATCGGTAACGACTCCGTTGCGCACATGCCGTCATGCTCCCGCGCCAGGCCCCGGCGCGCGGGCCAGGAAGCGTCCGAACGCCGCGCGATCGGCTGCGTCGACGGCCGGGTCGCCCGCATCGACATGCCGCGCCCACGCATCGCGCATGCCGTCGACCGGCTGCCAGGCTTGCACCTGCGCGCCGGTCGGATACGGCGTGACGAGCGGCTCCCGGTAGTCGACGCGAAACAGCGGCGACGCGTCGTTGCCGGCCGTCCACAGATCGCCGACGTCGCGCACGCTCGCGTCGAACCAGAAGCGCACCCAGCGAACGGCGGGCGGACGCGCATCGTCGGCCGGCATACCGGCGCCGGGCATACCGGCAGCGGGCGTACCGGCACCGGGCGTACCGGCACTGGGCATACGGGCACCCGACGCAGCGGCGCCCGACGCCTCCGGCACGCGCAGGAAACCGGCCAGGACGAGCAGTACGGCGGAGAGATCGTCGTCGCGCAACGTCCGGTACGACCAGAGATCCGCGACATCCGCGCACGAGATCACCGCGATGAAACGCCCGATCGTGAGCGCGGGCCACGCCTGCCGCATCAGCGCGTAATGGCGCGGCCATTGCGCAATGAAACGGTCCCGATGACGAGCCGCGACCTGCACGTCGCGCGAGCCGCGAATCGTCGGTTCCTCCGGTTGATACTGGCGTGTGGTGAGCACGCACTGCGCCGAACATCGCGCGCTCCGGTGCCGCGCATAGCCGCCCGCACCGGGCAGCGGCTCCAGCGCGCCGAAGCAAAGCGGACAATGCGTCGGCCACTCGCCGGGCCGGCCCGGCCACGGGTTCGCCTTCGGCATGCGCGGACGGTCGGAGGCGGCGCCGGAGCGACGACGCCCCGGCGTACGCGCGTCGGGCGCCTCGACGCGCGGCGTCGAACGGAGCGTGGCCATGAGCGCGCCTACCGAGCCGACGCGAGCGCTTTCTTCAGCGCGTCTTCGTTGATCGGTGCGTTCGCGCCCAGCTTCGCGAGATACGCCTGTGCATTCTGCTGCGTGCGCTGGGCGCGCAGCATCGCGCGCAGTTGCTCCTTCACGTCGGCCAGCGGACGCGGCGCGGCCGCCCGTATCTCGATCAGCTTCACGACGTGGAAACCGGCCGGCGTCTGGATCGGCGCGGATACCTGGCCCGGCTTCAACGCGTCGGCTGCCTGACGGACCGCCGGCACCATCGACTGATCGGGCACGAAACCGAGATCGCCGCCGTTCGCGGCGCTCGCCTTGTCCTGCGAGTTCGCCTTCGCCAGCGCCGCGAAATCGCCGTTGCGCGCGCGGCTCGCGAGATCGGCGGCCTGCTTGCGCGCCTTGTCGAGCGTCGCGGCATCCGCGTTCGGCGGCACCGCGATATAGATCTGCGCGACGTGCAGCGCGCGCGGCGCCGTGAACGCCGCGCGGTTCTTGTCATAGGCGGACTGGAGCTCCGCGTCCGACGGGTAGTCGGCCGGCGGCGTATTCACCGACGCGAGATAGCTGCGCACGACGATTTCGCGCTGCGCCTGCTCGACGGCAGCCTGCACCTGCGGCTGCCGGTCCCAGCCCTTCGATTTCGCTTCGGCCAGCACGGCCTTCTGCGCGAGCGTCGAACGCACGACCTGGTCC
Source organism: Burkholderia sp. BE12 (assembly GCF_002959955.1). Lineage (NCBI taxonomy): Bacteria > Pseudomonadati > Pseudomonadota > Betaproteobacteria > Burkholderiales > Burkholderiaceae > Burkholderia > Burkholderia sp. BE12. The sequence continues at coordinate 64,790 of NZ_PREY01000002.1, read as the reverse complement.
AGCGCCGCGGGATCGGCCGCGAGACGCTCGCGCCCTTCCGCGCTCACCGTCTTCAACAGCCCGGCGATGTCGGCCTGCGTGACCGACGCCTGCGCGGCATTCGCGATCACGTCGTCCTGGGCGCATGCCGCGAGCGGCGCGCCCAGGACGAGACCGCCTGCCACCATCGCCAGCATCTTCATTTTCGTCATCATCGTTCGACTGCCCTCTGGATTGCTTCTTTTGAATGCGGACGCCGTATCAGCGCGCGCCCGTCAGCGTCACGCGCAGGACGAGCGGTTGCGCCATCCCGCGTGGCGGTGCGATGCCGATCTCCCTGCCGGCAAGCGCAGCGTGCAGCGCAGCGTCGAGCGCCGCCTGCCCGACCATCGCGCTGTCGACCCGCGTCACCCGCCCGCGCCGGTCGACCCACGCTCGCACCGGCAGTACCGGCCCGTCGTCGCCGGCATCGGCCAGCGCGTCGGCCCAGCGTTCGACGTCCGCGCGCAGGCGGCCTGCGGCCGCATCGTCGCCATCGAGCGCCGTCTGCAGCCACCGCGCGACGTGTTGCGCGTACCTGCCCCACGCGGCGGGCACGTCACGCGCGGCCGTCGCGTCGGGTCGCGTGCGACCCGGCAGCAACGCGCGCAGCGCGGCACCGAGCCGGTGCGCGACGATCACGATTGCGCGGCCGCTTCGACGGTTGCGGCCGTGGCGTGCGCTTCACCGGCCGCTGCCCGCGCCGCCGCTTCCTGCTCGGCCATCGCGGGGCGGTTGCGCAGGTGCAGCAGGAATTCCTGGATCAGCCGATCCCACAGCTCGACCGTCGAACGCAGATGGCGCTCGGACACGCCGCCCGCGACCACGACGTCCATCTCCAGCGCGAGAAACTGCCCGTGGCTCGCGAGACGCGCGAAGCGCTTGGTGCGGTTCCAGTCCGCGACGAGTTCGGCCGGCAATTCGCCCTGCACTTGCAGCACGCACGACAGCGTGTAATCGATATACGGCAGCGCGGCGAGCGGCGTGTCGGCCCCCTGCGGCGCGAGCGGCGCCGCCGGGTTGCCGAAGCGCACCGCGAAGCCGACGCCCTGGCTCGCGCTCATCAGTTGCACCGCGCCGTTCTGCTCGGCGGCCGTCACGCGGTAGCCCGCACGGCGCAGCACGTCGGCCAGGTGGTCCGCGCTGATCGCCTCGATCGGCGCATCGTGTGCCGCGCGTTCGGCGCCGGCGTTCGGTTGCTGGTCTTGCATGTCGAGGTTCCCCCTGTTCGACGAATCGATGGATTCCAATGCGGTATCGGGCGACACGCTCACGGTGCGCTCGCCGCCGATGCCGGTGCCGCGGCGGCCGCACGCGCGGCCGGATCGTACTTTCCCGCATACAACGCATCGCCGTAGCGCTGCGCGAGATCGTCGTACTTCACGCGCGCCGACTGTGCGAACGGCTGGCGCGACGAGAAGAACGTGCCGATCCCGACATGCTCGTACGCGTCGAGAATCTCGTGCCCGACGCGATACAGCTCGGCATTGTGTGCCTGGCAGGTTTTCAGTTGCGTGTCACGCGCGGCAACGTCCTTCTGCAGTTGCGTGTGCTGCGCATCGCGGGCGCGCGACACGGCGAGCAAGTCCTCATAGGACGCCTTGTATTTCGCGAGCGACCTCGCATCCTGCTCGCGGCCGGCCCGCTCCTGCGCGAGCGCGCGCTTCGCGGCCGCCTCGGCGCCCGAGTCGCCGCGCGCCGCTGCAAGCTGCCCCTGCATCGCCTTCAGTTGCGCGAGCGCATCGTCGCGCTGCTTCTCGGCCGCCGCCTTGTCGCTCTGCAACTGCGCCTGGCCGTCCTGCAACTGGCGCAGCTCCTGCACGGTCGAGCGCAACTGGCTGCGCAGCTTGTCCTCGATGCTCTGCGCGTGCGCGCCGACGGTCGCGAGCAGCAGCGCGCCGGCCACGGCGGCCGCCAGCATCGTGCGAGTGATCGTATTCATTCGCGGCTCCGGTCAGAAGCGAGCATTGAGTTCGATCTGCAGCACGTCGATCGATACCGGCGGCCCGTACACTTCCTTCGAGCTCAGGTAGCGGGCCGACACCCACGTGTCGCGCGCGACCGCATAGGCCGCGCCGATCACGTAGCCGCGTGCGTTGGTGCCGCCGAGATGGAAATCGGGATCGTTGAACGCGTCGAGCACCGCGTCCGGCTGCAGGTACTTGTACGCGATCGAGAAATTCCACTGGCCCTTCTCGCGCGGCTCCGGCTCGCCGACCGTCGCCTTCGCGAGGAAGCCGTTCGGGCCGCTGCGATAGTCGGCGCGCGTCGCGTTCACCGACGTCGCTTCGTAGTTGTTGACCGGCAGCGACGCCGCCGCGAACGCCTTGTTGTCGTTGTACGCGAGGTTGCGCACGAATTCGCCGTCCAGGCGCAGCTTGAAGCGGTCGGCCACCACCGTGTCCCACTGCGCCTTCAGGTCGAGCAGCCGGTAGTTGTACGCGAGCCCGAAGAGCTGCGGCTGCGGCGTCATCCCCGGCGCGAGGTTCGGGTTCTGCACGATGTTGCGCAGCGCGATCAGCGTGTTGCCGCCCTGCATGAACGCGGGCGCCTCGTTGTCGGTGTTGCAGCTCGTCGCGCCGAGATACAGCGCGCACGGCGACGACAGCGTGCCGCGCATGTTCTGGAAGTCGTAGTACGCGACCGCGCCGCGCAGCCGGTTCTTCGCGTCGATCTTCCAGTCCGCGCCGAACTGCGCGCCGAACATCCACTTCGTGTCGCTGCCGGCCTTGTCGGTGCTGTTCGACGGGAAGTTCTCGCTCGTGTACTGGATCGGGAACACGCCGAGCGTGCCGAACAGCGTGACGTCCGGATTCCACGGCAGCGCATGGCGTAGGTTCGCCGCGAGCCCGTCCATCATCAGGTCGTCGGCGAACACGAGATCCGACTTGAAGAACGGATTGTCGAAGCGGCCGGCCGTCAGGTTCAGCCACGGCGTCGGCCGGTAGGCGAAGAACGCCTTGTTCAGCCAGATGTTCTTCTTCGCGAAGCCGCCGCCGGCGGTCGACGTGGTCGACACGGGCCCGTTGTCGTTGCCGCTCGCGAGCTGGATGCCGGCGATCATCTCGTCGGACAGCGTCGCGGTCACGCCGAGCCGCGCACGGTAGCGCAACAGGTTGTTGCGGTTCTGCGTGGTGTTCTGCGTCGGCAACTGCGTCGTGTTGGTGTTCGGGTTGATGTCGAACCCGTTGCCCTGGTTGATCGCCGCGAAGTTCGTGACGTTGTTCGCGTTGCGGCTGCCGTAGAAGTGATACTCGTCGCGCACGCGCAGGTCGCCGTCGAGCTTGATCCGCGATACCCAGTCGGGGAACGTGTTCGGCTGCGCCCAGTTCTCGGCCTTCGCCTGTGCGATCACTTCCTGCTTCACCTGGTCGCGGATCTGGTCGCGCACGAGCTGCGGCACGTACGGCACCGCCACGTCGCCCGGCTGCGTCGGCGGATTGACCACGCCGCCCGCGACGACCGGTGCGCCCGACCCGCGCGCGGCCCGCGCGTGCACGGCCTCCGTGCGCGCCTCGCTGATCAGCTCGTTCGCGTTCTGCTGCGTGAGCACGCCGCGCTTGACGAGCAGGTTGATCAGGTTGATCACCACGCTTTCCGTCGGCGCGGCCTTCCCCGATGCCGCCTGCGCCTCGAGCGATTGCCCCTGCGCGACGGATGCGCACGTCAGCCCCAGCATCAGCACCGCCGCGCCGACGCGCGACAGGCGCGCGGGCGGCGCGCCGTTGCAGGGCACCCCGCCCCGTCCGTTCATCTTCCGAATCATCGATTACTCCGAGAAACACCGTCGTTCGTGGCAGAAAGGAAAAGAGCACCCTTGACAGGCGACTTCGTCCGCAGGCTAGGATGGCCGGCATGATCCTTGTCTATCGCTACCGGGTGAAGTCGCTCAACGGACTGCTCAACAAGCAGAGCCGCGCGGTGAACTACGTCTGGAACTTCTGCAACGACACGCAGAAGCACGCGCTCAAGTGGAACAAGAAGTGGCCGACCGGTTTCGACCTGAACGTGCTGACCACCGGCAGCAGCAAGGAACTCGGTATTCACTCCGGCACGGTCAACGCGACGTGCGAGCAATACGCGAAGTCGCGTACTCAGCACCGTCGGCCCTACCTGCGCTATCGCGGCAGGAAATCGCTGGGCTGGGTGCCGCTGAAGGGGCGTGACCTGAAGCGCGAGGGTGACGCGTTTCGTTTCGCCGGCAACACGTTTCGCGTGTTCAACAGCCGCCCGCTTCCCGAAGGCAAGATCAAGGACGGAACCAACTTTGCGCAGGATGCACGCGGCAACTGGTTTCTCAACATCGTGATCGAGATGCCCGATGTTCAGGCCCGCCCGATCCGTTCCGGTGTCGGTATCGATCTCGGCCTGAAAGACTTCGCCACACTTTCGACCGGCGAGAAGCTGCCCAATGACCAGTTCGGCCGACGAGCGGCGGAAAAGCTGGCGAAAGCGCAGCGAGCACGAAAGCACAAGCGGCATATCGCGAAGTTGCACGCCAAGGTCGCGAATGCCCGTGCCGATTTTCAACACAAGCTTGCGCTCGATCTTGTGCGGCGCTTCGATTACCTCGCGGTCGGCAACGTGTCGGCCGTCAAACTCGCCAGAACCAGGATGGCGAAAAGCGTCTACGACGCATCCTGGTCGTCCTTCCGAAACAAGCTCCGTTACAAGGCGATGGCGCACGGGGCCACGTTCGAGGAAGTCGACGAACACGGTTCTACCCAGTCCTGTTCGTCGTGTGGGTCGAAAGACAGCACGACGCGGCCGAAAGGTATCGCAGGGTTGCGAATAAGAGAATGGACATGCAGTGAATGCGGTGTCGTACATGATCGTGATACCAACGCTGCGTTAAATATTCTCCGATGCGGACGTGCATCGCCAGGTGTGGGAATCCTCAGCCATTAGGCAGGGGATGACGTCAACGAAGCACTCCGAACAATTTTCGTTTCTTTTCCGGCAGCATCCGTGCGACGGACCTGCCCCATGATTCTTTCGTGGTCTCTCGCGCGCATCGTCATGCCGGCTTGCGGCCCTGGAGCTTGACGAGCACCGGGTACGACGTCGCCGGCGGCGGCACTTCGTCGACCTTGCCGAGCGCCTCGACCGCCGCCACGACGGCCGCGTCGATCTTCGCGTCGCCGGTCGACTGCGCGACCGTCACCTTCGTGATCCGCCCCGACGCATCCATCCACAGGTTCAGGCTGCCGGTGAACCGCGCACCGCCGGCCTCCTGCACGCCCTTGTCCTGTTCGATCGCACGCTGCAGCACGTACACCATGTACTGCGCATAGCTCGCGTTGCCGAACTTGCCACCCCCGCCGCTGCCGACCATTCCCGAGCCGTCGCCCGCACCGATGTTGAAGCTGTCGGTGCCGGCCTGCGCGGGCGCGTTCATCGTCATCTGCTTCGGCTGGTTGTCCGACGGCTTCGGTGCCTCAGAAGGCTTCGGCGCGACGGTCGGCTTGTCGACCGGCGTCTTGACCTCTTCCTTCACCTTCTCGGGCGGCGGCTTCTGTTTCGGCGGTGGCGGGGGCGGCGGCAACGGAATCACCGTCGTCACCTGCGGCGCGCTCACGCGCTTCACGCCCGCGGTGTCCCCCGCGAAATGCCAGATCAGCGCGGCGAGCCCCGCGAGCACGAGCGCGATCGCAACCGGCTTCACGAAGCGGCCGGGGCCTTTCTGCGGCGGGCCGCCGTTGTAGGTCATTTCCATCGCGCTAGCCGCCCTGCTTCGCCTTGCCGGTCACGAGCCCGACCTGCGACAGGTCGAGCCGGCGCAGCAAGTCGAGCACGTCCATGACCTTCTGGTACTGCACGGCCGCGTCACCCTTCAGCACGATCGGGAATTCCGGATTGGTCGCCTTCTCGGTGCGCAGCCGGCTTTCGAGCTCGTCCATCGTCACCGGATACGCGTCGAGGAACACCTGCCCCGAATCGGCGACCGTGATCGCCTTCGTCTTCGGCTTCGCGAGACTCGCGGACGAGCTCGCCTTCGGCAGATCGACCTTGATGCCCTGCACCGACGCGGTGGTCATGATGATGAAGATGATCAGCAGCACGTACGCGAGGTCGAGCATCGGCGTGATGTTGATGTCGTCGTACGGCTTGTCGTCGTCCTGAACCTGCATGGTGGTCTCCTGCGTGCATTCAGTCGGCCAGCACGGCGTGATCCGGCGTGCGGTGAGCTTCGGCCAGGCGCGTGACGAATTCGTCGACGAACACCTGCATGTTCGCGGTCACGTTCTTGTTGCGGATCAGCAGGTAGTTGTAGCCGAACAGCGCGGGAATCGCGACGAACAGGCCGGTGACGGTGGCGAGCAGCGCGGCCGCGATACCCGGTGCGATCGCGTTCACGTTCACGTCGCCGGCCGCGGCGATCGCCGCGAACGTGATCATCACGCCGACCACCGTGCCGAGCAGGCCGAGGAACGGGCCGCCCGAGATCGCGATCGTCAGCAGCACCATCGATTTCGACAGCCGCTGGTTCTCGCGCACGAGCGTCGCATCCATCGACGCGCGGATCGCCTCGATCGATTCGGACGTGATCACCGTGCGGCCGTTGCCGTCCATGCGGCTGTGGATTTCATGCACGCCGGCCTTGTACAGCCGGTATAGCGACGACTGGTACAGCCGGCGGCCGTCGGTGCTCGCTTCGTCGACATGCGCGAGCCCGACCAGGTGACGCCCGGCCACTTCGCGGAAACGCTGCACGAAATACTGGTTGGCCTTGTCGACGGTGCCGACGTAACGCGCCTTCGTCCACATCACGATCCACGACACGAGCGCCATGCCGAGCAGGATCGCGATCACGACCCACGCGTCGACGGTCACCGACTGCACGATCACGCCGAAGTAACCGAAGCCGAAGCCCGACTGCTTCTCGTCGGCGCCGTACGCCACGAGCTTCGATTCGGAGCCTTGCGCGAGCGCGTCGACCGCGATCGCGGCGGGCGAACGCGCGATCTTCGACAGGCGCAGTTCGTCGAGCGCGCCCGCATACGCGGCGAACCCGGCCGGCGCGCCGGCGACGTCCGCGCCCACGGCCGCCGCGCCGGTCAGCGCGGGCAGCGTCGCCGCGACCTGCGTGGCCTGCTTGCCGTTCACGTAGACGGTCAGGTTCTTGCCGTCGGCCGTGACCGCGAGATGGGTCCACTGGTTCGCGGCGACGGGCGGCACGGCAGGCGTGCGCACCGGCGCCGGAGTGCCGGCCGCACCCGCCACTTCCGCGAACGGCACGCCGTTGTCGAGGCCGATCAGCAGCACATTCGCGCCGTCGCGGCGGCTGTACAGCAGCGTGTTCGGCGCCAGCGCCGACGGCTTGACCCACGCGCTGAACGTGAAGCTGCCGCCTGCGGCCAGGTTCAGCGACGGGCTCGCCGGCAGCGTCAGCGACCCCGTGCCGTCGAACCGCGCGCCCTTGCCGACGATGCCGTCCTCGACCGTGCGGAACGCCGCGTTCTGCGCATTGTTGCCGTATGCGGTCGCGTCCTTCGGCGGCGCGCCGGCCGCACCGTTGAAGTGATAGACGAGCGTGTAGTCGGCATCGAAGGTCTCGGCCGGCTTGCCGCCGTCCGGCGCCTTCTTGTTGCCGTAGTACATCCAGATCGATTCCGCGGCGCCGGCCGGCATCTTCGGCACGTCGACCCAGATCAGCGCGACGCCGAGCACCGGATCGTATTGCTCGACATGGAAATTCAGCGGCGTCTTGTCGTCGGCCGCGACGAAGCGGATGTCGGCGCCGTTGTCGGCCAGCCCGTCGAACTGGAAGTTGCCCGAATGCAGGCGAATCAGCAGCGGCACGCGGCCGGCCGATTCCGCGAGGTTCGCGCCCTTCGGGCTCGCGTCGATCGTGATCGCCTTTCGGTACGACCAGTCGTTCTGCCACCATGCGTTCGCGATGCCGGGCAGCACGCCGAGCATCACCGCCAACAGGAAAAACAAGACTCGCTTCACGATCCACTCCCCGAATGGGCGGGCGCCGCGCTCGTCGCATCGCCCCGCCACGATCAAAAAATCCGTCAGAATCCCAGCCTTACGTAGAAATCGAACCGCGGGCTGTACCGCCGCGTATAGACGCCGGCCTTCAACGGCCAGCCGGCCTCGAAATCCGCGCTCGCGTATTTCATGAGCTGCAGCCGCGTGCCGACACCGACGCTCATCAGGTTGAAGCGCGACGTCTGCTCCGGCAGCGGGCTCAGCAGCCACAGGTGCGCCGCGTCGAAGAACGCATGGAAGCGCCATTCGTTCACCCGGCTGCCGACCGCGCCGCCCAGCCACTTCGACAGCGATGGGCTGCGCAACTCCAGCGACGCGATCACGCCGCTGTCGGCCGTGTCTTCCGCCTGCATGTAGCCGCGCACGCTGTTCATCCCGCCGGCTGCGAACTGCTCGCTCGACACGAGCGGCGAGTTCGAGATCTGGGCGTTCACGTGCGCATTGGCCTGCATGTCGTTCGCGAAGCGCTGCGTATGATTCACGTCGAACTTGCCGTACACGAAATCGGGCGTCGCGTTGTAGCGCTTGTTGTCCCACGCGCCCCAGTCGCTGCCGAGGCCGCGGATGTTCGTCGTCAGCGATGCGGAGAACGACGTCTGCGAGTTCTTCAGGCTCAGCTGGCCGTTGTACGACAGCGTCACCGGCACGTACGTGAGCGGCGCCGTCGAGCCGCCCTGGCCCGGCAGCGACACGTCTTCGTCGTAATGCTTGCGGTCGATCTCGATGCTGACCGTGTGCGCGTAGGTCTCCGTCGCAGGCAGCGAATAGATCGCGGTGAAGCCGTACGTGGTGCCCTTGCCGAGCACGTTGGTGTTGCCGACCGACGCGACGTTGCTGTCCGAATGCACGACCGTCGCAAGAAAGCTCCAGCGCGAATCCTTGATCGGCGCGAGATACGAGAACGCGTAGACGCGCGCATCGTTGGGATGCTGCGGCGCGATCACGTAGGTACCGGAAATCACGTGGCCGAGCTGCCACAGATTCGAATAGCTGAGGCTCGCGGTCGTGCGCAGCGTCGACGTGCCGGGGCTGTTGTCGTTGTTCAGTTCGAGCGAGCCGTGCAGCGGGCTGTGATCGTCGACCTTCAGGTCGACGTCGACCGTCTGCGGCAGCGCGCCCGGCTTCAGCACCGGGATCACCTGGCGGTCCGCCGAGCGGTTCAGGTCGGTGAGCTGCTGCTGTGCCTGGTTGAAATCGGGCACCTTGCCTTCAGCCAGCGCGGGTACCGCGTCGCGGATGTTCTGCGGCGAGTTGTATTGCGCGCCGTCCACGCGCAGCCGGCCGACCTTCGCCTCGGTCACCTGCAGCAGGATCACGCCGTTCTTCACCTGCTGCTGCGGCAGCTCGACCACGACCGACTGGTAGCCGCGATCCTGGTATACCTTCTGCAACGCATCGCGGGCCGCGTTCACGTCGGCGAGCGTGCGGCCCGGCCCTTCGAACGGATACACGGCCTTCTCGATCTCGAGCGTCGGCAACGTCGTGTTGCCGCGCACCACGAAGGCATTCACGTCGAACGACTGCGGCGCGGCGGACGCCGCCTTCGCGGCCGGCGCGGCAGCTTCCTGCGCATGAACAGCCGGCGCGACGCTCAATCCTCCGGCCAGCACGGCGCCGGCCAGGCATCGGCAATTCAGCCGCCATCGTTCGCGTGACTTGCGGTCTACTCTCGGCGGCATGCGCCATTCCCCTTTTGTTGTTCCGGATCGCAGCGAAGCTGTCGCGAACTCGCCGCTTGCCCCGCTATCAGCTGCCTGTTTCACTTTGATGACGATTGATTCGCCATCCTTATCATGAATCGTGTGATGCTCTATATACTGTCGATCCGAACTCAGCCGTGATGCGTCAACACCGCCTGCGCATCGGCGTGAAACCCGAACTGCGTCACCGCGAACTGCAACAGCGTATCGACGCACGTCGCGAGCGATGCACGGCCGGTATCGAGCGTGATATCGGCTTCCACCGGCGGTTCGTACGGCGCCGAAACACCCGTGAATTCCGGCAGCGCGCCACACCGCGCCTTCGCATACAGCCCCTTCGGATCCCGCGCCTCGCAGCACGCCAGCGGCGTGCTCACATACACTTCGCGGAATGCCGGCCCCACGATCGCTCTCGCCGCGTCGCGCATCGCCGCGAGCGGCGAAATGACCGCGACGATCGCCAGCGCGCCGGATTCGCTCGTCAGTGCCGCGACTTCGGCGATGCGCCGCACGTTTTCGAAACGATCCTGCACCGTGAAGCCGAGATCCCGATTCAGCCCCGTGCGCAGCCGGTCGCCGTCGAGCACCACCGGATGCATGCGTCGGTCGCGCAGTCGCGCCGCTACCGCATCGGCCAGCGTCGTCTTGCCCGCGCCCGACAACCCCGTGAGCCACAACACCCCGCCGGCCCGCGGCGACGACGCGCGCCGCCCTGCGCGGGCCCCGTCTACCGATAAGGACGAAACGACATCGGAAAACCCGCAACGATCGATCGTCATCACGCGCGCTCCGCCGCCTTCGCGGGTTCGTCGTCCTCGCGCGGACGCGTCTGCCAGAAGCCGCCCTGCATCGTCACGATCGACGGCGTCTCGGCCCATTGATGCGGGCTCAGGATTTCGGCACGCCGCACGTTCGGGATCACCTGCACGTCGAAGATCTCGTCGACGCCGTTGAAGAACTGCAGGATGCCGAGCACGTCGCCGGTGTTCGCGTCGAGTGCGGCGACCCCCGCGACCAGCACGTCCGATTCGCTTTCGATCGGCAATCCCTGCGGACCGCGTTTGTCGCGCAACTTCGACAGCCCGACGAACAGCACGCCCCCGTATTCGGCGAGACCGTGCGTGAAGCCCGGCAGCTTCGCGAGCACGCGCCGCGCGCCGGACTGCGGATCGATCTGCAGCACGTGGCCGCGACCGCCTTCGAGCACATGCAGGCGCCCGCCGATCACGCGCGGCGAATGCGGCATCGACAGCCCCGATGCGACGATCCGGCCGGACGGCACCTCCATCACGATGCCGCTGCCGGCCATTCCGCTACGCCAGCCGAACGGCTCGTTGCTCATGCCGAGCGCCGTCGCGAACCGCACCTTGCCGTCGGCGAACGCCATGCCGTTCAGGTGGCAGCGATCGTCCGGCGTGGTCTCCGTCACGAACGGCGGCTGCCAGATCGGCGTGAAGTTGAAATAGCCGTCGATCACGCTGATGCAGGAATAGCGTGTGTTGACCGCGAGCAGCACATGCTTGTCGAACGCCATGTCGTGCAGGTCGAGATCGCCCGTGTAATAGGACATGCGCGGCACGAACATCGCATCGTAGTGATCCGGTCGGGCCGGATAGCGCGGCGCGAGCGTCGACACGTTGGCGAACACCATCAGCTCGTGCATCGTGGCGACCGCGAGCCGCTTGCCCGACACGGCCATCCCCATCGAGCGCGGCAACAGGCACGCGGACAGCGTGGGCACGCCGTCGTCGACGCCGATCACGGCCACGCCGGACGGGCGGCGGCTCACGGCCAGCGAGCACCCGAGCGCCTCGAGCACCTGCAGGAAGCGCCCGGTGTCGCGCAGGTCGATGACCGGCGACAACGCTTCCGCCTGCCGCGCCGATACGTCGTCAGTCGGCGCGCCGCTTTCGCCCGCCGGCCGGGTTTCCTCGAACTGTTCCACTGTCATGCACCTGTCGGCTTCACGCCGCCTGATGAGAAAAAATGCCCGCTTGCAGACCCCCGCCCGCCGACCCGATGCACGCGCATCGGTCGCGAACGGGGCCGCGTACGGCGCACCAAGTCGCAGCTCCCACCTACCTAGACGGAACGAAGCGCGCATTGCCGCAATGTTTTTTTGCGTGACGTCGAGCGATCCGCCGGCATGGGCAAGCGTTCGACGCAAGCGGCCTGCATGCGTGCGGCCGCGCCCTCGCGCGAGACTCGCGAGACGCAGCGCATGACCTTGCGTGGCCCCCGTTTCGTGTACATGTCGTTGCCTGGCCGACGCGCGGCGCTTCGGCGGCCCGCCGGCAAACGAGGCGCCGTCCGGCCGGCCCCCGAGCGAAAACGCGACGGCCAGCGTGCGGCCCGACAATCCTCCGGTTTCAACCGGGAAGTTTTTGTGACATTCGACTGAAGATATTCACGAAACACGCGCGAAACACGGGGCGCGATCGTCGGGACCGTTTACGCCGCACCGCAAACCGCGAGCACGTACGAAATCCTGCGGCTTGCAGCCGCCCGCTTCGTCCTAGCTATTGAGAACGAAACATGTCAACGACAGGACACTCCATGTCATTCGCCACGATGCTCGTACGGTGGCTCGCCGGGCGGTTGGCCGGCGCCGCCGGTATGCCGGGCCAGTTGCGTCCGCGCGCCGCTCGTGCCGCGTCGAATCCGCCGCTGCGCTGGCGCTCGCCGTGGCTCGCGTGGCAGCTGCTGTCGTGGTCCGCGCTCACGCTGCTCGCGCCGCCGATCTGGACGATCGGCACGCTGCTGCTGATCAATCCGTCGAGCGACCAGCCGCTGTTCTGGGCGTTCGCGATGGCGATCGTGCCGGTCGCGAACGGCGTCGCGATCGTCGCGACGAACCAGCGGCATCACCGCACGCCGTTCACTCGCCGCCCCGCGGTTGCAGCCCACACGTTCGCGATCGCGATGACCGTCGGCTGCACGCTGTTCGTGCTGCTGCTGTGGCGCTCGCACGCGATCGCCGGCCTCGTCGGCCCGCTTGCCGACGTCGGCATGCGTCCCGCGACGCTCGCGTGCTGGGTCGCGGGGCTCGCCGCGCTGTTCGGCGTCGCGTCATCCGCGCATGCGAGCATCGCGCATGCGTGGCTGGCGTTCGAGGTGTGAGCGCGCCGCGCCGACACTGCGGGGGCACGCGAATGCATCGATACGGGACAGGAAGGACGGCGCACGCACGGCGCGAACGCGGCATCGCGATCGTGATGGTGCTGCTCGTCGTCGCGCTGGCGGCCACGCTCGCGGCCAGCGTGCTGTGGCGCCAGCAGGTCGCGACGCGCGACGTCGAGAACCAGCGGCTCGCGACCCAGACGATGTGGATCGAGCGCGCCGCGGTCGAGTGGGCACGCGCGACGCTGCGCGCGCAAAGCGCGACGTCGAACGTCACGTTCATCGGCCAGCCGTGGTCGGCGCCGGTCGCCGACGTGCAGCTCTCGGACCTGCTGCCGTCCGACGCGCTGGCGGTCAATGCGGAACTGTCGCGTGCGTGGATCTCGGGCAGCGTCGAGGACGCGCAGGCGCGCTTCAACCTCATGAACCTCGTGTCGCGTGCCGCGCCCGGCAAGCCGTGGCAGTCCAACGGGGAAGGCGTGCTGGCGTACCGGCGCCTGCTCGGCCAGTTGTCGCTCGATCCGGCGCTCGCGCAACCAACGGCCGATTACATGCTGCGTTCGCTGCGCGACGCGAACGGCCCGGGCGGCTGGCCGCTGCAGCTCGTGTCCGTCGACGATCTCGCTCGCGTTCCGGGCTACGACGCGCATGCGATTGAAGCGCTCGCCCCGTTCGTCACGATCCTGCCCGACCTGACCGTCGTCAACGCGAACACCGCGACCGAACCCGTGCTCGTCGCCGCGATCCCGACGCTGTCGGCGAGCCAGGCCAAGCGGCTCGTCGATCGGCGCGCGACCGCCTACTTCGTGAGCACCGGCGACATCGCCGAATACCTGCTGCCCGCGCAGGGCGGCAGCCCGACGTTGCCGGACGGCGCGGCCGTCGGCGTGAACAGCGGCTACTTCATCGTGCATTGCCGCGTGCATTCGGCGCGGATCAACGCGCGCATCGACACGCTGATCGCGCGCTACGGCAGCGGCAATTTCGCGTGGACGTCGGTGATCTGGGTGCGGCGGCTGACGAGTTGAAGCCGGATGCGGCAGGTACCGGCGCGGCGAACGGCGAGCCCGGCCGGGCCGGGCCGACAACGTACGATCGTCGCCGACTAATTCAGCGACGACTCGCTCAACGTCACCGGCCGCAGGCCCTGCGCCGCCGCCGCATCGAACGACAATCGCGTGAAGCTCGTCTCGCGCACTTCGCCGAGCAGCCGGTTCCAGTCGTCGATCGACACGAGCAGCGCGATCGGCCGGTTGTACTTGGTGACCATCACCAGCGCCTCACCGGCGTACCGCAGCGCCTTCGACGGATTGCTGCTGAAGTCGCGCGTCGCCATCGCGATCGTGCGCAGGCTGAACACGCTCGCGGCCGGATCGTCGCCGTTGTCGTGCAGCAGGCACTCGAGCGTCGCGGCGCGCAGCAATGCCTGCGACTTCGAGGACAGCCGGCTGTCGCGGCGGCGCCGCCGTTCGCTGCGCGGGTCGACGTGCACGGCGAGCATCCGCACGATCTGTCCGAGCGTCGTCGCGGGCAACTGGTCGTAACGCTGCCACCAGTCCGGCGGCAGCGCGATCATCATGCCCGCATAGGTGGCCGTCACGCCGTCGGCGATCAGCGACGGCAGGCGCGCGACGTCGCGCGCATCGAGATCGAGCGCGCCGCCGACGACACGCGTCATCACGCTGAACGCGTTGTAGGCGAACGCGGCGATTCCGCTCGCCAGCAGCGCCGCGCGCGCGGGCACGGCGCCGAACGGCGTGCCGCCCATGACGGGCTCGAGCGCGAGCGGCAACGCGTCGCGCCAGCGCCGGCGCGACAACGCCACGACCTGCGGCGCGTCGAACCGCTCGGCCGACAGATCGGTCAGCAGCGTGACGATATCGCCGGACGCCTCCGCGCCTTCCCATTCGATCTGGCGGAACGTGTCCGACGCGCCGCCCTCGCCGGCCATCCCGACGGATCGTTCGCGAACGCGCCCGGCGCCGAACACGCCGGCGTCCTGCCAGTCGCCCAGCGGCCGGCAGGCAGCCGAACGGTCGTATTCGCGCAGCACGAACGCGCCGCCGCGGCGCGGCCAGCCGGACAGGATCGCATCCGTATCGAAGCGCCCGTCGACGATCCACAGCTCGCCGGGCCGGACCGTTTCAAGCAGCGCGCCGACGAATGCGCGCTCGTGCGCCCGGCCACGCTCGCAAGGCAGCAGGTCGACGATCATCCCGAGATCCGGGTCGTACACCGGCAGGACGCGCGCACCGCCTGCCGCCGCATCGCGCGCCGGGTCGTCGCACGCCCGCCCGCAGCCGCAACCGTCGGCTCGCGGCGCACAGGCCTCGGCGGCCCCATCGAGCACGCGCAGCCGCATCCCGTCGACGGCGCGCGCACCATCGACGTCGCGCATCGCCGCGACCGGCAGCAGCAGGTCGACACTGTCGCTGACCAGCGCACGCCCCCAGCCGGACCGCCACCGGCTCATGCAATCGTGCAGCGCCGTCACGGCCGCACCAAACCCCGGCGCGACAGTGCCGACGGCATCCGGCATCCGCTGCCACGCGGCAATCGCCGCGATCGCGTCGACGGCAACGGCAAACAGCGCCTCGCGGATCGACTCGCCGTCGGGTTCGTCGCCGCCGCCCGCCGCGGCGCCGACCCAGTCGTCGTGCAGCGCGCATTGCAGGACGAGCCGCGCCATGATCGTCATCGGGCTCTGCTCGACGAAGCGTTCCACGACCGCGCGCATCATCGGGTTACCCCACGCTGTCCGGTCGATCGTGCGGGCCGCACCGGCATGCGCTCGCGCGCGTCGCAACGCGTTCGCACTTGACGCAGCGCGATCGACCCCGCAGCATCGTGAGCGACCCGATCCGCGCGACGACGCACCGTCGCGGCGGTCCGCCCGCAATCAATGCACGAGGCACCGGCATGTACGTAGATCCCCGCGTGGCGCACGGCCGCGCCCGGTTCGACCTGAGCGGCTCGCCGCGGCTCATCGCCGACGAGCGCCGCTGGGAGATCAGCGATGTTGTCACGCGCAGCCTCGACGATTTCAAGGGCGTGCGCAATCGCCGCAACCTGCTCCGATTGCTGGAGCGTCAGATCGCGCCGAAACTCGTGCGCCTCGGGCTCGAACCGTACGTCGGCGCGCTCGGTCACGCGGAAGGGCTGTTCGTTCATTTCTCGACGATGAGCGCCGAACACGGCTTGCGTGAATTCCAGCTTCAATTGACGGTGCCCGACCTCGTGCTGCGCAGTTTCGCGTCGAACGTGATCCGGCCGCACGCGGTCGCGCGCTGCATGCAGCGCAACGGCGTGATGTCGCTTGCGGAAATCGAGCATGAGACGCGCATCGCGTTCGTCGCGGCGCGCGTGATGCGCTCGCTGGCGATCGCGGAAGGCTGGCAGCAGATCGGCGTGCCGACGCCGCACGGACTGTTCGTCGGCACGCTGACGCAAGCGCGCGACGTCGCGATGAATACCTATTTTCGCCCCGGCGACAACGACCGCCCGTCGCGCTGGAGCGGCTTCTCCGCCCTCTTCTCGACGATGCCGGACTGGCGCCCGGAACAGGTCCGGCACGGCGGCGAACTGCTGCAATGGATGGTCAACCATATCGTGGCCCTGCAAGAATCCGCACCGTTCGTCGAACGCTTTCCGTTTTTGCGCGAGCCGCTGCGCGACGCCGACGATCCGCTCGATGCCGCGTGGAGCGGCGCGCGCGCCGACCATCGTGCATGACGGGTGATCCGGGGGCCATTCCGGCCCCCGTTCCCCGGTCTCCACGCCACAGCCCCTCTTCACGGCCCCTCGCTCTCTCATATACAAGGTCGCAGCGGCCCCGCCTAACCCGCAGACTTTCTTGCAACGCCCATGCGGCGCGTCAATGCGTGCGCGTCGACCCGCCCGGCTCGCCGGGCTCCGGACGGCCGACCGTCTCCAGCACGGCCCACATCCAGATCAGCTCGCGCACCGTGCGCGCATGCTCGTCGCTCTGCGCGCGCCAGCGCGCGAAAGCGTCGCGTTCTTGTTCAGTCGTGTCGCCGGCGCGCAACCACAGCAGCCAGCGCACCGCGCCCTCGCGGATCGCGTCGGCGCGCGTGTCCGCGACGCCGGAATCCGTATCCCGTTGCGATTCGTTCATGATCACGCCACCGCCCGAAGCTCCCTCGACACACATCCCCCCACCGCGCATCGCTGCACGGCCGGGGCGCTTGCCACCCACGCCTCGGGTCCGACGACGCCCCGCCGGGCCGTCACGCGTGACAGCCCGGCGTTTGCCGGCCCTCATGGATAAGGTCGTATCGACGCGCCGTAACCCGCAGCGCGGGCAGCCGAGCGGCAGGCGGAGCAGCGGCCTGAAGGAAGCGGGATAAAGGAAGGAAAGCGGAACGCGGGGAAAGCAGCTCAGCTCAGCTCAGCTCAGCTCAGCTCAGCTCAGCTCAGCTCAGCAGCACGATGTTGCCGGGCAGGCGCGTGACGTGCGCGCCGTACAGGCGGCCGACCATGTCGATCACGTCGTCGAGCCGGGTGATCGGAAACTGCGCCTGCATTCGGTTCGCGCCGAGCGACGCGCTGCGCAGGATGACTTTGCCGCGCCGGTAGCGGTTGATCTCGTCGACGACGTCCGACAGCGGCACGCCGTTGAACACCAGCATGCCGCGCCGCCACGCGCTGACGGCACCCGGATCGGTCCGCGACACCGGCTGCACGCCGCGGTCGTCGTAGACGACCTGATCGTCGGCACTGAGCGTACGCCCGCCGCGCGGATGCTCGAGCGTGACCGTTCCGGACAGACACGTCACGCAGACCTGCGTGCCCGTACGCCGCACGTTGAAACGCGCGACCAGCGCCCGCATGCGGCCGCCGCCCGCCACCACCGTGACCGGCTGGATCGGCGTCGCGCGGCCGGCCGGCGGCGCGACCGCGTCGATTTCCGCCTCGCCCGCGACGACTTCGACGCCATGCGCGGCATCGCTTGCCGGCAGCACGTCGAGACGCGTTTGCGTATTCAGTTCGACCGTGACGCGCGACGACAGCGCGACGCTGCGCTGCTCGCCGGTACCGGTGTGGTAATCGGCCGCGATGTCGCCGAGCGACGGCCACAGCTGCATCGGCGGCCGCACCGCGAGCCATGATGCGCCCGCCGCGACCGCGAAGCCGATGAACGCGCGCCGCCCGGTGCGCATCGTGCGTTCGCGCCTGGCGACATGTGCCCAGGCAGCGGCCGTGCGCTCCTCGTGCGCGAGTTCGGTCGCGGCCGTGCGCAGCGAGCTCCAGGTGCCGCGCAGCAGATCGGCGGCTTGCGGACGATCCGCACACCAGCGCTCGAACGCGTCGGCGTCGGCCTGGCTCGCGTCCCCCGAGCGCAGACGCAGCAGCCACGCACTCGCTTCGTCGAGTTCGTCGTGGGCAGGTTGGGCCTGGGCTTTCGTCATCGTCCGGATGCTCAAAATTTACGCGGGCCGCCTCGCGTGCCCGTGTACGGATCGCCGTCTTCCTGCATGCGCTGCAGGCAGTACTTCATCGCCGCGCTCAGCTCGCTTTCGACGAGCCGCAGCGAAATGCCGAAATGCTCGGCGATCTCGCGGTTCAGCAGGCCATCCACGCGGGCGGCCAGCAGGATGGCGCGGCGCCGCGGCGGCAGGCCGCGCAGCACGTCCTTCAGCGTCTCGACCTTGCGGCGCGCCGCGACGATGCGCTCGGGATCGGCCAGTTCGTCGGGCATCTCCAGCAGCGTCTCGACGTCGTCGTCGTGCAGATGCCGCCGTTCGCGCCGATGCTGGTCGATCGCGACATTGTTCGCCATCCCGAGTATATAAGCGTCCGCGTTCGTCACCTGCGTGGAGACGTTCGCGTTCTCGAGGCGCAGCCAGGTTTCGTGCAGCGCGTCGGCGGCGCCGTCCTTCGACCCCGTCACGCGCTCGAGCCGCCTGACCAGGTACGCGTAGCGCGTCGCCAGCAGATTCCGGAGCCCGGAGCGGTTGCTGTCGGACATGATGGCCTAGCCCCGCACCGCCGGCTGCGGCGCCGGGCAACGGAAATGCACGCCGTTGCCGGCCGGGCGCAGCAGGATCGTGACCGGCTGCGGCAGGTCCGCAGGCGGCGCGTCGTCCAGCTTCAGCGCGCGCAACGCGCGCATCACCGCCGCGTCGCGGGCGGCCGAACCGCTCGATGCCACCATGTTGACCGCCACCACCGCCCCCCTGTTGTCGATGCGCACCTGCGCGACGAGTCGATAGCTGCCCGGCACGGCCGCCGGCTGCGCGCACAGCGCATCGATCAGATGCGCCTGCAGCAGGCCCGCGAACGCACGCCGATCGCCGGAATCGCCGATCCCGTCGATCGGCAGCGCCGCATCCGCCGGCGTGTCGGCCGGAGCGGGCGGCGTCTCGGCGGCCGGCTGCGCGACGATGATCGCTTCGTCCGGGCGCGAGAATTTCGCACTCAATCCCGTTCCGGCCAGCATCCGCTCGAGCGCGTCGCGCGGCGCGAAATCGCCCTGGACCGGCGCACTCGTGCGCCCGTCGAGCAGCGGCGCCGGCGCGAGCACGATCAGCTCGGTGAGCCGCGCGAAATCCCGCAACGTCTTCGCGAGCGGCTGCGCGGGCAGATCGAAATGCACCGCGCTGCCCGGCTGGCGGCCGGTGGAACCGGTCTCCTGTGCCTGTACGCCGCGCATGCAAAGCACGACGAACGCGAGCCACGCGACGAGCGCCAGGACACCGGTCGGCGCCCGTGAACGAGTCATGAATCCCTGGACGGAAGTGGAGTTGCACGCCGCGTGCCGGAACGCAAACCCCCGTTAGCGGTTCGGCCGCAAGCGAACGACAGATTGTGAGCGGGCACTGTGACAGTCCGGTGAAGCGTATCGCCGCGCGGCTCAATCGCGCCGCACCGCTTTCGTGCATCGCCGGATCGCACGCGAACCACGACGCCCGCCGCTCAGGGCCGGCGCACGACGAAGTTGCCGATGCCCGTGCCGACGACGGCCATCCGCACATCGCCGGACCACAGCGTGATCGTCACCGGCACGTCGATGCTTTCGCTGCCGAGCACGATCCGCGACGGCGCTTCGCCGCCGCCCGTGTAATGCACCGACACGCCCGTCACTTCGCTGCCCCAGCGGCGTGCGCGATACAGGTCGTCGGTCATCGGCGCCCAGGCGCCGCCTTCGGTGCGCTGTACGAAGCGATAGCCGCCGCCGACCGGCTGCCAAGCGATCGGCATCGCGCGCACCTGCGCTTCGTCGCCGGCCGATTCGAGCAGGTTCGCCAGGCGCTGCGCCTCCTCCGCCAGATCGGTGCGCCGGTTGCGCGACGGCGCGAGCGTTACGACCGCGACCAGCAGCCCGGCGATCATGAGCACGACGAGCATCTCCAGCAGCGTGAAGCCCGCCGCCGTGTGACGCGGGACGCGTGTGTGTCGTATCGGCCGCTTCACGATGCGCACGCCGTTACTGCCACGAACCGATGTCCGCATCGTTGCCCTCGCCGCCCGGTTTGCCGTCCGCACCGTAGCTGAACACGTCGATCGCGCCGTGCGCGCCCGGGTTCAGGTATTGATACGCGTTGCCCCACGGATCCTTCGGCAACCGTTCCAGATAGCCGCCGTCCTTCCAGTTGTTCGGTGCCGGGTCGACCGTCGGCTTCTGCACGAGTGCGGTCAGCCCCTGCTCCTGCGACGGATAGCGGCCGTTATCGAGGCGATACAGGTTCAGCGACTGCATCATCGTGCCGATGTCCTGCTTCGCGGCGATGCGGCGCGCCTCGTCCGGGCGGCTCATGATCTTCGGCACGATCAGCGCCGCGAGAATCCCGAGGATCGCGACCACCACCATGATCTCGATCAGCGTGAAGCCGCGTTGCGTGCGGCGACGCGCTCGTCTGCCCGCGTGGCCGGCGTACGACGTTCGGGTTTCGTTGAGGCCCGTCATCATGCATTCACCCTCGCAGCAAAGAATGGAAAACGTCTTCTGTCCATCGCATCGACCCGTCGCCATGAAACCATTCGACCTGCTTCGCATCGCGCCGTCCCGCACCGATCTCGTGCAGCTCGCGGCGACGTTCGCCGCCGCCGCGACACTCGCCGCCGTGTCGCTGTGGGCCGTGCGCGTATTGAGCGGCGCCGATGCGCCGGTCGCGGCGCTTGCACCACCGCCCACGTCGATCGACGTTGCAGCCGGCGCACGGTTGTTCGGCGCGAAACCCGACGGCGGCGGCGATGCCATCCAGTTGCTCGGCGTACTCGCCTTCGATGCACGCCGAGCCGCTGCGATCGTCAGCGTCGGCGGCGAAGCATCGCGCGTCGTGTCGCTCGGCGCGGCGATCGGCGGCACCGCGAAGCTTGCCGAGGTTCGCGCGCGCTCGATCGTCATCGACCGCAACGGGCTGCAACACGAGATCGCGCTGCCCGCCGCGGAGAAGGCCAACGCGTTCGTGCGCTGAGCCGCGCATCACTGCACCATGTTGTTCAGCTCGATGATCGGCATCATCACCGCCAGTACGATCACGAGCACCACGCCGCCCATCGCCAGGATCAACAGCGGTTCGAGCAGGCTCGTCAGGAACATCGTGCGGCGCTCCAGCTCGCGCGATTCGCCTTCGGATGCGCGATCGAGCATCGTCGTCACGTCGCCGGTCGCCTCACCCGAGCGGATCAGGTGCACGAGCACCGGCGGGAACGTCTTCGTATGGGCCAGCGCGCGCGATAGCGCGGAGCCTTCGCGCACGCGCACGATCGCGTCGTCGACGTTCGCGCGCATCGCGCGGTTCGACAACGTCTCGCCGGCCGCCTGCAACGCACGCAGGATCGGTACGCCGGCCGCCGTGAGAATGCCAAGCGTGCTCGCGAAGCGCACCGTGTTGTAGCCGCGCACGAGCTTGCCGGCGAGCGGCGCGGTCAGCACCCACGTGTCGAATCTGAGCCGCGGTGCATCGCGCGACAGCACCTTGCGGATCGCATAGACGATCGCGACCGTCGCCGCGAGCGACGCCCACCACCAGTGCCGCACGAAATCGGACAACGCCATCATCACGACCGTCAGCGTCGGCAGTTGCTGCTTGGTGCTGGTGAACACGTTCGCGACCTGCGGCACCACGTAGCTCAGCAGGAACGTGACGATGCCGAACGCAATCAGCGTGACGATGCCGGGATACGTGAACGCCAGCAGGATCTTTTGTTTCAGCGCGTTGCTCTGCTCGATGTAGTCGGCCAGGCGCGACAGCACGACGCCGAGCTTGCCCGTGTGCTCGCCGGCCGCGACGAGCGCGCGGTAGATCTCCGGGAAATCGCGAGGATGCTGGCTCAGTGCGTTCGCGAACGAATGGCCGCCGACGATTTCCGCGCGGATCGACGCCATCAGCTCGCGCATGTATTCGCGTTCGGCCTGCTCGCTCAATACCGACAGCGATTCGTCGAGCGGCAGACCTGCGACCAGCAGGCTCGCGAGCTGGCGCGTGAGGATCGCCTGCTCGCGCTGCGACAGCTTGCGGCCGAGCGACAACCGTTGATGGCGCTCGCCGTGCAGACGCTGCGCGGCCAGTTCGACGACGAGCGGCGTGAGCCCCTGCGTGCGCAGATGGCTGCGGCCGGCGCGTGCGCTGTCGGCTTCGAGCACGCCTTTCAGCGTGCGGCCGGTGGGATCGATCGCTTCGTAGCGGAATGCCGACATGTCAGTACCCTCTGCCCTCGTGTCACGCGTACGACTTTTTCCGGCGATGTTGCGCAACGGGCCGGATGGAGTCGCCGGAGAAGACTAAGGAGCGAACCGGCGCAAATTTGTGACGGATGTTGGGCTACCTTTTTTGGCGGGCTTTATTACTTTCGATCGATATTCTTATATCGGAAAAACGATTTCATTCCGGATAGCATACTCAATCACTTGAAGATTAACGATCAGATACGCAAGAATCAGAATTCTTTTATCAAACCCATTAAATCAATTTCAGGGAAATTTCAACAGATGACTCATTCGTCTCCGGAAGAAATGCTCCGCAGCATCCGCCACGAAACTGACTTGGAGTTGCGATAGCGCGGCACCGTATGCCGGGAACCGTTCGCGTGACGTGCGGAAACGCGCTCCAGCACCCCGCTCCAAGCCCGCTCGAAAGTGCGCAGCGGCGCTCGCCGACACAATCTCAACATCTGGGAATTCCGGCACACGTCGAATAGCGGCCAAATCGCCCCTTTATCAATCCGAGTAACGCAATGACTTCTCTGGCGAAAATGTTACGCACCATTCGTTATAAAAAATTCACACGCGTTATTCGGATTTACACCTACATTTACCCGGCGGTCCATAAGCATTCCAACCGCAGTAGCAGGGGTTCCCGTTTATCTTCGTTCAAGGAAATTTCTCATGAAATCCAGCAAGCGCAAGATCTGTCAAGTCCTCGCTCTCGTCATTTCCGGTCTGGGCGCCACGGCCGCGATGGCCGCAGGCCCGGTGATTCAAGGTGGCGGTTCGTCGCTCGTCGCACCGACGATCGGCGCCAACTCGCCGGCTTCCGGTGAAATCGGCCTGTTCGGCACTTCCAATGCCACGTTCACGTACTACTCGGTCGGCTCGGGTGCCGGCCAGAACGCATTCCTGAACAACCAGCCGACGTACCTCGGCGCGGGCGTCACGGGCACGGTCGACTTCGCGAACAGCGATGCCGCGCTGACGACGGCACAAGTCACGTCGTACAACGCCGGCACGGTCGGTGCAAACAGCGGCCCGCTGATCCAGATCCCGTACATCGTGACGGCCATCACGGTGCCGGTCGTCAACGGCCCGGCCGTGACGAGTTCGATCACGCCGCAAACGATGCCGGGTCAGGCGCACAGCATTGCGCTGAACGACGACGACCTGTGCGGCATCTTCTCGGGCAAGCTGACGAACTGGAACCAAGTTACCAATCCGGAAGGCGGCTTGTACTCGCTGAACAAGCCGATCACGGTCGTCTATCGCGCGGACGGCAGTGGCACGACCGAACTGCTGACTCGCCACCTGCATGCGGTTTGCACGACCGCCAACACGAAGGCCGGCGTGACGTTCGTCGATTCGCTGACGTTCGCGAACACGACGGCGTTCCCGTCCGGTGTGCCGGCAAACTTCGTCGCGGCTTCGGGCAGCGGCGGCGTTCGCGGTTCGCTCGCATCGCTGTCGTCGGCCGGTACGGCCGCAGTCGCCTACCTGAGCCCAGACTACACGAACACGTTCCTCGCGTCGCAAAGCACGGTCGTGACGTCGTCAGGCGCGCTGCAGCTCCCGATCGCCAGCCTGTACAACTCGACGAAGGGCGCGTACTACGCGCCGACGTATGCGAACGCGACGACGGCGCTCGGTACGATTGCTGCTCCGTCGGGCGCCGCCGCCGCCGATCCGACCCAGTGGGTTCCGGTTTCCGGCACGGCCTACAGCCAGCTGGCCAACCCGGCCTCCGGCTATCCGGTTTCCGGCACGAGCCAGATCATCCTGAGCCAGTGCTATGCCAATCCGAGCGTAACGTCGAATGTTCAAAGCTTCCTGAACAACCACTACACGAACGCCAGCTACGCGTCGGTCGTGCACGGCAACGGCTTCGACACCGTGCCGTCGAGCTTCAAGACCGCGATCTCCGCGAACTTCCTGAGCAACACGAGCGGAAACAACCTGGACATCGGCGACGCATCGGCCTGCGCTTTCGTCACCGGCCGGTAATCGACAACCGATCCTGCAACACACGGCATTACAGCGCACCGGCCTCGAGCAATCGAGGCCGTTTTTTTAAACCTCCACCTCAGTCAATGACCCGCCTATAACGCCCCACATTGGTCGTACTGCATCGATTCGCGCTGCAGTCGAAGGCATCACGATGCAATGGTTATCACGATCCATAACCCGTGGCCGTTAGCCACGCGTGTCAGACGCGGAAGATCGTGGCCGCAGCGAACCGCATCCCCAAGCTATCGCCAACACCGTTCTCACCTGTCTCAACGTTCGTTACGCACACCATCGATACGGCAAGCCTCGTCTCAGTGAATGCTGCGTCGTATCTCCCATCTCCCGGAAGCAGCCTCTCGAATCATTCAGGATGTGCTGGACGCAGCTTTCGCGAATCCTGCGACACCGCAACCGCCGACAGCTCATGAAAGAGACGCTCCAAGCGCATACGATTCGGAGATTGGAAATAAAAACTCCCGCTTCAAACATGCAAAGCAGGAGTGTTTTTCCAGTCTACCCGGCTGAATCGGGCGCTACCGAATCAACCTGCATTTCTCGGTCACATTCAGAACCTGTTCAGCTTTCCAAGCTCCTCCTTGCTGAGCAACGTCCGCTGGGTCGGCCCCGCCGCGCCGAACCCCAGCAGCGAAACCGAGTTCGACGAATCGTAACCAACCTGCTCCGATTTGCGTCGCTTCGACCCGCCATCCGGGCCGTTATCCCCGAAACCCTCGACCTGAACGCTGATCGTCCAGCGGCGCGGAGCAACGCCCGATGCATTGTTCTTCGCGATGTCCTGAGCAACCTGACTCGCCGCCGACGCCGCCGAACTCGCAGCCGTCAGCGCGCCCGTATTCACCGCTTGCACGAGCGGAATACCGGTTGCCTTTCCCGTCACCTGAATGTTGTCCGCGTTCACGACACGCAACGCGGCGACGTTCAGGTTACCCGCACGAATGCCAGCGTCCCCGGCATCGACGGTACCGCGTGGCGCAATCAGGTTGACCGTGCCTTTCGGTGCACCCGGTATGCTTTGCAGCGTCGCGATCCCTGCACCAGTTACCTGCCCGCGCGAATCGACCGTGCAGTAGTGGTTCGCATCGCACACGTACTGCGGCGCCGGCGTATCGGCCGACGTCTTCGCGCCCTTGCCCGCGTTGATATCGCCGTTCGAGCTCCAGATCGTCATGTCGCCGCCCTGCTCGGTGAAGATCCGGCTCTGCGCGAGCAGCACGCTCTGGTCCGTGAAGATATCGACGTTGCCCTTCTCGAGCGTCAGAATCCCCATTGTGCCGGGGCCCGCCACCACGTTCCCGTTGGCGTCCACAATCTGCGGCGGCGCCGTCGTACTACCGACGAGTGCCTGCCCGCCCGGCCCGAGGATCGTCACGTCGCCGCCTTGCTGCGTCTGGATCGTCGTGCTGCGGATATCGAGATTGCCCGTGTCGACCTGCTTGTTCGCGCCATTCGAACCACCGCCCAGATTGTTCGCCGTGTAGCCGAACGAAGCCGGGAACAGCGTGTTGATCGCCTGGTAGCCTCTCGCGTACTGGCCGCTGTATCGGCTCGCGGGGTCGTTGAAGTCCGCACCGACTTGCGCGAGCACACCGAACAACACCTTTTCCGCGAAGAGCTGCTGTACGTAAGACGGCAGCGCCTGGAATTGCTTCCACGCGTCGTCGGCCGTCAACTGGGCGACCTTCGCCAGTGCCTTGTCCTTGTCCACCTGCAGTCCCGTATCGACGCCAAGCCCCGCGTCGTACTGCTCCATAAACGCGATCAACGCGGGCGTCGCGCTCGGCACGCCGGCAACCGAGCTGCCCGGCGCGACATAGGTCGAGATGAACCCAGGCAGATCGACGCCGGGGCCCACGCCAAACAGCACGTTGACGTTCGCGCTCTCGTGCGGCAGGTTCGGGTTGTTCGCGTTGCCGACTGCATCGATGCCCGTGAACGGGTGCGCGATTCCATCTGTGTTGGCCTTCTGGTTATACAACTCGGCCTGACTCGTCAGCGGGCCAATATTGCGCCCGGCCTGAACATCAAACCAACCAGGTCCGCCAAGCGACAAAACCGGAACTGCGCCGCCTCCTGTGAAAGGAATCGGCGTGTCGTAAATGTCCCGACCGGCAACGATCCGCGTCACATCCGAACTGCGCAAATTCTGCCCCCAGAACGCCAGGTTCACGATGTCCTGTCCAGCCTGCACGAGCGCCGGCTTGTCGATCGACAGTGTGACGAGACTCCGGTAGAGGCCGTCACTATAGCCGGGAGCATCGACGGTGCCGTTGACGATGCTTCCGTTCAGACTGTAAAGGCGTGCGGGCTGCAAGTCGTCGCCATGAAGCGCATTTGGAGCATGTGCGGCGAGTGTCGTATTCGTCAACGCCGGGATACTTACCTTCAGTTGCGGGTTCGTCGGCGAAGGCATCTGTGATGGATCGGCGTCGGACAAACCGAACGTATTGGGCAATGCGGCGTTGGTTCGCATGCCTGATACATTGGAAAGGTACACCGATTGGTCCGCGATCAAATTCAACTGACCAACAGCCGACGGATAGAGGACACCGCCGGATTGAACATCAATCGCACCATCGAACGCAATCAGATTCATGCTCGCAGGCAGCACGCCGTTCGCGCCGGTCAACATGCCCCCGGGCGAACCGAGCCGGACGTCGCCGGTCGTGGATAGCACACTGACCGCGGAAGCAGGTGAATAGCCCTGGTTGTCAGGATACTGGCCGTAATCGAAAAGATTGACGATAGCAGTCGGCTGTCCGCCGCTCTGCACAAAGCTGCTCGAATAAGACGGATTCAGTACCGCACCAATATCCACGCCCTGGCGCGCAGTAACGTCGAATATTCCGTCCTGAGTTGCAAGCACTGTCGACACGTCGAGCGGAGCCACTCCAGTTTGTCGAGATGCCACGGAAATATCCGACCCGATGCTTCCGCCAGCCGATATCGTCCCCGTTCCCTTCGCGACGAAGTAGTCGCCGCTCAGAATGTCGCCGCCCGCTCGCACCGCCAGGTTTCCGCCGCCGACAATGACAGGCTTGCCGCTACCGTTCAGGTACCACGTGGTCGGCAGCGACACGGCCAGGTCCGAAATTTTGCCACCGGCACTGATCGAGACGTTGCCGCCGACGCTCATCACGCCTTGGTCGAATGCGCCGAAATCGATCGACGATCGGGTCAACGGAGCGACGATCGTACTGTTATTGGCAGTTGTCCCCGGAGTGATCTCCATCCACTGCCACCAATACTGGCTGATGCTGTTCCCGGCGCCGCCGGTCACCGCGCCTGCCGCATCGGCCACGTTCTGGATGCCGTTGATGTCTCCCTGCACACGAATAGATATGTCGCCGGCCGAATCGGGATTCACAGCCGGTGTAACCAGAATGTCTTGCAGGCCCGGGCTGCCACTCACAACTGCCGTGGTAATACCCAATGCAGGCGAACCCTGCGCAGGCGCGCCCGCCGTATATACCACGCCCGGTGCAGTCGTATCCGCCAGCGCAAGATCGTTGCCAGCTGCAATATCGATCGATCCCGTGCCGGTACGGATCGTCGTCGGCTGAAGCAACGTCAATCCGTTCGAATCGACGTACCCGGTGTGCCGGTTTAGCGTTACGTTGCCGGAAGACGCACTGCCGACGTTGAATGCAGCAGCAGGCTGCACGGCAAGCGGATTGGCGCTCGTCAGATCGGCGCCGCCGACCAGGCGGTATGACGAGCTTTGGCCTCCGAGGAGCGCGGCAAAACTGATGGGCAACGGGTTATCGGAGGTTGCAACATTGGCCGGCACGTTACCTGGCAAGTTTCCGATATTGGCAATCCCCGTATCCGGGATAGACAACGGTGCGAGCGGAGCATATACGAAACTGAATGCATTGTTCGGATGCACCAATACACTGGAACTGGATTTAATGATGGAAATTTTACCGACATAAAAATTTCCATACAATGAAATATAGGCACTGTAATCCGTGGGGCTAGACGGCAGAACAGGAGGAGTAGGCGTGCCAAATTTATTGTACACAACCACTCCATTCCTGACCAATCCAGTGATGGTTACGGCATTGTAACCATTCAGCCATGTCGAATACGCACTCGAATAATCCTGATACGAACCATAATCTGAAATAATTGGCGCAGACGTAAAGAGCGGAGAATAAGGCATTACATGAAGCGAATAATTACCCTTGCTCGCACTACCATTCATCCAAAGATCATAATAACCACCCCAGGCATTCGCATAGCCCAGATAATTCGAATAATAATCGGCGGTCTGTTTCACGAGCGGCGCGTTCAACGCGATGTTCGGATCATATAGCGGATTCCCCGAGTTGCTACCGAATGAGGACAAGGACTGAGTCGAACCATCCGTCAATTGCACGGTAATCGACGCCGGATCGTCCAGCGACATCAGGTTGTTGTACAACGCCAGCGCTGCGGCGTACGTCCCCGTAGCCGACGCATTCCCCGCCGCCCCCAGAATCGTCGCGACCTGGTTCTGGAAAAATCCGTCGGTAATGCTTGCTTCCGCATCGAAGTCGTTCGTCGCCCGGAACGTCAGCATCGGCGCGACCGTCCCCTTGTAGCGATACGAAGGCACGATCGTCCCGCTGTTGTTCGGCAGCCCCGCGCCCAGATTCCAGTTCGACAGGATCGAGATGTTGCCGCCATTGATCGCCGGGCTCGGGTTGTCGAACTCGATCCCCGGCGCCACGCGGAAATTCGCGATGCCCGAGGTCGCCCCTTGCAGCATCGGCCCATTGGCGCCGAGCCCGCTCTGAATGAATCCCATCAGCGTGCCGGGCGTCATCGACAGCGTGCCATCGCTCGCCTTCACGATCTGTCCGCCGTAGAAATTCTGATGATCGGCGTTCGCGGTCGTCGGCACGAAGTACGCGCTGCTCATCCCCGGAAAGCCGATCGATGTGACGCCGTTATACAGCGAAGCCAGGTCGGCCTGGCTGTCCGTCAGCGTCACCTGCGCGCCGGTCGCGTCGTTCGTCAGCGTGCCGCCGCCGTCGCCGCTCGCATCCGGCGTAAACGTGAAGGTCGGCGGATTGGTACCTTGCGCGGTGAACGTGCCGGCCAGCAGATGCCCCTTGCTGTCGTACCAGCCCGCCGGGTCGACGATGCCGTCGAAGTGCTGCGCGCCGGACGTCGCATCGGTCGTGTTCCACACCGCGTAGGCCTCGAGCGTCGTCGCGCGGGAACCGACGATGCCCTTGCCGCTGTTGAATGCATTCGGCAACTGGACATCGATGCTGCCGTCCGCGAGCAGCGGCGCCCGGAAATTCACGGTGCCGCCCGACAATCCGCCGGCCGTCCCGCCCGATACGTCGATCAGCGCATTCGCGCCGACACGGATCAGCCCCGAGCGTGACGGGTCGATGTTCTCGTAGCCGTAGGTCGCGTTGTACGGATTCGAAACCGTCGGATCGAACACCGCGCTCGTGCCGATATTCACCTTGCCGCCGCGCTGCGTCGGATCGGAGCCACGCGCGAGCAGCGTGCCCTCGATATCGACGCTGCTGCGCCCGTACAGGTCGATCTGCCCGCCCGACTTGCCCGACGCGTCGATCGTGCCCAGCACGTTCACGTTACCGTTCGCGGTATCCGACGCATTGCCCGCGCCGCCGTCGGCCGTCAGCGACACCGAGTGCGCGGTCAGCGCGTTACCGACCGACAGCGTCAGGTTGCCCGACTTCGTATGAACGGCAATCGACTGGTTCACGCCGCTCGATGCGAGCGTCTTGGCCAGCGAATCGAGGTCGGCCGCGCCGGCCGTGTCGAGCGACAGCGAGCCGCCCGCATAGCCGTTCGTCGCGCCGCCCTTGATCGTGCCGTCGAGATTCACGACCTGCTTCGGTGCCGACAGCGTCAGGCTGCCCGCCGCACCGCCGCCCTTCGCACCCGAGAAATCAAGCGTCGTACCCGGTTGCACGTCGACCGTACCCGCGTCGGCGGTCAGGACGATCGAGCCGGCCGGCGCATATTGCGTCACGTCGAAGAACTGCTTCGACACGCCCGCCGAACTGACCGTCGAGCCGCTGCCGATCGTCAGGTTGCCGTTCGTCGCCTCGAGACTCACGTTGCCGGCCGGCGCGGCGATCGTCGCGCCGTTGTCGGCAAGCGTGCCGCCGACGAATTTCCATGCGCCGCCAACCGGCGTTTTCGTCAATGCGGTGCCCGCTGCGCCGTTCAGCGTCAGCGCACCGGCGGTCTTCACGTTCGATGCCGAGCTCGTATCGGCCAGATACACCGGCGCGTTGAGCGTCATCGGCAGCGAGCCGAAATCGAACGTCCCCGTGCCTTGCCCGACGATGCCGCCGCTCGCGGTCATGTTCGCCGACGAGAACCCGCTCAGCGTCTTCGTGCCCGTGCCGAAATCGATCTCTTTCGCGTTGACCGTCAGCGTGCCGCTGCCCGGCGTAGCCGTACCGTTGGGCGCGCCCGTCTCGTTCGTGAACGCGATCTGCTGCCCGTTCAGCGTCACGCGGCCGCCGTCGCTCGTGAACGTGCCCGCACTCAGGTCGACGCTCTTGCCGAACGTCGCGTTCACGTCGCCGACGAAGCCCATCGCGCCGTAGCTGCGCAGCGTGACGAGATCCGCGTTGGCGAGCTGCGCGAGCCCGGCCGGATCGATCACGAACCCCGGCAGGTTCGCAGCGGCCGCGCCGCTCGCATTGGTGAACGTGATCGCCGAGCCGTCCGCCGTGATCGCCTTCGCCGACAACACCGCGCTCGGGTCGACTTTCAGGTTGCCTGATGAATCGAGCATCAGCGCCTGCCCGCCCGACAGCGTCGCCCCTGCGCCGACCGTCAGCAACCCGGCGCCGGTGCCGCCCGTGCGCGTGAGCGGCGCCATCGCGCCGTTCGACACGCGCAATATCGCGCCGTCGCCGGCGATCGCGATCGGCTGGTCCTTCGCCGCCGGGTAATCGCCTGCCGCCACGATCGATGCACCTGCGTCGACACGCAAGCCGTTTGCCGCGTTCGAATCCGTGCCACTCGCGTCCGTTTTCGTCACGAGCAGGATCTCGGGCCCCTTCAGCGACGAATTCGCGTCGTTCGACACCACCACGCTGTTCGCGATCGGCGTGATCGTCACGCCCTTCGTCGTCGCCGCACGCGTGCCGCCGATCAGCAGGCTGCCCGCGTTCAGCGAATCGAGCGCATCACCACCGATCTGCAGATAGCCGGGCAGCGCCGCGCTGCCGTTGCCGGTGATCTGGATGTCCTGCGACGCGATGTCGACCTCGGCCGGCGCGCCGCCCGCACCCGCCGCCGCGTTCAGCGTCGCGCCGAGCGTGAGCGCCTTCGTCGCGGCCAGCACGAGCTGACCGCCGTCCACCGGCAGCGGCGGCGTCACGTTGCCCTGCTTCGCGGCCTGCGCAGTGAAGAAGGCGTTCGCTCCCTTCAGCGTGTATTGCGAGTATTGCTGCCACACGTTGCCCGACTGCACGTTGAAGAGTATCGGCGTCGCGCTGCGACCGCCCGTCACCGCATCGGCGAAGTATCCGGCCGTCATGACGGTACCGTCCGGCAGCACCTGCGACGCACCCGGCACGACGTTGCCGGTCGTAGCCGACACCGTCACGCGATACGCGCCCGGAAGCGTCGCGTATTTGCCTGGCAGCAACGTGTAGTAGCCGGCTGCGAGGCCGGGCACGCCGGACAGGTATACGGCCTTGCCGATCGAATCGTTCGTTCCGGCCTGGCCGACGCCGAGCGTGACGGTTTGGGTCGTCGCCGTACCATTACTGGCGACGTCCGGCTGCACCGACTGCGCGAACACCGGATCGTAAGCGGCCACCGGCGACTGTACGCCCGGCACGATCGCATAGACATTCCCCGCGCCGGCATTGGTCGGCACCGCCGTCGCACCCTTGCCGTTCGCATAGCTCACGTTGTATTGCGACAGCACGTCGCGCGTGCCGCCCGTGCCCGGCACCCATTCGGCTGCCTGCAGGTCGCCGCCGCCGGACAGGTCGATCGTAGCGCCCTTGTTGAGCGCGACGCTGGTGCCGTTCACGCCGATGTACTTGGCAGGCGGCGCATTCAGGTCGGACGCGGTCGTGCCCGCGAGCGGATTGAACTGCCACTCGACACCGTCGACCGTCGTGCCGTAAGGAATGATCGTTGTGCCGTTCGAAACCGCCGTGATGCTACCGCTCGCGAACGTCACCGAATCCGTCGCGACGAGCGGCAGGCTGCCGAACTGCTTCTGCGTCGCACTGTTCGTCGGATCGCCGACGCCGAATACGAGCGAGCCCGACGGCGCGCGCACGGTGCCGCCCTGCACGATGTTCGTCGCATCGACGAGCAGCGTGCCGCCGGCCGACAGCGGTGTGCCCGACGAACCGGTCGAACCGAACGTGACGGTAGTCGGTGCGAGCTTGCCCGTAACCGGATCGGTGGGGCCGACCGCGTCGACGATGAACGTGGTGCCGGTGGCGGGATACAGGCTCGCAGCATTGAACGTCACGTTGCCCGGCGTATACAGCACACCCGGCGACAGCACGTTGCCCGACGGATTGGTCGAACTCAGCCGGATATCGCCGCTGCTGTTGAAATTGGCCTGGCCAAAATTGTTGAGCTGGAACTGGTTGCGCAGATCGACGAACGACGCATTCACGCTCAGCGTCGCATCGGAGAGCGTCGCGACCGGCGTGAACGTCGGTGTCGACGAAGGCGCCATCGGACCGGTAAGCGCAACATAAGGCGCGTTGATCGTCACCGTCGTGCCGAGCGCTTGGGCCGGCGGTTGCGCGAGCAGGTTCGTGAACGTCGAGCTACCATCTGCCTGCAGTGCAGGTTTCGACAGCAGCGTCGACAACTGATCCAGTCCAATTGCTGCGATCCGGCCGGTATTCAGCGTCACCGACTCCGGCAGCGTCAGATTCACGTTACCGGCAAACACGATCGGCGGCGCCGAAAACGGAGAGGGTGCGCCATTGCCCAGCACGAGATTCGCAATCCCCGAATCATTCAGACGATCGGCAACAAACTGGATCACGCCGGTCGGCTGACCGGTCGGCAGGTTGGTGTTCGAATCGATCGGCGTCGGGAAATCCTCGCCCGGCGCAAGCCCGGCGGGTACGAGCATCCCGCTCTGCTGCACGACGAGCGCGGTCGCGCCGGTCGAACCGCCGTTCGAATGCGGCAGGATCGTCAGCATGCCGCCCCGCGCCTGCGGCGCACCGCCATGACCGGCCAGCGCCCCGTCCGCGAAAAGGCCGTACGCGGCCGATAGCGTGATCGACCCGGCATCACTCCACACGGGTTGCGACGCATACGTGCCGTTCGCCTGCAATTGATCGAAGTTCGCCGATGCGCCGGACACGTCTATCTTCGAGCCGGCTTGCGTGACCACGTAGCCCGTATCGCTAGACAGCATCACCGAACCGCCTGGCAGAACCTTCCCGGTATTCGGCACGACGGTCGTTCCACCGATCTTGACCGGCGTTGCCAGCGGATTGACGAGCGCTACACCGGATACGTCGAGCGTCGCATCGGCGCCGAGCCAGACAGACCGGCTGTTGCTCGGCGTGAAGACATTGAATTGCCCCGGCTGAGCGGTCGTGGCTCCGGTATCGGCACTCAACACGATCGACCCGCCCGGCGCGACCACCGAACCGAGCACGGTAACCTGCGTCGGCGACGCGAGAGCAACGCTCGCACCCGCGTCAGCGTTGATCGATGCACCGGACGACAGGGTGACCGCACCGGTCACGCCCGGATACGATGGCGTCGGACCGTCTGGCACGGTTTGCCACGCCACGTCATTCCCGCCCGTCAACACGAGGTTCGTCGGTTGCCGGTGATACGCGTCGAGCTGACCGGTCGTCGTCAGGCCACCCGTCGACAGATTCGCACCCGAGCCTGTCTGCTGGAGCGCCAGCGCATCCGGAATGCGGTTCAACTGCGTCAGCGCGACCGCTGCGCCAGGTGCGATGGTCGAATCGTAGTACGCGTTCAGCACGTACTTGCCGAAACCCTGTTGCGAGAAGAAGTTTTCGGGCAGATACACGTCCCAAGGCGCCGCCCCCGCCCGGTCACCACCGATCCGGAAGCCGAGCGCCTCGAGCGTCAGCGTGCCGCCCCCTGAAAAACCTTCGCTCAGGATCGTGCCGCCCATCGCGATCGTGCCCGCAGTCGGTTGCGTAGCAGGCAAGGGCGACCCACCGTCGCGCGTATGACCGAACTGCTGCGTCGCCTGCGGAGCGGCGTACGTCTGCAACGTAACGTTGCCGCCACGCCCTGCCGGCACACCGTTCTGCATCAGCAACTGGCCGTTCGCGAGCATTTCGCCGCCGCTCGATACATCGAGCACACTTCCCGGCTGCAGCAGGACCGAACCGGTCGTGTCCACGGCGTCGCCGTTGACGTATGTCGCCCCTTGCGTCGCCGACAGCGAGATGCTGCCGCCGTTGATGAACTGGCTGTTGCCCGGCGTCGTGGCCGGCACGGCCTGTACATCGTTATTCACCCACTGGCCGGCCGCGCTGATCGCGCCCTGCGGCCCGACGACGACGTTGCCTCCGCTCGTGATGGAAATCGAACCGGACGGCGCGGACAGCCGCCCCCCGACATTCACGTCGCCCCCTACCGCAGGGCTGTTCAGCGAGATCGTACCGCCTGGCTGCAAGTTCAGTTGCGTGCCCTGTGCAACCACGATGCCCTTGCCCGCGTTCTTGTCCTCGGTCACATTCAAGTTCGCGAAGCCGCCGCTGTTCAGCGTCGCGACCGGTACGACCCGCGTCGTCAACAGATTGCTCGGATCGTTGCCGGCAAGCGTCGAAGAAGCATTCTTGTCTAGCGGCGTATCGATCGAGAAGCCCGACATCAACGCGCCAAGCTGCGGCGCCTCGTCCTGCAGAATCGTCAGGCCCGAGATCGCGCTGATCGGCATCAGCGAATTGGCTGCGGCATTCCACGTCATCCCGGCCAGCGCTCCGCCGGCCAGCTTCGGATCCGCGCCGAGGTTGAACGTGCCGCCCGAAGGCAGGCTGTTGCCCTGCATCTGCTTCGCGCCGCCGAACGCCTGCGCGCTGATGTCGCCGTCGAGCACCAGCGCCTGCGACGCGTACAGGTCGAGCGTGCCCGCATTGCCGCCGACGATGTAATCGGACTGATACGTGCCGCCCGTCAGCAACGGGTTGTACCAGGACTTCGTCACGCCCCAGCGCGGATGGCTCTCGACGAACTGCCCGGCGATGCCGACATAGTTGTCGTACGGGCTCGCCTGACCGATCGGCACGATCGCGCCGTTGGCGTCGACGAGCCGCGTGGTATTGACCATCCCGCCGTTGTAATGCACATACCCGCCGTTCAGGTTCATCGACGAACCTGTCGCGGTCATCACCTCGTTGCCGGACAGCGTGATCGTGCCGCCGTTGGTCAGCAGTTGATCGACCGTACGCGGAATCAGGTTCACGTACCCCGACAGGTTCAGGATCGGGCTGCCGACCCACTGCACGCCGTCGCTGCGCGTGCCCGTCAGTGTGCTGTCGACGACGACGCCCTTCAGCCCGAACAGGAAACTGTTGCGCAGCAGCGGCGAATCGGCCAGTTCGTTCTGGCCGATTCGGTCGATCGTCACGAGCGTCTGCGAGATCGGCGTCTGGACGTCCGCGAGCCCCGACACGTCGATCGTCGCGCCGTCATCCACGTAGATCCGGCCCGGCACCGCGGTCTGGCCGGCCACCTTGTTCGTCACCACCGACGGCGCGTAGGCCGTCACCGACACGTTCGAGCCCGGCGCCTCGATCAGCGAGCCGCCCTGGAACCAGACCGAGCCGGCCGTCATCGTGATGCCGCCGGGCGTGAATGTCGTGCCCGGAGTCGACGTCGCAGTCTGGCCGTTATTGTCCGGCAGCACCGTCGTCACCGATCCTGGCCCGAAGCTCAGCAGGCCGGCACGATTGACGTTGTCGCCCCCACCGACGCCGCCCGTGACCGGGGTTGAGCCCGTATACGGGTTGCCCAGCGGATTGTTCGACGCATACTCGTCCGCCGTCGAGATCGTGATCGTGCCCGGCGTATTCACGCTCGTCGTCACGCCCACCACGCCGTTCTGCGCGACGCGGCTGCCGAGCAGGTTCACGTTGCCGCGCGCAGCCTGGACGATGCCGGTATTGGTCAAGGTGCCGGCCGGCGTGACGTCGATCGTTTTGCCGGTCTGCGGATCCGTCGTCACGATCTGCCCGCTCAATTCCGGCAGCAAGACTTGAGGGTTGCCCGTCGCGCCGGTTGCATTGGGCCGCAGGCTCACCCCCACGCCCGCTGCGAGCACGACCTGCCCCGCCGTTGCCGAGATACTGCCCGCGTTCGTCACGTTCGGCGCGGCGACCAGCACGAAACCGCCATCGCTCACCGTGCCGTTGGTATGCGTCGTGATCGAAGCGCCCTGCTCGATCGTGACGTCGCCCGGCGCCTGATAAGTGCCCGTCAGCAGCGCGGCATTACCGAGGCCCAGCACTTCGTTCGGCTTGCCGCCCGAACCCACTACCCCCGTGGAACTCCCCGACTCCGGATAGGCCAGTCCGCCCGTCGTCCCCGCCGGCAAACTCAAAAACTGCTGGTTGCTCGCGACGATACCCTCGGCCGTCGGCACGAGTTGGTTCTTCATGTCGAGCAGATTAAGCGACGACGCAACCAGCGAATGCACGTTGACCTGCGACCCCGCGCCGAACAGCACGCCGTTCCGGTTGATCACGTACACCGCGCCCTGCGCGGTGACGTTGCCGAGAATCTGGCTCGGCCGCCCGCTCGGGTCGTTGATCCGGTTCAGCACGGCCCAGTTGTTCGCGCCGTTCGTCTGCGTGCCGGCCGACTGGTCGAAGTTCAGCGTCGTCTGCCGGCCGACGTTCATCGTCTGCCACGTCAGCACCGCGTTCTGCCCGGTCTGCTTGACGTCGACGTTCACGTGGCCGCTGTTGTCGACCGTCTGCTGCGGCCCGTTCGCGTTGACCCACAGCTGCGGATTGCCCGTGTCGGTATTCTGGCTGACCAGATTGCCGTTGCCGTCTTTCGCAAAGGTGATGCCCGGCGCCACCTCCAACCCGCCCGGCGCGAGCCCGTTCGGGACGGTCGAAGGCAGCTTCGCCGCCGCCGCGGCCGCGTTCTGCTGCGCGGCGATCTGTGCGGCGATCGCGTGCGCGGCGTAGCCGAGGTTGCGGATCGACGGCTGGCTCGCCTGCAGCGCCTGCTGCGGCGACACGCCGAGATTCGGCACGCCCGGCGCACCGCCCGCACCAGCCGCGCCACCGCCCGATGCGCGCGCGGTCGCCGCGCCGAGGTTCATGATGCCGGCCGCCTGCGCGTGCGCGGACGCCCCGGCCAGCAGCATCAGGGCCACGGCCCGAACCAGCGGTCGCAGTTCCGATTTCAGGACCGGGCGCGAACCCGTCGCGTCAGGTTGTCGTGCCGTGCATGCGCGTGCTGCCATTCTTCACCCCGAATCCTATGAAATTGCGCTGGACGACGATCGCGCCGAAAGCGGCGTCGATCCGTTGCCGCGTCTGGTCGTTGCGCCCGGGCCCGAACCCGGCCACTGGAATCCCAAGAACATACGAAAGCCCGATGGCAGCGGCGTGGCGGGTGTTACGGAGCATTCCGGCCGCGTATGAAAGGTTCGTAGCTTTTGTCACAGTCGGCCGGTCACGCCGTTTCGCGGTGTGTGCGGATGCGGGCCGCGAGCGCGTGCGCGACGCGTTCGATCAGCGCCGGCCAGTCGCCGGGTCGCTCCTGCCGGAACAGCGTCGCGGTCGGATACCACGGGCTGTCGTCGCGTTCGAGCAGCCAGCGCCAGTCCGGCACGCGCGGCAGCAGCACCCATACCGGCCGGCCGAGCGCACCTGCGAGGTGCACGACTGACGTATCGACGGCAATCACCAGATCCAGCGTGTCGACGAGCGCGGCCGTTTCCGCGAAATCGGTCAGCGCCGCCTCGAACGACAGCACGCCGCTTGCCCCGAACGCTTCGGCGTCGCGCTCCCGCACGCCGACCTGCAGGCTCACGAACGTCGCGTCGAGTGCGACCAGCGGCGCGAGCGCGGCAAACGTCATCGACCGGTTTTCATCGTTCGCGTGGGCCGGATTGCCCGACCATGCGAGCCCGACCCGCAATCGTCGCGACGGCGTGATCGTGTCGAACCGTTCGATCCACGCGGCGCGCCGCCGGGCGTCGGCATGCAGGTACGGCACGTCGGCCGGCACCGTTTCGAGCATCGTGCGGAATGCGAACGGCAGGCTCATCATCGGGCAATGCAGATCGAACGCCGGCGCAGGCTGCCCGTCGACGACGACGCGGCTCACGCCGCGCAGCGTGCCGAGCAGGTCGGCCAGCGCGGCCGGCGCGTCGATCAGCACGGTCGCGCCGCGTGCGTGCGCGAGGCTCGCGTAGCGGCAGAACTGCAGCGTGTCGCCGAAGCCCTGCTCCGCATGCAGCAGCAGCGTGCGGCCCGCGAGCGGTTCGTCGCCCGTCCATTGCGGGCGGTCCGCATGACGCCGGTGCAGCGTCACGTCGGCGGCGTCCCAGCGTGCCTCGTGCTGCCGCCAGCCGGTGTCGAAATCTCCCATCACCAGGCGGCAGAACGCCTCGGACCGGCGCGCAACGCCATGATTCGGATCGCGCACGCAGGCCAGCGCGAAATCGGCGAGTGCGGCTTCGTAGTCGCCGAGTTGCTGGTGCGCGACCGCGCGCGCATAGATCTCCTGGGCCGTGCGGCCCGGTGCGCCGGCCGCCGCGGCATAGCTGGCAAGCGCATCGTCGTAGCGGCCGAGCAGTTGCTGCGTGATCGCGCGGTTGCACAGCACTTCCGCGTGGGGGCCGTTCGATTCGAGCGCACGGTCGTAATGCGCGAGCGCTTCTTCGTAGGCACCGAACGCGCGCAGCGCACCGGCCCGATTGCGCAGCGCGTCGAAATCGGCCGGTGCGCGCGCGAGCGCTTCGCCGTAGGCATGCGCGGCTTCCTCGTGTCGCCGCAGCCCGAGCAGCGCGTTGCCGCGCCCGACCCACGCGCCGACGTTGTCGCGGTCGCGCGCCAGCAGCCGGTCGCTGCGCTTCAGCAACTCGTCACGCAAATGCAGCAGGTCGAGCGCGACGCAGCTCACGAACAGCAGTTGCGTATCGTCCGGCGACCGCGCAAGCGCTTCGTCGAGACACGCCAGCGCTTCGGCCGGCCGCCCCAGTTCGATCAGCGTATAGCCGCACGCGTAGACGAGATCGGGAGTCTTGCCGCGCACGACCATCGCGAGTTGAAAACAATGCAGCGCCTCGTCGCCGCGACCGAGCGCGCGCAGTGCATGGCCGCGCTCGGCGAGCGCCGCCGCATCGTCCGGATCGATTCGCAATGCGCGCTCGATGCTGATCAGCGCGTCGGCGGGCCGACCGATCGCGCGCAATGCCTCACCGCGTCGGACCCATGTCGCCGCGCGGCCGGACTCGCGCGTCAGCGCGAGATCGTACGCGCCGATCGCTTCGCCATGGCGGCCGAGTGCGTGCAGCGCGTCGCCGCGCGCCGCGTGTGCCGGTGCATGGCCGGGATCGCGCGCGAGCGCCTGCGCGGCGGCGTCGAGCGCTTCGCGATGACGGCCCGTGCCCGTCAGCGCCGCCGAATGATTCGCGAAATTCCACGGCTGGTTCAGCCCGAGACGCATCGACCGTGCGATCAGCGGCTCTGCGCGCACGGGGTCGCCGCGCTGCAGATGCACGAGCCCGAGCAGGTGCAACGCTTCGACCTGGTCGGGCATCATCGCCAGCACGCCCTCGTAGAGCCGTCCCGCACCCGCGAAATCGCGCTGCTCGAGCCGCGTACGCGCGTTGCGCAGCGCATCGTCGACGGCGGCCCGCAGTGGCGCGGCGCCCGCACCGAACGCTGGTGCCTGCGCGGTGCTCATCGCACCGCTCCCATTACCAGCGCCGGCAACGCGGCACGGATCCGCTCGACGACCGGCGCCCACTGGCCGCCCTCCGGCTGGCGGAACAACCGCGCGCCCGGATACCACGGACTGTCGTCGCGATCGAGCAGCCAGCGGAAATCGGGCGTATGCGGCAACATCACCGCAAGCGGCCGGCCAAGCGCGCCGGCCAGGTGCGCGACCGACGTATCGACGCTGATCACCGCATCCATCGCATCGGTCAGCGCGGCCGTTTCCGCGAAATCCGTCAGTTCGTCGCCGACGAAGCGGATCGCGCTCGCGTCGAGCGTCGGGCGATCCTCGTCGCGGATCACCTTCTGCAGGCTGATCCATTCATAACGGTCATCGAGCAGCGGTAACAGGTCGGCGAGCGTGATCGAGCGATTGCGGTCGTTCAGGTGCAGCGGGTTACCGGCCCAGACGAGGCCGATGCGCGGCCGGTCGGCCGCGCCCAGGCGTGCGCGCCAGCGCTCGACGCGCGTGGGATCGGCGCGCAGGTACGGCACGCTGGCCGGAATCGACGCGAGATCGGTTCGGAATTCGAGCGGCAGGCTCAGCAGCGGGCAATGCAGGTCGAACGGCGGGAGCGGGTCGCCACGCGCGACGAGCACGTCGACGCCGTCGAGCGTCGCGAGCAGCGCCTTCAGCTCGACGGGCGCCTCGAGCACGACGCGCGCACCGAGCGCCTTCACGAGCGGCACGTAGCGGCAGAACTGCAGCGTGTCGCCGAGCCCTTGCTCCGGATACAGCAGGATCGTCTGCCCGTCGAGCGGCGTCCCGTGCGTCCAGCGCGGCTGCGCGAAGTCGCGCCGACTGCCGTCGAGCTGGCTGTCGCGCCAGCGCCATTCGTATTCGGCCCAACCGGCCTCGAAATCGCCGATCGACAGGCACAAAAACGAACGCATGCAGTGTGCGTGCGCGTAGTCGGGATCGATGTCGATCGCTTCCGCATATGCGTGCAGCGCATCCTCGTGCCGTCGCAACGCGCACAGCGCGCTGCCGCGATGAAAGTGCGCGAACTTGTCGCGCGGGGTCGCAGCGATCACGCACGCGAGATCGTCGAGCGCCTCGTCGTAGCGATGCGTTTCGATCCGCACGCGTGCCCGCGTGAACGACGCGGGCACGTAGTGCGGATGGATCGCCAGCGCACGATCGCACATCGCGTGTGCGTCGTCGTGACGGTTGACATGCATCAGCGCGTTCGCGTAGTTGCACAGCACGCCCGTGCCGTCCGGCTCGACCTCGAGCGCACGCGCGTAGCTATCGACCGCATCCACATATCGGCCCAGGTGGCTCGCCGCATTGCCGCGGTTCGCCAGTGCC
Source organism: Burkholderia sp. BE12 (assembly GCF_002959955.1). NCBI lineage: Bacteria > Pseudomonadati > Pseudomonadota > Betaproteobacteria > Burkholderiales > Burkholderiaceae > Burkholderia > Burkholderia sp. BE12. The sequence continues at coordinate 23,009 of NZ_PREY01000002.1, read as the reverse complement.
CGCGCATGGCGCGGATCGATCGCGAGCACGCGGTCGCAACGCATCAACGCCTCGTCGTGTCGGCCGAGCTGTTCGAGCGCGATCGAACTGTTGAAGATCGCATCGACGAACGTGGGGCTCGCCGCGATCGCCGCATTGAAATCCGCCAGCGCGCGCTCGGGGTCGTGCAAGTCGAGATACGTGACGCCGCGCAGGAACAGCGCGTCGGCGCTGCCCGGCCTCAGCGCGAGCGCATGGCCGTAGCTGTCCGCCGCGTCGCGGAAGCGACCGAGTTCGCGCAATGCTAGCCCGCGCCCGCACATCGCGCCGAACGTGCAGCCTGCGAGCGCGATTGCGCGGTCGCAGTCGGCGAGCGCATCGTCGAACCGGCCGAGCGCGCGCAGCATGTCGCTGCGCTTCACATAGCCGTCGGCGAAACCGGGCGTCAGTTCGAGCAGGCGATCGTAGACCGCGCACGCTTCGTCGTGCCGTGCGAGTTGCGCGAGGAGGCCGGCGCGCTGGAACAGCACGCGTTGATGCACCGGATTGATCGCGAGCGCCTCGTCGAGGCGCGCGAGCGCATCGTGCTCGCGCCCGAGCCCGGCCAGCACCGCCGAGTAGTTCGCGAGCGCGAGCGGCACCGGCTGGCGCTCGATCGAGCGCCGCATCAACGGCTCGGCGTCGTCGAGCCGCCCCTGCTGGAAGCGCACCGCGCCGAGCAGGTGCAGCGCCTCCGGATGCTCGGGATCGAGCGCCAGCAATTCGGCATACGCGTTCTCCGCACGCTGCAGCGCACCTTCGTGATGTGCCTTGCGTGCGCGCAGGAGCAGCCGTTCGAGCAGCGCTGCGTCGGGCGGACGACCATCCCGCGCGACCTGCGCGCTCGCAAATGTCGTCCCTTCCCCGTTCGATGTCATCGTGTGGCCCCCACTCGTCGCTGTTCGTATCGCGTGTCGTGTCTAACGTGTCATCGGCTCGATCGCGGCACGCACCGCGTCGATCACATCGGCCCAGTTGTGGGGCGCCGTCTGGCGAAAGAGGCGCGCGGACGCATACCACGGACTGTCGTCGCGCGCACGCATCCAGCGCCACTCCGGCGGATCCGGCAGCAGCACCCAGACGCGCGCGCCCAGCGCACCCGCCAGATGCGCGATCGCGGAATCGACCGCGATCACGAGATCCAGCGCGCCGATCAGTGCCGCCGTATCCGCGAAGTCGCCGAGTTCGTCGTCGACGCACAGGATCGGGGCCTCCGCGAGCAGCGGCTCGTCGTGTTCGTGCACCGACTGTTGCAGGCTGAACCAGTCGACGTCGAGATCGAACAACGGCGCGAGCCGTGCGAAATCGATCGACCGGTTGCGATCGTCCCGATGCTCCGGATTACCGGTCCATGCGAGCCCGATCCGCGGCCGGCGGCGTGCGCCGAGCCGAGCGTCCCACTGGCGCGTACGCTGCGGGTCCGCATGCAGGTACGCGGCGGGGCTCGGAATGGTGTCGGTTTCGGTGCGAAACGCATGCGGCAGGCTCGGCAGCGGCACATGGCAGTCGAATGCTGGCAGCGGCTCGCCGCGCGCGATCACGCGGGGTGCACCGGCGAGCGATGCCATCAGCGCGCGCATCGACGGCTGCACCTCGAGCACCACGCGTGCACCGCGCGCGGCGACGAGCGACACATAGCGGCAGAACTGCAGCGTGTCGTCGAGGCTCGGCTCCGCATGGATCAGGATCGTCTTGCCGTCGAGCGGTTCGTCGCCGCGCCACACGGGCTGCGTGAACGGCCGCGCATGACTCGCGAGCTGCGCATCGCGCAGCCGCCATTCGTACCCAGGCCAGCCGCGCGCGAAGTTGCCTTCCGTCAGGTACAACGAGGCACGCGCGCAATGCGCGCCGGAGAAATCGGGTTGCAGCGCGATCGCGCGGTCGTAAGCGGCCAACGCATCGTCCGCCTGCCCCATGTCGGCAAGCAGGTTGCCGCGGGCCAGCCAGTTCGTCGCGTGATCGGGGCTCAGCGCAAGCGCACGATCGAGCGAAGCGGCTGCGTCATCGTATCGGTGCAGCGCCTGCAGCACGCTGCCGCGATTCATCCACGCGTCGGCGAAGTCCGCGTCGAGCGCCAACGCGGCATCGTAGCTGGCGAGCGCCGCGTCGAAACGCTTCAGGTAGCGCAGCGCCGTGCCGCGGTTGCACAGCGTGTCGGCCGCGCGCGGATCGATGTCAAGCGCACGCACGTAGCTGTCGAGCGCGTCGTCGTAACGCTCGAGCTGCAGCAACGCGTTGCCGCGGCTCGCGAGTGCGCGGGCATGGGCCGGATCGACTGCCAGCACACGTTCGCAACGTGCGAGCGCTTCGTCCGCACGGCCGAGCCGTTCGAGCACGGCCGCACTGTCGCAGAGCGCGTCGAGCCGCGCGGGATCGGCTGCGATCGCCTCGTTGAAGGCAGCAAGCGCTTCGTTGAGGCGGTCGAGATCGGAGAGCGTGCGGCCGCGCTCGGCCATGATCGCGACCACACCCGGCCGGATCGAGTTGGCGCGATCGAAGCAATGCAGCGCGTCGGCCGCGCGCCGCAACTCGCGCAACACGAGACCGCGGTTGAACCACGATTCGAACGAACGCGGATCGACCATCAGCGCGCGGTCGTAGGTGTGGAGCGCCTCGTCGAGGCGGCCAAGCGCACGCAGCGCGCCGCCGCGATTGCACAGGGCGTCGAGCACGAGCGGCGACACCGCGAGCGCGTGATCGAACGATGCCAGCGCGTCGTCGTAGCGGCGTAGCCCGATCAGCGTATTGCCGTGACGCACGAGCGTCTGCACGTCGTCGGGCGCCGCGCGCAGCGCGGCCGCGAAATGCTCGAGCGCCTCGCCGGCACGGCCGCGCTCGCCGGCGATCGCGCCGAGATCCGACAGCACGCGCGTGCCGGGTGCGATCGCGATCGACTGGCGCAGCAACGCTTCGGCAGCGTCGGCCGCGCCGCGCTGGAACTGCAGCACGCCGTACAGGTGCAATGCCTGGGGGTTGTCCGGCTCCTTCTCGAGCACGGCGAGATACTCGCGCGCCGCGTCGTCGAACCGTCCGGCGCTATGCCAGTTTTGTGCGCGGCCCAGGATCGCCGCAGATTGCCGTTGACCGCGCGCGTCGAGTCCCGACGCGCCCGCGTGTGCATCATGCCGGTGCTCGACCGTCACGTTACCCCCTTCCCGTTTGCCGATGCCGCCGCTGGCCCGGTTCAATGGAACCGGTCGCGATGGTCATCCTCGCCACGAGACTAACGGACGGGTAATAACAGACGTATGACGAAAGTTACGGACCATTTTGCCCGGGGGACGGATCGCGTTCCGCGCGGTGAGCCAGCCGCGCCGTCGTCACTGGCCGATAGGGATCGTCCGCACGTATTCGACGGCCGGCGCGCCCATCGTGATCGCGAAGCGCACGCCGCGCGGCAGCGGCATGCCGAGCGACGTGATGTTGCTCACGCCGTGCTGGGCGAGAAACTGCGCATAGCTCTGCTCGATGACGGTCTGGCTCGTCGTCCATCCGCCCGGCGGAATCCACACCGAAAGCTGCATCGTCCGCGCATCGTTGCTGACCACCACGCGCGCGAACGCATCCATGTGCTGCAACGCGTCCTCCACGTCGGCCAGCGACGCAAGCGGCTGCGACGCGCTGCGCACGAGCTCGCGCCCCTTGAGCTGGTAGCGCACGACCTGCATCTGCGCCGGTCCGCCGCCGACGCCGAGATGGCGCACCATCACGAGTTCGTTCGGCCGGATGCGCAGCGGCGGCCCGAACACCTCATCAGCGGTCACGAGGTTAATCAGGTCGAACTGCAACTGGGAGAAATAGCGGCCGAGCAGACGCGTTTGCGCCAGATTCGACGCGATATCGTCGCGCCCGCGAATCGTCGCGTCGAGGCCGCGCCACGACAGCAGCGCGATCACGGCGAGCAGCGCGATCGCGACCAGCATCTCGATCAGCGTGAAGCCGCGAGCGCGTCCGGCCCCGCGACGTTCAGCGGCGCGCTTCATTCTGGATCACCGTGACGACTTCGGCGAGCACGTTGCGGCTCGATACGGACGGATAGACGCTCACCGTCACGCGCCGCACGAGCGGGCTCGGCAGCGCGGCCACCGACTGGCGGCACACGAAACGGTAGCGGCCCTGCGGGCACGCGAACGTGTTCGCGCCGACGGACGGCCAGGTCGATGCGATGCGGATCTCGCCGAGCGCGTTGTCGGCGCTCCACAACGCGAGCAGACGCATGCGCGCCATGTCGGTGTCCGACGCGAGCGCGCCGATGGCGCGCATCACGGCGCCCAGCGCCACGGCCACGATCGCCAGCGCGATCAGCACCTCGATCAGCGTGAATCCCCGTTCCGGCGCCCGCGTCGGGCGCGGTCCGCCGCGCGCATCGCGGTGGTAGTCGGTTCTGTCGTCGCACATGACCTGCATCATTCTCGTCGATGGGTCGGCGTCCGGCGGTCGAACCGCGGCGCAGGCCGCATCGCCGGCGCGACGGACGCCGTGCTCGGACGTTAAGCGCGACGTATGGCACGCACGTGTCGAATGGTACGGACCATTTGGCGCGGCGGGCGCGGACGCACAGGCGCGCCGGCCCGCGCGATGCGCGCATCGCGCAGGGCAAAAGACTGAAAAACGGGAAACGATCGGGAAAGCACCGCCCGGCAGCGAGCGGCCAACGGTGAAGACGATCCTCGGGCGGGATCGCCGCGACGGCGTCAGGCCATCACGGCGGCGTCATATTCGGCGCGGGCGAGCTGGCCAGCGGCGTATGCCTCGGCTTCGCCGCGAAAGCCTTCCCGGCTGAACGCCACGACTTTCACGCCGACGCCGGTCGCCCGCTTCACCGTCAGCGCCCATTGCCATCCGCCGTCTTGCTCGAAGACGTGCAGCGAGGGTGCGAAGGAAGGGTCGAGTACGGTCACGCGTTTGCTCCTGCCCCGTTGCGCGCTGCATCGGCAACGCGCGGAGGCATGTCGAAAAGGTCGCGCCGGCACACCGACGCGTTTCTGTCATTCCATAGTTTATTCAAGAATTGTTGCGACGCACCATCAGAGGTTTCACTCATCTATCGGAACCGGGCGGTCGATCGAATCTACCTGAAAGCCTTGCGGGACGGGCCTCAGCGCCGCGTCGAGCCGCCCGGCATCGCGTTCGTGCGGCAACGTGCCGCACGCCCGGCCAATTGCTTGCATCACCCTTTCGTGGATCAAGAAAACGGGGCGCGATCTATTCGCCCATCATCGACACGCGCCGAAAGGTCAGGTTCACGCGTTCGCCCTGCAGGGCCGGCGCCTTCGGCACGCGGTGCTGCCATTCGGCCTGCGTGCGGCCGCGCATCACGAGCAGGCTGCCATGCACGAGGCGGTACGCATGCGTGACGCCGGTCGCGCGATGGCGAAGATCGAAGACGCGCATCGCGCCGAGGCTCACCGACGCGATCACCGGCGCATCACCGAGTTCGGGTTCGTTGTCCGCGTGCCAGCCGAGGCTGTCCAGCCCGTTGCGATAGCGATTGAGCAGCACGCTGTTGAAACGCACGCCGCACGTCGCCTCGACCGCATGCTTCAGCCCGAACACGGCCGGCGTCCATGGCTCGGGGACGTTGCGGATGCCCGAGTACACGTACACGGCATCCGGGTCGCCCTGCCACGCGGTGAGCCGCGGCAACGGAATGCGTCCGCGCGGCGTGCGAATCGTGTCCTGCCGCCAGGCCACCTCGTCGACGAGCGCGGCCAGCGCGCGATCGGCGTCGGGCGGCGCAAGCCAGTCCGGGTACCAGTCCACGTCCGGCACGGGCGTATCAGCGAAGAGATCGGGCGTCGACATGTCGGCAGGAACGCGTGAGGAACGGAGCGAACGGAGCATGTCTGCATACTAGCCAACGGCGCCGGGCACCGCCATGCGCTTTCATTCGCCGCCGCAACGAAGCCGCCGTGCACCGCGATACGCGTTCGTGTCGCGTCACGGCCGCCCTCCGCCATCTGCTAGCCGCGCGTCAGTCGAATCAGCGCGATCTCGGACGGCACGCCGAAGCGGTTCGGCGGCCCCCAGTAGCCGGTGCCGCGGCTGGTATACAGCCACATGTCGCCGAAGCGATTCAGCCCGCCGATCACCGGCTGCTGCAGTCGCACGAACGGCGGCCACGGCAGGAACTGGCCGCCATGCGTGTGCCCCGACAACTGCACGGTAAAGCCCGCCCGGTTCGCCGCTTCCGCGCTGCGCGGCTGGTGCGCGAGCAGGATCTTCGTGCCGACGTCGCGCGGCGCACCGGCCAGCGCCTGCGCGGGGTCGCTGCGATGGGCGGGATCGAATCCGCCCGCCGTGAAGTCGGTGACGCCCGCGAGCACCGCCTGTGCGCCGCCGCGCTCGATCAGCACGTGCTCGTTCAGCAGCACCGTCAACCCGATACGGCGAAACTCGTCGATCCACGCGTGCGCCCCCGCGTAGTACTCGTGGTTGCCCGTCACGAGGAAGGTGCCGTGCCGCGAGCGCATCTCGCCGAGCGGCGCCGTGTGTTCGCGCAGGCGCTTGACCGAACCGTCCACCACATCGCCCGTCACGACCACCAGGTCGGCGTCGAGCGCATTGACCGCGCGCACGATCCGTTCGATGTAGGGCCGCTTGATCGTCGGCCCGACGTGAATGTCGGACAGTTGCACGATCGTCAGCCCGTCGAGCGCGGCCGGCAGCCCCGCGACCGGAATCGACACGCGCTTGACCGCCGCCGTGCGGCGCGCGCCGACGAACCCGATCGCGGTCACGAGCACCGCGGCCGCCAGCACACCGAGCGCCGTGTCGGGCGCGGCGCCGCTCCACGCGCCGTCATGCCCGAGATGCCGCCACGCGAGCACGCCGAGCAGCACGATTTCGCGCAGGAACGTCAGCACCAGCAGCGACGAGAAGAAGCCCATCGCGAGCGCGCCGGCCCAGCCGAACAGCGTCGCCGCCCACCCTTCGTCGAAGCGGCGCGAGAACATGCCGACCGGAATCAGGACGATGAAACTCGCCAGCACGAGCACCGCGATCGTGCGCGCGAGCGGCGACACGAACGCATCGGGAATGATCCGTATCCCGACGTACAGATGGAACAGCACGCCGATTGCAATGAACCGGACAAAGAAACTTCGCATGGAACGTTCACCTTCGTTGCACTACCGCGTCCGCGACAAGCGTCGCACCGGCCGCGATGCCCGGTGCCGCGCGTCGCGCCATACGCACGATGGTACACAGATCCCGGCCGCGACGACGGGTCGCGGCCGGCGGTGCGGCGCCGTGCGGCTCTGTGGAGCTTCGCCCGATAATCGGCCATCCGCCCGCCGCCGCGTCCATGCATCGACGTCGTTCGTCGCGACGCTCGACCACGACTTCATCGGCCTGCACGAAGCGAGCACGATCCACGCCTTCCTGAAACGCGCGACCGCCGACATGCAGCGCATGCCGCGCCGACGCATCCGGGTCAGCAACTTCGAGGCGGCCTGCCGGATGATCGAGGCGAACGTCGGCGTGCTGCCCGAAGGCACCGCGCGCCGTCTTGTTAAGACGATGGCGCTGCGCCTCGTCGCGCTCGAAGGCGACGGGGCCGAGCGTGAGTTGCCGATCTGCGTAGCCGACGCCGATGCGCTGCCGCGATTCGCATGCGATCTCGTCGACCTGCTCGTCGAGGATGTGCGCAGTCGCTCCGGACTGACCAGATTCGGATAGGTTCGAGCAGCAATCGGCGATTTGCGCGCCGATTCCACTGCGTCGGCATGGCAAATCCCGTTGCGTAATTTCGTCTGACGATCCTTTACAGTCCGTTAGCAACCCTACGCGAGCAGATGCCGGCAGAATCTCGGCGGTCCGGCCATCGCTGCCGACCCGCTCTGCGGGACCGTCCGGCATGACCGGCGGCGCGACCAGGGGCCAGCCTCGCCCCATGCCGCGAACGCGTGCCGGATCGCTGGCGATCCGCATCGCGCTGATTTATGATCGGCTCCGTATCCCGGAATCGTCGTCGCGGCGACGATCCGCATTGCGCCGCGCCCGGCATCCACCCTCAACGTCGAGCTCGTCACACCATGAGAAAAACAACGCCGCGCGCGCCTCTGCGCGTCGCTGCCGTCCTGGCGTCAGCCCTGCCGCTCGCGGGCTGCGCATCGCGCGGCGCGCCGTCCTACGTGCTGTTCGGCGCGTACTTCCCGCTGTGGCTCGTCAGCGCGATCGTCGGCATCGTCGGCGCAATCGTCGCGCACCGCGTGTTCGTCGCGACCGGCTGGGCCGCGACGGTGCCGTACCAACTTGCCGTCTGCACCGCGATCGGGCTCGTGGTCGCCGTGATCGTCTGGCTCACCGGCACGGGGCCGTTCGCATGAAGGCCGCCGGCATCGCCCGCCCCTCCGTCAAAGGCCGCGTGATCGCGCTCGCGATCGTCGCGCTCGGCATCGCCGCGCTCGCCTACGCGTACCACCGCACGACGGCCTACCCGTCCACCGACGACGCGTCGATCGATGCAGACGTCGTGCACGTCGCGTCGCCGGTCGGCGGCCGCATCGTGCAGCTCGCGGTGCATGAAAACCAGCGCGTCGCGAAAGGCGATCTGCTGTACGTGATCGATCCCGTGCCGTACCGGCTGACCGTCGCGCAGGCGCAGGCCGATCTCGAACTCGCGCGCGCGTCGCTCGACACACGCCGCCGCTCGCTGATCGGCGAGCGCTCGAACGCGTCCGTCGCCGCCGAGCAGGTCAAGCGCGCGACGCAGAACCACGATCTCGCGACGCGCGACGTGAACCGGCTCGCACCGCTCGCCGCGCAGGGCTACGTCAGTGCGCAGCAGTTCGACCAGGCGAAGGTGCGCCAGCGCGACGCGTCCGTCTCGCTCGCGCAGGCGCAGGAGCAGCAGCGCGCGTCCGCGCAGACGATCGGCGACGACGCCGACGCGATCGCGACGCTGCATGCACGCGAAGCCGCGCTGGCCCGCGCGCAGCATGCGCTCGACGATACGGTCGTGCGCGCGCCGCACGACGGGCTCGTGACGGGCCTGAGCGTGCTCCCCGGCGAAACCCTCGCGCCGAACCAGTCGATCTTCACGCTGATCGACGCGAGCGAATGGTTCGCGGTCGGCAATTTCCGCGAGACGTCGCTCAACCGCATCGCGGTCGGCGACTGCGCGACCGTCTATTCGATGATCGACCGCGACCGCCCGATGACGGGCAAGGTCGTCGGCATCGGCGCCGGCATCGCGGACAGCGACCGCATCAACCTGCCGCGCTCGCTGCCGATCGTGCAGCGCTCGGTGAACTGGGTGCACGTCGCGCAGCGCTTCCCCGTGCGCGTGAAGCTCGACGAACCCGACGGCAAGCTCGTGCGTGTCGGCGCGAGCGCGATCGTCGAGGTCCGGCATGGCTCAGCCTGCCGCTGAGGTCCGCTCGCCGGGCCCGCGCGAAGTCCTGCGGCTGCTCGCGACGTTTCCGGGGCGCGCGGCCATGGCCGTGCGCGTCGCGCTGATCTGTGCGCTCGTGGTGCTCGTGACGAGCGGATACGGCACGCCGGAAGCCGCGATTTCCGCGTATGTCGTGTTCTTCCTGAATCGCGCCGATCGCGTGACGAGCGCCCTGCTCGCGGTCGCCATGCTGCTGCTCGTCACGCTCGTGATCGCGCTCGTGATCGGCGTCGCGATCTTCAGCATCGAGTATTCGGTGCTGCGCGTCGCGTGCATGGCCGTGCTGTCGGTCGGCCTGCTCTACCTGACGTCCGCCAGCAAGCTGCGCCCCATCGGCGCGATCCTCGCGATGATCGTCGGCTTCGGGCTCGACCAGCTCGGCCTGGCGCCGGTCGGCGAAGCGGCAACGCGCGCGCTGCTCTATGCATGGCTGATGGTCGCGATCCCGGTCGGCGTGGCGATCGTCGTCAACCTGCTGATCGCGCCGTCGCCGCGCACGCTCGCGCACGCGCAGCTCGCGAAGCGGCTGCGGCTCGCCGCGCGGCGGCTGCGCGGCGACGACGACGCGCGCGCCGCGTTCGACGCAAGCCTGCGCGAAGGCGACAAGCAGTTGCTCACGTGGCTCAAGCTGTCGAAGCTCGAAGGCTCGTCGTCGGGCGCCGATGTCATCGCGTTGCGGCAGGCCGTCGCGTCGAGCACCGCGCTGCTCGTCGCGGTCGCGCTTGCGGATCGCGAACCGGAAGCGCGGCTGCCCGACGCATTCGCCACGCCGATCGCGACGACGCTCGACGAGATGGCCGCGATCCTCGAACAGGGCGGCTATCCGGTCGACGTGACGCTCGCGCTGCCGGCCGCCGATGCACTGCCGCCGCTCGCGCGCGTCGTCGCGACGGACCTGCACGCCGCGATCACGCAGTTCGCGCAACCGCCCGCAATCGACGCATCGGCCGACACCGCCGATACCGCCGACACCCGCGCCGCCGACGAACCGGCGGAAGCCACCGCACCACCCGCCCCGCGCGGCGGCTTCTTCGCACCGGACGCGCGTACCAACCCCGACCACATCCGCTATGCGCTGAAGACGACGGCCGCCGCCATGTTCTGCTACCTGCTGTACTCGCAGCTCGACTGGTCCGGCATCCATACCTGCTTCATCACCTGCTACATGGTATCGCTCGGCTCGACGGCCGAAACGGTCGAGAAGCTCACGCTGCGCATCGCCGGCTGCATCGTCGGCGCGCTGATCGGCACCGCCGCGCTCGTGTTCGTCGTCCCGTCGCTGTCGTCGATCGGCGAACTGATGGCGCTCGTCTTCGCCGGCGCGTGGCTGTCCGCGTGGGTCGCGTTCGGATCGCCGCGCATCGCGTACGCGGGTTTCCAGATCGCGTTCGCGTTCTTCCTGTGCGTGATCCAGGGCGCGGGCCCCGGCTTCGACCTGACGCTCGCGCGCGATCGCACGATCGGCATTCTGCTCGGCAACGTCGTCGTGTATCTCGTGTTCACGCGCATCTGGCCGGTCAGCATCGCCAAGCAGATCGACACGACGCTCGCGGCGCTGCTCGACCAGTGGCGCCGCGTGGCGCAGATCGCGCAGCCGGCCGAACGGCGCGCGCTGGCCGCCGAAGCGTTCGCCCGCCACGGCGCGATCTCGCAGGAACTCGGCCTGATCCATTACGAACCGTCGTGGGTGCGGCCGGCCGCGACGTGGCTCGCCACCCGGCGGCGCGCGCTCGCGGAACTCGGTGCGATCGAAGGCCCGCTGTTCCTGCTCGCCGAACGCAAGCCCGGCGACGCGGCGATCGGCGCGCGACTCGCGCGTGTGACCGCGCCGGGCGACGACGAGACCGCGCCCCGCACGAATGCCCCGACGGCACCGTCGGGCGCCGCCCCCACCGACCCCGCGCGCGACGCGCTGCTGAACCTGATCGACACGCGGCTCGCCCATATCGCCGACGCCGCCCGTCAAGCCACACCGAAGGAGCCCGCCCCTCATGCGTCTACCTGAACCGCCGGCCGCCTCGATCGCCGCCGCCGCCCTCGCGACCGCCGTCGCGCTGGCCGGCTGCGCGACGTCGTCGATCGATCTGGCGCCGGAGGCGTCCGACCGCCCGTGGCAGCCGCAAACGTCGGCCGCGGGCGACATCGTGGCGGCGCCGCCGCGCGCTTCCGCGCAAGGTGCACACGACTACACGCTGCCTGCATCGCCGGCGCTCGCGTCGGTTTCGGCGCCGGCCGCGCTCGATGCCGCGCATGCGTACACGCTGCCCGAACTGATCGATCTCGCGGAATCCGCGAACCCGCTGACCCGCATCGCATGGAACGACGCGCGCAACGCGGCGCTCGCGGTCGGCCTCGCCAAGTCCGCGTATCTGCCGCGCCTGTCGGCGACGGCAATGGGCGCGTACCAGGCGAACCACGGCTCGACGTCGACGATCCTCGGCGATTCGTCCAGCAACACCACCGTGCACGGCACGATTTCGGCGCTGTCGCTGCAATGGCTGCTGTTCGATTTCGGCGGCCGCGCGGCGCGCGTCGAAGCGGCCGAACAGGCATCGATCGCTTCCAACGTCGCGTTCACGGCCGTGCACCAGCAGGTCATCCACGACGTGACGGTCTCCTATTACCGCTACGACGCCGCACGCTCGCGCGCCCTCAGCGCACGACAGGGCCTCGCGAACGCGGATGCGATCCTCGCGGCGTCCCGCGCGCGGCTCAAGCACGGCGTCGGGACGGTCGTCGAGCTCGCCCAGGCGACGCAGAACCGCGCGCAGGCGAACCTCGCGCTCGTGCAGGCGAACGGCGCCGAAAGCGACAGCTACCTCGCCCTCGTCTCCGCGCTCGGCATCTCGCCGCTGTCGAAGCCGACGATCGCCGCGCTGCCGAAGCGGTCGCTGCCGCCCGCGCTCGGTTCGTCGGTCGACGCGATCGTGTCGGACGCGATCGCGCGCCGTCCCGATCTGCAGGGCGCGTTCGCGGTCGAAAAGGCCAATCGCGCGAAGATCAAGGCGGCGCAAGCCGCGTTCATGCCGAAGATCTTCCTGTCCGCGTCGACGTCGTATGCGAGCGGCGGCACGGCCATCTCCGCGCTGCCCGCGATCGGCGACCAGGCGCCGACCGTCAACCTGAACGGCAGCCGCTACGGCGGCGGCGTGTTCCTCGGCGTGACGATCCCGCTGTACGACGGCGGCCTGCGCTCGGCCGTGCTGATGCAGGCGCGCAACGACGCGGAAAGCGCATCCGCGCGCCTCACGCGGACCAAGGAGGAAGCGGTGCGCCAGGTCGTCGCCGCGCAGAACGCGGTGCAGACGAGCCTGGCGTCGCACGATGCCGCGAAGGCGCTCGTCGATGCCGCGCAAACGAGCTACGACGCGGCGCTGACCGCGTACCGGAACGGCGTCGGCTCCGTCACCGACGCGACGATCGCGCAAAGCCAGTTGCTCGCCGCGCGCAACGCGGAAGTCGACAGCTATGCCGGCGCATTGTCGGCCGCCGCCGCGCTCGCGCTCGCGACGGGCACGATCGGCTCGGCGCGGTAGCGCCGCCGCAAGGCGGTTGACGCGGGCGCGCGCCGCCCACTAGAATGCCGCCCATTCTTCCTTCAGGAACCATCGTGGACAGTTGCAGCACTCCGCTGCGTGCGCCGCTTGCCGCCTGAACGCCTGTCCGCCGCAGTTCTCCTGCCCCGGCTCGCGTTCCGCGAGCCGCACGCCATCCGTTTCACATTGAATGACGCATTCGCGCGGTACAGTACCGCGCGATGACGGCCATCGCCGCGTCGCCTTCGGCCTGCGCCGCGGCGACACGAGCCGGCATGCGCTTCTTGCACGGCAGGACAACCATGACTTTCGATTTCGCACTCCGTCTTTTCACCGCGTTCGCCTGCGGCGTCGCCATCGGCCTCGAGCGCCAGATGCGCCAGCGCACGGCCGGCCTGCGCACCATCACGCTCGTCGCGAGCGGCGCGTGCCTGTTCGTCACGCTCGGCGTGCTGACCGGCAACGGTGTCGCGGGCGTCACGCAGATCGCCGCGTACGTCGTGTCGGGCGTCGGCTTTCTCGGCGGGGGCGTGATCATGCGCGACAAGGGTTCGATCCAGGGCATCAACACGGCCGCGACGCTGTGGTGCTCGGCCGCCGTCGGCGTGCTGTCCGGCTCCGGTCACTACGTGCCCGCGCTCGCCGGCACGGGCGTCGTGCTGCTCACCAATACGGTGCTGCGCGGCGTCAGCCAGGCCATCAACGCGACGCCCGTCTCGAATGCCGACCTCGTGCGCGAATACCAGATCACCGTGATTTGCCTCGCCGCCGACGAAGTGCACATCCGCACGCTGCTGTCGAACGCGATGTATGCGAAGCCGCTGTCGTTCCAGAGCCTCACGAGCGAGGACGTACCCGAGCAGCCAGACCGGCTGAAGGTGACCGCGACGCTGAAGCTGCATCCGAAGGATCAGCAGAAGCTCGAGCAGATCGCGAGCCGGATGAGCATGGAAAAAAGCATTTCCAGCGTGAGCTGGACCGCGAAGGAAGCGGAGCCGATGATGGAATGAGCCGCGACGGCGGCCGCCGCATCCGGCGCCGCCGTCGCATCACGTCACGTCACGTCAGGGCGCTTCGATGAGCCCGGCCGAGATCGCCTTGACGACCGCCTGGACCTTGTTGGTCGCGCCGAGTTTCTCGAGGATGTTGTTCACGTGGAAGTTGACCGTCCGCTCCGAGATGCTGAGGATCTGGCCGATTTCGCACGCGGTCTTGCCCTCGGCCGTCCAGCACAGCACCTCGCGCTCCCGCGCGGTCAGCGTGACGCCCGCCGCGGGCGACAGCTTCGGCACCATGAAGCGGCTCATCAGCGAATGCGACAGGTTCGCGAGCCAGTTCGTCTGCAGCGTCAGCATGTTGATCTCGGCCGGCGTCAGCCGGTCGGCATGACGGGCGATGCTCAGCAGGCCGAACGCGCCGCGCGCCGCCCAGCTCGACTGCGCGACGCCCACCGACAGTCCGAAATCGCGCGCGTCCTGCCACAGCGGGCATGGGTCGATGTTATCGACGTCGGGCCAGACGATCATGTTGGTGCTGAGCGCGCCATCGCGGACCGTCGAGTCGATCTCGATATAGTTCCGCGCCTGATAGTGCGCCATCCAGCCGCCCGGATAGGTATTGAAGATGGCGACCGCCGGCTTCGAAACGGGCAACGGTACGCGAATGCCGTAACAGCAGTATTCGAATCCCAGCCGCTTGGAATAGGCGGCGATCCGCTGGAAGAGCTGCTGCTCGTCTTCCGCGGCGCTGAATTGTTGATAGGCATCCTGCCAGCGCAGTTCCATTCTTTCTCCGACAACGTCACGCTGTCATACTTGTCAGGTTCCAGCACCCGTTCGAGGCTGATACATTCCGCGCATGACCTCACCCTTGCTGCACCCTGTCCCCGGCCCGTCCCCGGACGGCTACGTACGCCTGTCAGAAGGCGCACTGGCCACGCTCGTGCTCGACCATGTCGCGAGCGGCCTCGATCCCTCGCTGCTGGCCGAACTGCGCGACAACGCGATCGACGCCCGCCTCGCCGGCTATACCGAATGGCATCGCGCGGCCGGTGCCGGCGTCGCATACGTGACGGTCGGCTGGGACTGGTACCTCGAACGCGCGACGGGCACGTTCGTGATCGCGGGCGGCGACGTCCGCAGCAACGTGATGGCCATCGACGCCAGGGGCGCCGACATCGGCATGTTCCGCACGGCCGCCGCGCTCGCCGCGCGGCTCGCCGCCATCGACTGGCCTGCCGCGGTCGCGTCGGCTCTGCTCGGGCACAACGACGCCTATCATGCCGGTCCGACGCTTCAGTGACAACCGGCCGCGCATTCCTCTGACGATTTTGCGAGACTGGCGCTCTTTATAAGCAAAAGCGGTCCGGTTTTCAATCCCGTCGATCAAGAAACCGTTACCACCACGCAAATGGCGTCTTTACGCCGTCACCCTGTAAGAGTTACCAGTTACAGGCTCCTCGTGCCGCGCGCTGTAATGGATGCATACAAAAGCACAGATCCGAGGACATCCATGCAGACCTTCGTTCACGAGGAAGGGCGGTTGCCACACGAACTCGCGGTGGATCTCGGGCGCTATCGGCGCCGCGTGTTCGTCGAACAGCTCGGTTGGGCGCTCCCATCGGCGAACGAAAGTTTCGAGCGTGACCAGTTCGATCGCGACGACACCGTCTACGTGTTCGCGCGAAATGCCGACGGCGACATGTGCGGATGCGCGCGCCTGCTGCCGACGACGCGCCCGTATCTGCTGAAGTCGCTGTTCGCCGACCTGGTCGCCGAGGACATGCCGCTGCCGCAATCGGCCGCCGTGTGGGAGTTGTCCCGCTTCGCGGCGACCGACGACGAAGGCGGCCCGGGCAACGCCGAGTGGGCCGTGCGCCCGATGCTTGCTGCCGTCGTCGAATGCGCGGCGCAGCTCGGCGCGCGACAGCTGATCGGCGTGACGTTCGCGAGCATGGAGCGGCTGTTCCGCCGGATCGGCATACACGCGCACCGTGCAGGCCCGCCGAAGCAGGTGGACGGACGTCTGGTGGTCGCGTGCTGGATCGACATCGATCCGCAAACGTTTGCGGCATTAGGAATCGAGCCGGGGCTAGCCGCCCGGCCAGCTATCGCCGCCTGAGCCGGAACGCACGTTTCCGTCCGGGCGGCATCGTAACGAAGGAGAATCAACGTGGACCAGTCCCAGGTCTTTCGCGCGATGATGCCCGGGTTGACGAGCACCAGCGGCGCCCGCATCGCGGTCGCCTATCCGTCGTTTCCCAGGCCGTTGCCGCTCGTGCGGCTCGATCGCCGCGGGCTCGTGTTTCGTGCCGCCGGCGCCGCGCCGCTCGTGTGCGGGCTGCCGCGCCCGGCCACCCTGCTGGTCGCGGACGAGCCGCTGTGCTCGCTGCGCCTCGTGATCCGCGACATCCTCGCGACCGGCGACGGCCGGCACGACCTGACGATGCAGCCGTCTGGCGCCGCCGGCGACGAATTGCTGTGGCACGCGTTGCGCGATCGCGAGCCGTACCGGCGGATCCGGCATCCGCTCGCGCCGGTCGATCTGCCCATCGCGATCGACCGCGAGCCGCATGCGGCGGCCGGCGAACCCGCCGCGCGCCCGTCGCGCAGCGCGGCTTTCCGCCTGCCGTGCCACAGCGACGCGCTGTTCTTCGCCGACTGGCTCGAATATCACTTCGACGAACTACGCGCGCTATCGCAACAGCACGGGCCGCAACTGCAGCTCAATCAGCTCGAACGACAGGTTGACGATGACGAAGTCGGCGTGCGTTTCGTCTACCACATCGACGGGCATGCGACGCGGCACGCATTGACCGACTGCGCGCGCGAGGCATGTGCATGGATCGAGACGGAGATGCGCAGCAAATACGCGCTGCCCGTCGCGCAAGAGCGGTTCGGCGCGTTCGCGGCGCACGCACGGGGTGCCGGCATGTGAATGAGGCCATGCCGCGCACCGCCATGCGGCATGCCGCGCGCGGGCAGGTTGTGCGGATACAACGAAGGGCTTGCAAGCGTCCGGGTTTTCCCTTAAATTTACGTCTGTCTCCTCCATGTCTCCAAACATGGATTCAGCCCGCTCAAGCAGCGGGCTTTTTTATTGCCTGCGTGGATTGCGGGGCCACATCATTTTCCGTTCCGGCTAGCCCGTCGGACGCGCGCCGGCTGGGCGTGGCCAATAGTGAAGCGCCGCACATATCAGCACGACCGCCACGACCACTATCAGCAGCAGGTACAACCACCCCTTCCTGGTCGACGGCAGGTCCGTCACGGCGCCAACGTCGCCCGTCAGCGCCGCCAACACGACCACCGCGAGCCCGGCCAGTATCAACGTCCCCTTTGCCACCCATCCGAAAGCAGCCTCGAGTCCGGCCGCCCATCGCGACTGACGATACGGTCCGGTAATCGGCCGACGAAGATCGGGCTTACCCATTCGTCATCTCCCTACCGGCATGCGCGTATCCGCGCGTCGTGCGGCAGACGCTGCGGAACACATGAATTCGAATGTTGTGCAGATGAGTAGCCGCTGCGACGCGGCGTGCACACACTGGATCGAGAAGCGTCATGTTTTTTCTTTCGCGAGACGAGGCTCGACAATTCGATCCGTTTGGTCAGGCCGAATCGATATCGTTCGATACGACGAGTATCGCCGGAAACACGATCCGCTCGCGTCGCCCAATCGGGATCGGCCGGCTTATCATTGACCGGCCCGCCACTTCCCGCCGAGGTCACCTTGCACGCCCATTTGCGCATTGCCCGCCCGGTCAGTAACCTCGCCCGCACCGAGCGCATGTATCGCGACGCCCTCGATCTGTCGGTACTGGCGCGCTTCGAAGATCACGACGGCTTTTCCGGCGTGATGCTCGGACGCGAAGGCCTCGACTATCACTTCGAGTTCACGCACTGCCCCGATCATCCGATCGCGCCGTCGCCGACGCCCGAAGACCTGATCGTGTTCTACCTGCCCGATCGTCCGGAATGGGAAGCCGCGTGCGAGCGCGCGACCGCACACGGCTTCATGCCGGTGACGTCGTTCAATCCGTACTGGGAAATATCAGGCCAGACCTTCGAGGATGCCGATGGCTACCGGATCGTGTTGCAGAACGGCACGTGGCGCTGACAGTCAAACGCGCGTGAGCCGTTACGAGCCGGCGTGGCTGCCGGGGGCGGTAACACGTCCGCATTCGCGGGTCGCCAACGACGCAGCGTCGGCGTTCTGCATCGACTCGATGGCGTGATCGTCACGGGAGTACGGAATGGACGGACGCCGCGCGCGATGCAGCTGATGTCACGGATCCGGAATCGGAATTGGAACGAATGAGGAGGGAATCGAGATCGTCGCTTGTATCGGCGACGATCGGACAAACAGATGACGAGAAACGGGCGCCGGCGCGCCCGTTCTGGTTACTCGTTTTCTTCGAAGTAATGTCCGAACTTCGTCTGCTTCGTGCGGATATAACGCTCGTTTTCCTCGCGCACGGGCACCGCGAGCGCCACACGCTCGCAGACGGGAATACCGTGCTTCACGAGCGTATCGAACTTCTTCGGATTGTTGCTCATCAGCCGCACCGACGTCACGCCGAGGATGCGCAGGATCGCAGCGGCCGAGTCGTATTCGCGGGCGTCGTCGGGCAGGCCGAGATCGAGGTTCGCCTCGACGGTGTCGCGCCCCTGCTCCTGCAGCGCGTACGCGCGGATCTTGTTGCTCAGGCCGATGCCGCGGCCTTCATGGCCGCGCAGATACAGCAGCACGCCGCGGTCTTCGGCCGCGATGTAACGCAACGCGAGATCGAGTTGCTCGCCGCAATCGCAGCGGTACGAGCCGAACACGTCACCGGTCAGGCATTCGGAATGCAGCCGGGTCAGCACGGACTGCTCGCCGGTCACGTCGCCCATCACGAGCGCGAGATGTTCGGCATCGCTGCCCGATACGCGAAACGCGTATGACGTGAACGTACCGTAGCGCGTGGGCAGCGACGCGGTGGCAACGAGCGTCACGCACTCGTCGGCCTGGCCATTGCCCGGCGTGGGCGATTGGGGACGCGAAGACATCATGAATTCAATCGAAACGTTCAGGAATGTAGGAGTTGTGTGGATGGTGCGTGACGGGAGTTTACCGCTAATCTGGAAACGTCACGCGACTGCCGCCGCCCGCCCGGCTATACTGGGCTCACCGGGTGACGCGCATCACGCCCCGCCTGCCCTGCATCGACCTGCACACGGAGAAAGCGAATGAGCACGACTGTCGCGCAGATTCTCAAGGCCAAGCCGGATTCGGGCCGCACCATCTATACCGTCACGAAGACCGATCTCGTCTACGACGCCATCAAGCTGATGGCCGAAAAAGGCATCGGTGCTCTGCTGGTCGTGGACGGCGACGACATTGCGGGCATCGTCACCGAGCGCGACTACGCGCGCAAGGTCGTCCTGCAGGACCGCTCGTCGAAAGCCACCCGCGTCGAGGAAATCATGACGGCGAAGGTGCGCTACGTCGAACCGTCACAATCCACCGACGAGTGCATGGCGCTGATGACTCAGCACCGGATGCGCCACCTGCCCGTCCTCGACGGCGGCAAGCTGATCGGCATCATCTCGATCGGCGACCTCGTGAAGAGCGTGATTGCCGATCAGCAGTTCACGATCAGCCAGCTCGAACACTATATCCACGGCACGCCCACCGTCACGTCCGCCTGATTCGCCCCAGCAAAAAAGGCCCAAACGCATCAGCGTCTGGGCGGAAAGCCGCCGGCATGCGGCGACGGAGGTTCTGCTCCTGCGGGCGAACGACGCGCGCCACCGGCGCGCGTCTCGTCAATTCAGCGGTGCGCTCGGGCAGACCCGGCGAACGTTCAATCAGTTACCGAAGTAGACCGAGTTCACGGGATTCGGCGCTTCCCGCGTCGCCCGGCGGCCGCCTTGCGCGGCACCCGTCGCCACGGCACCGTAACCGCTCGTGTCCGCTTGCGCGAGCATCGGCTGGTTCGGCTGGATACGCTGCTCGGCGGCCTGGACGTTGCTCGGATATTGCGAATCGCTCGCCAGCGGCTTGTAGCCGTTCTGCTCGAGTTGCACGAGTTCGGCCTTGACCTGATCGCGGGTCAACCCCTGCTCGGACTGCGCGAACGATGCAATCGGAGCGGCAAGGACGGATGCGGCGATGGCTGCGTAGATGATCGACTTCATGATTTACCTCCGGAATATGTTCTCTTTTGACGTCGCCTCGGCAGGACTCTGTCTGAAGCGATTGAATTCAGTGTAGTGCGCGCGATTCCAAGGGGAAACCCTTAGTTTGAATATACAGCGTTGCGTTTTTGGAAAAAATCGCCCACTGTTTCCGGACAGGGCCGTTGCAACTTGCTTCATCTACACAACAATCGCTGACGAAAGGCCAACAGTCAGATCACATGGCCGGAAGGTTGTGTTGTAGAATCGTAAGGTTTTATTCGCCAGTCGATAGTCCATCCACCATGTACGCGCTCACGCCCCCTTCGGTTTCAACGTCCGGCCCGGCCGGCGTGCGCGCGCGCGCCGGCCAGCCGGCGCATCCCCTCGCTCGACGCACGGCCCAGGCGCCGCTCGCCCCTGCCCGGCGCCTGATCTGACCGCTCGGTCTCCACCCGGAGCCAGGTTAGACAGGCTCCGGGCGATCCTCATAGGCACGCCACGCCTGCCCCTGCCGATCATTTGGAGAACCACCATGAAACAACGCCTTTACCAGCTGACCGAACTCGACGTCGCTCGCCTCGAAAAGCACGCCGAGCACAACCCGCGCTTTCAGACGATGCTCGACACGCTGCTCGAACGCGCCGATATCGTCCAGCCCGACGCCATCAAGGCGAACGTCGTCACGATGAACTCGCAAATCACGCTGCTCGACGAAGCAACCCAGGAACAGGCTACCTGGACGATCGTTTATCCGGACGCCGCCAACCTCGAACTCGGGCGCCTGAACGTCTTCTCGCCCGTCGGCATGGCGCTGCTGGGTACGCAACGCGGCCAGATGGTCAAGGTGATGCAGCCGAGCGGCGCCGAAAAGCTGATGAAGGTTGCCGAGATCGTGTTCCAGCCGGAAGCCAATGGCGAATACACGCGCTGAGCCATCGGCAACCAGCGCCGCGACGCGGGCGCAGAACGAAAAAAGCGAGGCACCGGCCTCGCTTTTTTGTGTCCGGACGATCCGGATTCCCGTCATCGCATTCGGAAGACGAAAAAAAGGCGCCCGAAGGCGCCTTTTCGATGCTGCGAAGCGGGTTACCCCGCCCGTCACGCTTAGAAGCGGTGACGCAGACCAACCGTTGCTGCGGTTTGGTTGATCGACGAGCTCGGCAGCGTGCTGTTGTCGCCGTTGTAGATCGACGCGCCAATGCCGTTCTTCGCTGCACGCTGGTACACAGCTTGTGCGTAGACGTCCGTGCGCTTCGACAGTGCGTAGTCAGCTTGCAGACCGAACTGGTTCCAGTGCGTGCTGCCGTTGTTGATCTTCGCGTTCGTGTACGTGTAAGCAGCACCCAGGCCGAGAGCCGGCGTCAGGTTGTACTTTGCGTTGACTTCATAGTTGTCGGTGCGCAGCGTGCCCAGACCGACTGCGTTGTTGTCGAGGCGTGCTTGCGTCCATGCAGCGCCGACTTGTGCCGGGCCGAATGCGTAGCCAGCAGCAGCACCGTACGTGCGGACGCGGCCTTGGCTAGCGATGCCACCGATCACCGACGACGTCGCGCCGTTTGCGTTCGTACCGTCACCCAGGTTCGCTTGCGAGTATGCAGCAGCCAGCTTCAGACCTTGGAACTGGTATGCAGCACCTGCGCTGTACGCACGGTTGTTGCCGAAGTTCGTGTTGTTCGAGAACGAGTACGTGCCGCCGAATTGCAGGCCAGCGTAGTTCGCGCTCGTGAACTTGATCGTGTTGTTCGCTGCGACGTCGCCGTTCGTGCTGAGGCGATCGAGGTTCAGCGGGTGCGCGAAGTACGTGCCGCCCCACGAGCCCGTTGCCGTCAGCGGCGCCAGGTAGTCTTGCGTTGCGTCATACTGCTTACCCAGCGTGACCGTGCCGTACTGGCTCGACAGGCCAACGAAAGCCTGGCGGTTGAACATGCCGCCGTTGCCGTTTGCGAAGCGGCCGTTACCGATGTTGAAGCCGCTTTCCAACGTGAAGATTGCCTTCAGGCCGCCACCGAGGTCTTCCGAACCACGCAGGCCGAAGCGGCTCTGGTCAACGCCCGAACCCATCGACCAACGCGACTTGCCAGCTTGGCCGAGTGCCGGCTGGACGTTGCTTTGGTAGGTGATGCCTGCGTCCAGCACGCCGTACAGCGTGACGCTGCTTTGCGCGTGAGCGACGGTAGCGAACGATGCTGCAGCTGCTGCAACGATCAGAGTCTTGTTCATTCGTGGAGCTCCCTTCTAAAAAGAGGCAGGTCTCGCGACCTTGTTCATAAACGGTCTTCAACCGCCCGGGAGCGCCATCGGTCCTGCTGGCGGCGCCCGGATAGTTGCCCGTTTGGGAACCGTGAGTTTAGGGGTGTACCCTAGGGGAGCGATCCGCAAATAAAGAAATAAGCTTTTCCAGAACTAGAAATAATGAAAGTGGGGCCGCGTCATAAGTATTTGTTTTAACGTTTGTTTTTGACTTCTTGACGGGGCCTTTTTGGAGGCTTTCATCGCACCATTCTTACATGTCATCGTCTTGACGGTTGCATAGAAACAACAAACGGATTCGGTTCAGCACCCCAAATCGGAAATTTGTACCTAATCCGACCTCGAATATTGGCCGTCCCGCATCTAAAAACATCCCCGTCGACCCTAAACGGGGGCCACGCGCGTGTCACCGCGAGATCCCGTCAGCCGTCAGAAAGGGAAAGGCGGTTCGCGCCTGCCGTGACACTCGGTAACAGCCTTGACCGCCCGCGTAACCCGGCGGGCGTACCGGCAGGCTAATGTAAGGTGGTCTCGAATACAGAACAGGAACCGCGATGAATCGACGCTCGCTGCTGCGCGCCATCGGATTGACCGCCGCCTTTGTCGGCACCGGCTGGCTGCGCGCCGCCTCGGCCCAGCCCGCCC